>NZ_BSEF01000005.1:0-303726 GCF_027925545.1 Sphingobium sp. BS19
GCAGGAGCCTTCACCGATTTTTTCAAGGAGGATTTGGGCTTCATCTTCGTTCCTTCGTCACTACGACGAAGCCCAAATCCTCCTTAATTCACAACCTCAAATCTGTGCCATTGGCGCTGACGCCGGACAGCTGATGCGGACCTCGGCGTCGCGCAGCACGTTGGTGAAGGCTTGCGACGTAAATTGGCTACCCTGATCGGTATTGAAGATCTCTGGCCTGCCGAAGCGGGCCAGTGCCTCCTCCAGCGCCGCGACACAGAAGCCAGCGTCCATCGTATTCGACAGCCGCCAAGCCAGCACCTTGCGGGTTGCCCAGTCCATGATCGCCACCAGGTAAAGGAAGCCCCGGCGCATGGGGATATATGTCACGTCGGCACACCACACATGGTTTGGCCGCTCGATTGCCAGCTTGCGCAGTAAATACGGATAGATCCGGTGCTGCGGGTGCGGATCACTTGTGCGCGGCCGCTGGTAGATCGGCGTCAGGCCCATCTTCGCCATCAACCGCCGTGCCCGACGGCGACCGATCTCGTGTCCGGCACGGCGTAGGTGCCGCGCCATCTGGCGGCTGCCGTACCAAGGGCACTCCATGAAGGTCTCGTCGATCACCGCCATCAGCGCCAGCGTCTCGCCCGTTTCCGGCACCGGCGCATAGTAATAGGACGAGCGGCTGATCCGCAACAGGCGGCATTGCGCTGCGATCGACAGGCGGTGGTGAGCAGCTTCAACCATCGCCCGCCTCCGGTCCACGCTCATCGACCGAAGGCTTTCGATAAAAAATCCCGCTCCACGACCAGTTGCCCGATCTTGGCGTGCAACTTCTCCACCTCGCTCTCACTGACAGCCTTGGTCGCATCGCCGGCGCCGGAGAAGGTGCCGGCCATTCCGTCGATGGCCTGGCGCTTCCAGGACGCAATCATCGTGTGGTGAACGCCGTGCTTGGCTGCCAGCTCCGCCAGCGTCAGGTCCCCGCGGATCGCCTCCAGTGCGACCTTAGCCTTGAAATCCGCGCTGTAGCGCTTCCTCGTCGTCTTCATTCCCATACCAATCCATCAGGTCGGGATTAGCTTAGCATCCTGTCCAGAAAACCGGCACCACCTCAAAGCCAGCGTTGATAACTGCGCTATACTGTTGCTGCTTCCCGTTGCCATGCCCGGCACCGATCTCGTCAGCCTGCAAAAAGCCGGAGCCAAATCCGAGGCGCGGATCCACGTTCGATGAACCGAACACATCCCGGTTTTGATATAATGCACCAAGCTTCACCGAGAAGGTTTCAGAAGGCTTCCACAAGGCCGACAGTCGCCCGCCCGTTGCCGTACCCGAATTGACGTTCTTTTCCCCGGAAACGACGTTGTCTATGTAACCAGGATCGTGCCGCGTAAACGCACTGGCACGAATTGCGAAAGTTTCTCCGAGAGGGAGGTTGATCGCTCCGCGGACATTATATCCCAGCGCCTGACCGGCACCACGAATTGTATTTGTCCCGACCGCCACCGTGCCTCTGACTTCCTTTAGATCAGGATCGGTGGTGATGTATTTTACGAGACCGCCGATGCTGCTCGCGCCATAGAGTGTACCTTGCGGGCCGCGCAGGACCTCGATCCGCTCCAAGTCGCTTGGGTCCAGATCTGGTGCTGAGCCGAAAAGACCACTCTGCCCTGTGGATGAACCGTAAGGAGCATCATCAACCGTGTAGCCGATGACGGGATTTCCGGTGACAGGACTTGTTGTTATGCCACGGATTGTCAATCGTGCGCGATTGTTCTGAAATTGAACGTTTACGCCAGGAACATTCGAGAAAAAGTCCTGCGCTCTGGTCTGGTTCTGATCAATCAGGGTGCTGGCACTGACGGCAGTAACGGGCACTGGTACATCCCGTAAACGCTCTTCGCGTTTCTGGGCGGTAACGATGATATCCCCACTCTCTAAAGCACCGCGGGCAGACTGGCCTGCCGTCTGCTGAGCGGACGCATATGCTGGCACAAGCGCCAGTCCAAGCGCGCACAATCCGCTGGTGTGCGTGCGCGCAATGGTGGCGAGCCGTGCACTGTTGGTCTGCGTAGCCGTCTTTCCCCGCATGTAAGCGTTCATGATGTATCTCCCCAATATGACCACCCCTGGCCGGCTTGGTGATGAGGCAGCTTCGGTTGCGCCGTATTGTGCGGCTTCAGGATTTTTTAGCTGTCCGAAGGCGTGCGACCACCAATATTGAGAATAAATCACATTAATTGCGTGTCATCAACCAGTAATATTCCGCTATAACCACATATATGAGAATTAATGACATTTTCTTCTGCGTGGCAGGTCTAGTAAACGCACTCGTGAAACAGACGGTTGCGCCCAAGCAGCGCTAGCTTGCGTTCCTGATAGTCTGTTTCGGGTCGATGCCTCGCAGCTCGTAGGCACGCCGGACCGCCCATTGATATCAGCCACTTAGAGCGAATAAAAAGGCGTATAAATTCGAAATTATTCACATTATACGAGAATATGGCGGGAGCAGATTGCTTACATCAGAAGGATTTCTCTTAACGCCAGGGTCGATGACAAGCGTTTGTCTGGGCCAAAACCGAATTTTGAATATTCGTCGGTACGTTTAAATTTTTGCCGCTGCACACAACCGAATAAATCAACAGAATCTGAAACTTATCGGAGAACCATGCCCCCGTTTTAAAAAATAAGACAAGTTAGAAACCGAAAATCGGCGCCCATCTCAGGAGACGTCATAAAGGTCTGCAGGAAAATGAGTACACTAAGCAAGATATTGGAAATCCTGGATTTCTTCGGCCCGGATTCTCTTCAGGTAAGCGCTGAAACTATTTTAGAACGGACAGGTCTGTCGAAAGCTACGGTCTACCGGCACGTGAGAGATCTTTGCGACGCTGGCCTCATAACCCGGGTGGGCAGTGGCAATTATAGCCTTGGGCCACGTATCATCGAACTGGACTGGATGATGCGGCAATACGACCCTATTCTCATCGCAGGACGGGAGGCGATGCACCAACTCGCTGAGGAAACGCGTCTCGCAGTGTTTTCCAGTGTGTTTTACGACGACCGGATCATCAACACTTACATCGTTGAACCTACGGAGAGCTTTGCATTCCATTTCGGACGAGGCCAGCCCATACCTCTATTCTCCGGCGCGCAATCAAAAGTCCTCCTTTCCTATCAAAAAGGTCGGCGACTCCATAAACTGTTCGAGGAGAAAATTGCCGGCAACGCCAATCATCCATATCATGACTGGTCATGGCAGGAATTTTTCCGGGCCACCAAAAAGATACGCAAGGACGGATATTGTGTTACCAGTAACGAACTGACAGGCGGCCTGAAAGGCATTGCCGCCCCCATCCTTCGGCCTGGAACCAAGGAAGCAGTTGGGAGCATCTGTGCGGTGGGGACGGAAGAAATGTTTGCCCTGTTGCGCGATGAATCTGTCATCGGAAGAGTCACCGAAACGGCTGATCGCATTGCCATAAATCTGGCGACTACAGCGTTCTAAGTCCTGACCGCTGACTGCTCCGTTAGATAAGCACTCCGACCTGTCCTTGGGCGCACATAGATTCGAGACCGCATAAATAGCCGGAATTTTGAACATAATCTCATAAAATGCGTATAGGTCATTTTATATGCTTTATCGTAGGATTTTTTTGTGATTAAATCGCATTATACAAGATTACTCGAAGCCCGCCAGCGATTGGTGGGCTAGCGTGGTGCGCGGGATTTGAAGTGGGGGTGACATAGTGCGCTCTCGGGGAGCAGAGCATGACGAACACCCTGACGGAACCATCGACGACCACGAACGCCTATCGGTGGTACGTCGTCATGCTCCTTACATTAGCCTATGTTTTTTCGTTCATCGACCGCCAGATATTATCGCTGCTTATCGAAGAAATCAAAGCAGACCTCGCCATTTCGGACACACAATTCAGCCTGCTCAGCGGGCTGGCATTTTCGCTATTCTATGCGATCATGGGTTTGCCGATCGCCTACTTCGCCGATCGCTTCTCGCGCGTACGTATCATCGCCGCGGGCATTGCTTTCTGGAGCTTGGCCACTGTCGCATGTGGGTTAGCCAGAAACTTCGCGCACATGTTTGTCGCTCGTGTTGGAGTCGGCGTCGGTGAGGCCGCACTGACACCTGCAACCTATTCGATGCTCAGTGACATGTTCCCACGAGAGAAGTTGGGTCGTGCACTGGGGACATACTCGATGGGCGCTTTTTTGGGCGGAGGGCTGGCCTTTCTCGTCGGCGGCTATGTCATCGCCCTCCTCAAGAGCACGCCGCTGGTGGACGTCGGCCTGCTTGGCACTATTCGCTCCTGGCAGTTCACGTTTTTTATCGTCGGCATCCCTGGCCTCCTGATCGCGCTCGCTGTGCTGATGACCATTCGCGATCCGCGGAGCCAAGCAGTGGTATCGACGGCACACTCCCCTGCGATCGGAGACGGGCTTCGGTTCGTCCGGGCACATGCCGGAACTTTCTTTTTCTTGTTCATCGGCTTTTCGTTCTTTGCGATGTGCCAATATGCGCTGATGAACTGGACGCCAGCGCTGTACATCCGCAAATTTGGGCTTAGCGCGACCCAAACCGGCTATCTTCTCGGCAGCATTCTGCTGGTCTGCAGCACTTCAGGCGCATTCTGCGGCGGCTGGCTGATAGATTTCCTGCAAAAGCGTGGTCGCACCGATGCAGCGATGCTCAGCGGGATCATTGGAGCGGCGTTCATGCTACCGTCGGCGGTCGGTGCGGCTCTGGCGAACAATTTGCAGCTATCTGTCGCGCTCCTCGTGCCGGCGATGTTTTTCTCATCGTTCCCGCTATCCACCTCAGCCGCGTCGATTCAGGTGCTGGCCCCGAAGCACCTTCGCGCGCAGATCGCCTCCTTCTTCCTCTTGGTCTCCAACATCATCGGCATGGGTATCGGAACGACACTAGTCGCACTGGTCACCGATCGCTATTTTCAGGACGATCGCGCTGTCGATTCTTCGCTGGCGATCGTGATCGGCGTAGCGGCAACCGCCTGCCTGCTGTTGCTCGGATTTGGCCGCAGATATTATCGCGCCAGCTTGGCAGCGTCGGTAAGCCGTGGGAGCTAGGAAACGCGCCTTTACTCGCTTCACTCAGCGCCATCCAGAAACGGGCGCGGAAGAACCTGTTCCCCGTCCCATGATGTCCCCAAAAGATCCGTACCACGCTGAATTTTGAATGAGATACCATCAGCCATCTGTGAGGATAAAGTCCATGCACTCTACATCGGATCGCACATGCAAAGTCGATTTTGAGTCGGATCGACGCAATATTCTAAAGCAGATTTTATCGTTGGGCGTAGGCGCAGGCTATGCGGCACACGCGTCCGGCAGCCTTGCCTCTGGCTTCCACGCTTCAGACGTCAAGGCTGCTATTCGGCGCGATGAAACCACTGCCCGGCTAGGCGGCATGGGCCATGGGTATCAGATGTCCTGGGGTGCCCAAGATCGCCAGTATGTAGCGGTGAATGGTGGCACCGGCTGGGCCGAAAAGCCGAAGAGTTTATATTACTCACGACTTTGGACCATTGACGGCAACTTGCAGAACGCCACGTTTTCCGATGTAAGCAACTATCCCGATTTGAACGAAATTTCACGTTCGGGGCAACTTCCCCGTTATGTCGGTGGCGGGCTGCTTGCGGTGCGTGGGCGCATCTACCATTTTTTAAGCACGCTCGACCGCGCCAAAGATCGCCCTCGGCATTGGACCGGATGCAAGCTCATTTACTCTGATGATGGGGGACGCACTTGGCACAACCAGGATGGTACCTCCCCCGTTCACTGGGAAGACTGGGAGGAGCAGTCACGCGATCGCTTGGCATTCTTTAATGAACCGGACGGCTGCTTTTCGCTGCTCTCGATCTTGCAGATGGGCCGGGATTACAGTGCCAACCGCGATGGCTACATATACGCCTATGGGGTCAACGGGAATATTGACGGGCGGATGAACGAGCTCGTGATGTTCAGAGTGAAAGTCGACAAAATCCTCGATCGACACGCCTATGAATTTTTCGCCGGCTCTGCAGGCGATGGCACGCCGCGCTGGATCAAGGACATCGCGGCACGGGCAGTCGTTCACAGTTTCCCTCGCGGCTGGATCAACCGCACGAACCTCATGCCGGGCGATCTCGTCGTGGAAGCGTGGCTTCCAAGCGTTGTCTTCAATGAGCCGCTTGGTCTTTATATGATGGCCAGCGCAGGCATAGGTTGCGCACCGGACGGCACCGAGTTCGGCAAACCCAGCTATCTGGGGTTCTGGGTCTCGACAACGCCTTGGGGGCCTTGGCGCCAGATACATGAGGACACGGCATGGATGCCCGGCGGCGATCGGGAAGCGCGCGCTTACCTGCCGAGAATTTCCCCCAAATGGATTTCTGCGGATGGGAAGTCATTCGCATTCGTTTGGTCTGACATCAAGGGCATCAGGGAGTTTGCCCGCGATGAATCCCTATTCACCGCCGCACTCGAGAAAGCTGCTACTGCAGAAGAACGCAATATGGTGTCGTTGGATTTTCTCCGGCGATATATGCCGGGGCTTTCCTTCAATGTTCAGCGTATCGACTTAGTTGTAAGTTGACTGCGAGCCTGCATATATCGCCGTTGCGGTGCGGCCTTCCTCGATAGCGCAGAAGATCGTGGAAATGCCCGCACCCCATCGGTTCACTCTTCGCCCTGATCCAATTTCATGGTTACAGTGCCATCCTTGTTCACCGTGGTGAGCGAATTTTCACGATCGCAAAAATACTCGGTCATCCGATAGTCATCGTTTCGTTTATATCCAAAAGCAAACTGGTACGGCTCCAACAACCTCTTGGGATCATCGATGGTGATCTGATCCTCGAGCAAGTCGGGTCCGTTAAGCTTGATGCGTTCGGTAATCGTCATTTCATCGCTGTGTGGGATGTCAAAGAAGGTAACGTCCTCACGCACACCCTTGGTGGTAACCACAAGCGTATCCCCTTCCCAATGTCCGGTAGAAAAACCATAATAGGAAGGCGCATTGTCATCCGGGGCCGGCATCGGCACGTCGAGGAAGATTCGCCGCGTCTGAGTCAGGAATTCGGCGAGCACAGTGACCTGACCCGGTGTCTGCAGAATTTGCAGCGGAAATGGAGCATACATGACCGCAGGCATCCCTTCCGGGAGGCATAATGTGCTTGAGTCCACGAGAGGTGTACCCGCCTTGAGTTTCGCCTCACGTTCGGCTCGAAATGCCTTCCACTGAGTTGAATATGGCTCCTTCAACTTGGGGCCACCGTTCGGCACTACGTACTCACCAAAAAAGTCATCGTTTGTGAATTTCTTCGTGTAGTTACGCCACACCCCGTTGATATTTGGGGTTTGTGCGTTGCTTTCAGCCATGGCGGGAGAGATAGACGGTGCACCGAAGCTCAAGGCAGCCAGAAGAGCAAATTTCGCGATCTTCATCTTCATACTCTCTCTCCGTGCTTTACCATGTAGCTCACGCTCCCACCATTTCTTTGCAGAGCTTCGTTCTGGTCGAACATTGCAAAATGGGAGACTGCCGATGGCCCTGCTACACCTGCCATGCGGAGCACGGCAGCCAACTCAACCTTCTTGCGCATTACTATCTTCCACCTTCGACACGGCATTGGCACCTTGCAGAACAAAGCGCCCATTCGCCAAACTCAAGTGACCCTCTATTTCCTGGATTGAGCCATCCGCGTTTCGTTCAGAGAGTTCACCCAGCGCCCCTCGCAACCAGGCCATCCACCCTAAGGGAAGACAAGCCAACTTGCGAAATAAATCACCCGCAGCACGCCTTGGCAAGCATGAATTATGCATAAAACTCTATATGAGAGAATTTTATGGCAATATTCCGATTTTTCGCTCCATCTTAAGCGATGACGATGAGCCTATTAGAGCAGTCATTTCCGGCAAAAGAAACGTTACGGGCTGGGCTGTTCTTATCTAGCCCTGCAGCTAAGCGTGTGCATGCGCCGATTTTGGCCGGTCACCAATATTGTTGTGCTACGTTACGGGGACGGAATGGCTTTGCAACAGTGTCGAAATAGGGAGGCTCGGCCATTCAGGGCACGGAAGCATCGACAGCCTGATGGTCAGAACCGGCGCAGCCCGCATATCTTGCCATTATGTCCACTGAAACCATCGACTGCAGCGCGCGCTGAAAGCCAATTTGGTCGCCCGGCATGCGCTTGGCTCGCCGGCCGCGACACAATTGCCGCTATCCGGCCAAGCGAAACCGCAAGGTCTATTTCGCCGGCAAGTACGCCATCTAGGGACGGAGCAACATCGTCGAACGCATGTAGCCCGACCCGTTTGTCTACTTCCCGGACAATGTCGAAAGATAAGCAACAATGTCAGCGCGCTGTGGCGCGACAGGGATCGCAATCACCATCCGAGTACCCGGCACGAGCTTGTTGGGCGCCGTAAGGAACGTGTCCAAGCTAGCCTTTGACCACACGATTGGCGCTTTCTTCATCGCGGGAGAATAAGGAAAGTCGCTCTGACTTCCAGCTTTCCGTCCTACAACCCCCAGAAGATTGGGTCCTATGGTGCCCTTCTTCCCCGGCTCTACCACATGACATATCGAACAGCGTTGCTTGAACAGAGCCGCACCCTTTGCAGCGTCCTGAGCTGAAGCCGCGGTAATCGTGCAGGCGACCGCAGTCATTGCCAACGCAGCTTTAAGAACGATCATGTGACACTCCCAATTTATGCTCTGGCATACCGAATTTAAGCCTTGGTTATCCGTGGCGAGAGATTCTCGTCAGCATTTCGGCCATGCTTCTCCGCCTCTCGATACAATCATCAAGATGAATATCAACTGTCGGACGATTCTACGATCACGGAAAAAGACACTCCGCACCCTGAAATAAATCAGGAGGGCCTTAGGCTCAATTAGGCGCCTTTGACGTATCCACCTTCTCTACCCATTCTGGATAGAAACTCGGCTCGCGATTCGACCAACCGGCGGCCGTAGCTGCTGCTTCGCTAATCGACTGCAGCAATACTCGGCGCTTTTCAGGATGAAGATGCGGTAGGCTGGCCGCCGCGCAAAATGCCCCGGGCAACCATGGGCGCGCACCTGCGCCGATCAGGCGCTCGTACAGAAAACGATAAGCCGAAAAGCTGATCAAACGGTCCTGCCCAAGATCGAACGCAGACACTGTGACGAGGGGTGCCATGAAAGGTTCGACCTGATCCAGGCCACTATCGTCAGGAACCATCGATTTGATCTGGTCCAACCGATCGTAGATACGCACCTGTGCCCGGATACTCGCCGCTTCGACGACATCACGCGACCACAATTCCATAGCGTCGCGACGGTGCAAGCCAACGTCCAGGGAACGACGGATATAGCGCTGGGTGGAGGAAGGAAAACTTGCGAACTCGCGCATTTCAGCAAGGGCCATTTGCCCATCAGCGGGTTTTGCATTCGTATTCATGTGCATGCCTCCAACCAGTTTAGGCCCAGACAAGCAGATCATGCGCCTCCCATAGTTACCGAAGGCTTAAGCGCATGTTCCACCGACATTCATATCCGAACATTCTTTTATGGCCGGATGGTGGCAAGGGATCAGATTTTGAATGTCGGCGCAACAAAATAATGCTGCAGTGCAGCAATGCGCAATTAGCGGTTGGCACTCTTATCGGTATCTTCTGGAAAGCCCGATGAAGGAACTGGGTCGCCCTTGTCACTGGGATGAGTTATCGACGGCGCATCCGATGCGTCCATGGAATCCTCAAGGGTCTCATCGAGATTTTCCTCGGTGGTCATCGGCCGATCCTGCGTATCGCTGGCGCGATCCTTGCCGTGTTCCTCATCGGCATGAACATTTGCGGTTACCGTTGTCATAGCGCTCTCCTTATTCTGACCGAACAACGAACAGGCGCACCGGCTGTTCCCCCACTTTATCGACCAACTTGCGCGGCATTTCGACGGGCGCCCAGTTGAACCCACGACAGGTTAAGGCTTGGCCACTAAGACAAAGCTCATGACACCTTATCCTGATGAGGACGAACGGGGCATTTCGCCGATCGTCGCACTCTATTCCATTCTCGGCTTTTGGCTGTTCTATATCGGCTTGGTGACGCTCCGGTCCTTCGTTATGGGATTCGAGGCTCAAGGGGCGATGGCGGGACGCCGGATCATCGTCACCGTGATAGGAATCGTGGTGACCTGGGGACTCTATCTGGTTATCCGGCGGTTTGACACGGCGACATTGACCAAGCGGACTTTGGTCGCGTTCGGGGCTGCCATACCCTGCTCGATATTGATCGCGCTAGCCAATTACTACGTATTTTATTTCTACGATCCGGCAGGCATTTTCCCAGACCTGGCCAAAGAAAAGATTCATTCCGAACAAGGCTACGCGCTGAAGGAAATCGCGGAATTCGCCATTGGCCGCTATTTCTTTCTGTCGGCATGGGCCGCACTCTACCTGGCTTTCTCCTATGCGGCTGAAGTGCGCCGCGTGGAGCGCAGGGCCGCACGGCTTGAAAAGACCGCGCAGCAGGCCGAGCTTCGTTCCTTGCGCTATCAGGTAAATCCGCACTTCCTGTTCAACACGCTCAATTCACTGTCCAGCCTGGTGATGAAGGACCGACGCGATGAAGCCGAGCAGATGATCATGTCGCTCTCCAACTTCTACCGTGCCAGCCTGACTGGCGATCCGCTGGAAGATGTGCCGCTGTCCGAGGAAGTGCAGTTGCAAAAGCTGTACCTCGATATCGAAGCGGTGCGGTTCCCCGACAGATTGCGTACGCTGATCGATATTCCGCCGCATGTCATGAATTGCTGCGTCCCCGGTCTCATTCTGCAGCCACTCGTGGAAAATGCCATAAAATATGGCGTCTCGCGCACGTCCCGCCCAGTGACCATTGCCATTTTCGCACGAGAGGAAGACAATATGCTCATGGTCAGCGTCCGCAACGATGGCGATGTCCTTCCGGAGGATCATGATCGCGGCAGCGGTATCGGTCTTGCTAACGTTCGCGATCGCCTTTCGGCACGCTTCGGCGCGAACGGGCGGATCAATGCTCGCGCACAAGAGGGCGGCGGCTTTCTGGTGGAGCTGACGCTCCCCATCGTACGACGCGCCTGCTGAAAGCGAGAGAAAGAAACCATGCAGATCCGGACCATGATCGTCGACGATGAGCCGCTGGCCATCGAACGCTTGCAGATGCTGTGCGCGCGCGAACCGAGAATCTCACTCGTCGGCACTGCCGGCGATGGAGAGGCAGCACTGCGCATGGTGGAGGGGTTGCAGCCCGATCTGCTCATGCTCGACATTGCCATGCCTTTGCTGGACGGCATCGGCGTTGCGCGCGCTGTGGGCAAGCTGGGCTTCCGCCCCGCGGTTATCTTCGTGACTGCATTCGAGGGATTTGCGGTCGAGGCTTTCGATCTTGCCGCCATCGATTATCTGTTGAAGCCAGTTGCCCATGACCGACTTGTTCGCGCCATCGATCGCGTAGAAAGCGTGCTGACGGCAGCACACGACGCCCCTGCCCCGCCATCGGACGTCGACCAGGGTGATAGCTGGGCCGAGGAATTCTGGGTTCCACATCGGTCCGAGTTGATCCGCATCGGTACCGACCAGATCGACCGCATCGAAGCCGAGCGCGACTATATGAGGCTGCATGTTGGGGCGCGGAGCTACCTATTGCACCAGACCATCACATCGCTGGAGCGGCGGCTGGACCCGGCGCAGTTCATCCGACTGCATCGCTCCCACATCGTCCGCCGCGAACATATCGACAAGTTGCGCCATGACGGCAGTGGCGTGTGGTTCGCTTGCCTTGCGCAAGGCGACGATATCCGGATCGGTCGCACCTATCTGGCCAACGCAAAGGCGATAGCGCGTTAAGCGCTGAATAAAATTTGGCCGTTTTGCTGGCTTCTGGAGCATTGTCATCAAACTGCAACGCAACTGTCACAATGGCGCGATGATCCGTCGCTAGGGCGCTGCCACGAGAAGGTCGCACCGGGGATTCGCGGCATCGTCTTTTGTGGAGGCTCCAAGTGAAGCAAATCGTTCGTCTCGCCGTTTCGGCGTTTGCGCTGTCGGCTACTCTGTCGGCATGTCAGGACAAGGCGGGAGGCGAGTCCGCCGGCCGCGATCAGATCCGCGCTGTGGGCTCGTCGACCGTCTATCCCTTCGCTACCGCCGTTGCCGAACAGTTCGTCAATGCAAACCCCGGCATGAAATCGCCAATCATCGAATCGACCGGTACAGGCGGCGGCATGAAGCTGTTCTGCGCCGGCGTCGGCTCGCAGTTCCCCGACATCGAAAACGCATCGCGCCGGATGAAGAAGTCCGAATTCGAAATGTGCGAGAAAAACGGCGTCAAGGAAATCGTCGAAATCCAGATCGGCGTCGATGGCCTGGCCTTTGCTGAATCGAAAAAAGGTCCCGGCCTGAAGTTGACGCCGGAGACCGTTTACAAGGCGCTGGCTGCCAATCCTTTCGGCAAGGGTCCGAACACGGCGCAGACGTGGAAGGATGTCGACCCGGCCCTTCCCGCCATCGCCATCTCCGTCTTCGGTCCGCCCTCGACCAGCGGAACACGCGATTCCCTCGCCGAGTTAATCTTGGAAAAGGGTTGCCAGTCGGACCCCGCCATGAAGGCGCTCAAAGACAGCAACGAAGACCAGTATAAGGCAGCCTGCACCAAGGTTCGCGAAGACGGCAAATATGTCGACTCCGGTGAGAACGACAACTTGATCGTACAGAAGCTGGGTGCCAATCCCAACGCAGTGGGCGTGTTCGGCTATAGCTTCCTCGAAGAAAATCTGAACTCGCTGAACGACATTCCGCTGAACGGCGTCGATGCCACTTATGACAATGTCGCGAGCGGCAAATATCCCGGCGCGCGTCCGCTCTACATCTACGTCAAGAAGGCGCATATTCAGGCGATACCCGGTCTGAAGGCCTATCTCGACACCTTCGCCGCCTCGTGGAACCCAGGTGGCCTGCTTGCCAAGCGCGGCATGGTTGCTGCGACAGATGCGGTTCGCAGCGCTGCTGCCGAAACCGTCAAGTCGTTGCCGGTGCTGAACGGCGCAGACCTGAAATAAGATCGTGACAGGTCCCGCCATTCTTTTGCTGCTGCTCGGCCTGGGCGTAGCGGCCTGGGTCAGCGCCCGTTCGCGCGCCACGCGATTGCAGACCGCCGCCAATGCGGGGCCAGCACGCGGCGCGATGCATAGCTTACCAAGCTACCATGGTTGGTATGTTGCGCTGTGGACATTGGTCCCCGCGCTGCTGTTTCTGGCCGTGTGGACCAATGTCATGCCGGGCCTCGTCACGGAGGCCGTGCTGGCTGACCCGGCCGCACAAAGCTTGCCGAGCGACAGCTTCGGACGGGGCGCGATCCTGAGCGAAGCGCGTAACATCGCCAGCGGCAAGCAGGCGATGGCTTTCAACCCGGCGGCTCAAGCGTTGGTAGAACCCTATCGGGCAGCGACCAGCAAGTTCGGGACCGGCGGCGTCGTTCTCGCGCTGATACTGGCCTTCGCTGGCGGCGCTTTTGCCTTCACTCGCATCCGCCCCGATTTCCGCGCGCGGACACGGGTCGAACGGCTGGTCATGGCGCTGCTGCTCGGCGCGTCGCTCCTTGCTATCGTCACCACGGTGGGCATTGTGGCTTCACTGTTGTGGGAATCGCTGCGCTTCTTCTCGATGGTCAATCCGTTCGAGTTCCTGTTCGGCACGAAATGGTCGCCGCAATCCGCCGCCATGGGCTTCGGCAATGAAGGCGCGTTCGGTGCGGTCCCGCTGTTCTGGGGAACGATCTTCATCGGCGCCATCATCGCAATGGTCGTCGCAATCCCGCTGGGCCTGATGAGCGCGATCTACCTGACGCAATATGCGCGGCCCAACACCCGCAAGTGGATGAAGCCGATCCTTGAGGTACTCGCGGGCGTCCCGACGGTGGTTTACGGTTATTTCGCCGCGCTCACCATAGCCCCTGCCCTGCGCGACTTTGCGGTGGCCGTCGGGATCAGCGGCGCATCTTCCGAAAGCGCGCTTGCCGCGGGGTTGGTGATGGGCGTGATGATCATCCCCTTCGTCTCTTCCATGGCAGACGACAGCATTGCAGCGGTGCCTCAGGCCATGCGTGACGGATCGCTGGCGATGGGCGCGACCACCAGCGAGACGATCAAGCGCGTACTCATCCCCGCCGCGCTGCCCGGCGTCGTCGGCGGTGTATTGCTGGCGGTCAGCCGTGCAATTGGGGAGACCATGATCGTGGTGATGGCCGCTGGCCTTGCCGCTAACATGACCCTCAACCCCTTCTCCAGCGTGACGACAGTTACGACCCAGATCGTCCAGTTGCTCACGGGCGATCAGGAATTCGACAGCGCCAAAACCCTTGCGGCGTTCGCCCTCGGGCTGGTGCTCTTCATCGTCACGTTGCTGCTCAACATCGTCGCCCTTCGCGTCGTAAAGAAATATCGGGAGGCCTACGAATGAACGCGCCTTCGACTACACTCGCCAGCCCCACGCGCAACCCCACCGACTGGAAGGGCGCCGCGATGCAGAAGCGGATTGCTGCCCGCTATGCGGCAGAACGCCGGTTCCGCCTGCTGGGCATGGGCGCGGTACTGCTGTCAGCCGGGTTTCTGGCGTTCCTGCTGTTCACCATGATCGGCAATGGCGCGCGAGGCTTCACGCGCACCGAAATCGCTCTGCCGATCGATTTCCAGACAGCGCCAATCCTGATCGATCCCGCTACGGTCAATGCTCAGTCACTGGCAGGCGCGAACCTTCAGGCTATCACAGCGCAGGCCGCCGATAAGGCCCTCGGCGCAGGGGGCGATGCATTGATCTCACCCAATGCCTGGCTGACCGTCCGCGACGCGATTCTGGACAATCCGAAGGTCCTTTCGCAGAAAATCACGCTGTCCCTACCGGCTTCCACCGGTATCGATCTGGCAGCCAAGGGCGATGCCAGCGAAACCGATGAAGCGGCCTATGCGCGGCTCCGGCAATCGGGCGTCGTATCCACTGGCTTTAACAGTGCCTTCCTCTCCGCCAGCGATGCAACCGATCCCACACAGGTCGGCATCTGGGGTGCGTTCAAGGGGTCATTGTTGACGATGCTCGTCACGCTGCTGCTGAGCTTCCCAATCGGTGTCGCTACGGCACTGTATCTGGAAGAATATGCGCCGAAAGCGTGGTGGACGGACATCATCGAAGTATCGATCAACAACCTTGCAGCCGTGCCGTCGATCATATTCGGTCTGTTGGGTCTGGCGATTTTCCTTAACCTGCTGGACTTCCCGCGCTCTGCCGCGCTGGTCGGCGGCATGACGCTGGCGCTGATGACCATGCCGGTCATCGTGATCGCCGGGCGCAACGCGATCAAGGCTGTGCCGCCTTCCATTCGTGATGCCGCGCTGGGTGTCGGCGCATCCCCGGTGCAAGTCGTATTTCACCATGTCCTCCCGCTCGCGCTGCCCGGCATCCTGACCGGCACGATCATTGGCATGGCCCGCGCGCTCGGGGAAACTGCGCCGCTGCTGATGATCGGCATGCGTGCCTTTATCGCAACCCCACCGGGCGGCATAACGGACCCCGCGACTGTCCTTCCCGTACAGATTTTCCTGTGGTCGGACGAAGTTAGCAAGGGTTTCATTGAAAAGACATCGGCAGCGATCATAGTGCTGCTGGCTTTCCTGTTGGCGATGAACGGTCTCGCCATCTATCTTCGCAACAAATTCGAGAAGCGCTGGTAATATGCTGACTGAAGAACAACAGGCGCTAAAGCCCAATAATCCGAAGATGACGGCGCGTGACGTCAACGTCTTTTACGGGGCCAAGCAAGCGATCAACAAGGTGTCGATCGACGTCGACATGGACAATGTAACGGCCTTCATCGGCCCGTCCGGTTGCGGCAAATCGACATTCCTGCGGACCCTGAACCGCATGAACGACACCGTCGCCAGCGCCCGAGTCGAGGGGGAAATCACGCTGGATGGCGAGAACATCTACGCCCCTTCGATGGACGTGGTGCAGCTTCGCGCGCGGGTTGGCATGGTCTTCCAGAAGCCCAATCCGTTTCCGAAATCGATCTACGAAAACATTGCCTATGGCCCGCGCATCCATGGCCTTGCCAGCGCGAAAGCCGATATGGACGTGATCGTTGAAAAGTCGCTGCGCCGGGCAGGTCTCTGGGAAGAGGTCAAGGATCGGCTTAACGAAAGCGGCACAGCCCTATCCGGTGGCCAGCAGCAGCGCCTTTGCATCGGCCGCGCGATTGCCGTGGAACCGGAAGTCATCCTGATGGACGAGCCTTGCTCGGCACTCGACCCCATCGCAACGGCGAAGATCGAGGAACTGATCCATGAGCTGCGGGGTCGCTATGCGATCGTGATCGTCACGCATAACATGCAACAAGCGGCGCGCGTGTCGCAGCGAACGGCGTTCTTCCATCTGGGAACGCTGGTAGAATATGGCGTAACATCCGACATCTTCACTAATCCGAAGGCAGATCGGACACGGGATTATATCACCGGCCGCTACGGCTGACCGGGGGAGAGAGAATAATGGTTGAACATACGGTCAAGGCTTTCGATCAAGATATCGATACGCTCCGCGGCTTGATCGCGGAAATGGGCGGACGCGCGGAAGCGAGCCTCGACAACGCGATGATGGCGCTGCTCCGCCGTGACAAGAACATGGCGCGCCAGGTCGTGCTGGACGATCCAAAGATCGACGCGCTGGAGGAACAAGTCGAGCGACTGGTGGTGCAGACCATCGCCCTGCGCGCGCCGATGGCGAACGATCTACGCGAAGTGGTCGCGGCGCTGAAGATCGCGGGCGTCGTCGAACGGATCGGCGACTACGGAAAGAACATCGCAAAGCGCGTGCCCTTGATCGTCGAAAATCGGAAGCTGGAACTGATGTCGCTGCTCCCCTCGATGGGGCAAATTGCGGGCGAAATGGTGCACGATGCACTTAACGCCTTTGCTGCGCGCGATGCTGACCTTGCGATTGCCGTCATCGAGCGCGACAAGGTAGTGGACGATTTCTACAATAGCATCTTCCGCACGCTGCTGACCTATATGGCCGAAAATCCAAAGATGATTTCGGAAAGCGCGCATCTGCTGTTCGTAGCCAAGAACATCGAACGGATCGGCGACCATGCGACCAATGTCGCGGAGATGGTCTATTATGCGGCAACCGGCCAGTATCTGCCCGACCGCGAGCGCGGCGAAGCCCCCGAAGACGCGGCCAAATAAGGACAACTGCCATGGCGCGAGCCAAAATGTTGCTGGTGGAAGACGACGCGGCCCTTGCCGAACTTCTGATCTGGCATTTCAAACGCGAAGATTTCGATGTCGCGCACACAGTCGACGGCGAAGAAGCGCTCATCATGGCGCAGGAGGAAACGCCTGATATCGTCCTCCTTGACTGGATGGTCGAAAGCCTGTCCGGCATCGAAGTCTGCCGCCGCCTTCGCCGCATGAACGGCACAGCCAATGTACCGATCATCATGCTCACCGCACGCGGAGAGGAAGAGGATCGCGTGCGTGGTTTGGAAACCGGTGCCGACGATTATGTAACGAAGCCCTTCTCGCCCCGCGAGCTGGTCGCGCGTGTCGGCGCGGTATTGCGTCGCGTGCGCCCTGCACTGGCGGGCGAAACCTTGTCCTTCGCGGATATCGAGATGGACACGGTCGGCCACAAAGTACGTCGCGCCGGTCAGACCGTCTCGCTTGGCCCCACGGAATTTCGGCTACTCAAGCATTTTCTGGAGCATCCGGGCTGGGTCTTCTCGCGCGAGCGATTGCTCGACAGCGTCTGGGGACAGGACAGCGATATCGAACTACGTACCGTCGACGTGCATATCCGTCGTCTCCGCAAGGCAATCAATGGCGAGAGCCATCGCGATATCATCCGCACAGTACGCTCGGCGGGCTATGCGCTGGATACCGACGGCCCCAACTGATCCGCGATTGAACCGCTAACGGAACGAATTTTCGTTTCGTGCGTCCTTATTTCATGCGCCTGCCCAAGCGGCGGGTCCAAGAGGGGCGAGGACTTCAATTGCGTACTATGTCATGGTGGGCGAAGGGCCTGCTCATTATTGGCACATTTGCGATTATATTGCTCATCGCACTGGCCGCCTTCCCTTGGGGAGTCCTGCGCGAAACCATAGAACACCGTTTATCTAAACGGTTGGGCCGACCTGCCCAAATCGCAGCAATGGAGCGTGCTGATCGCTTCTCCTTCCATCCCGAAGTTATCGCCCGTGGCATCACCATACCCCAGCCTGCATGGGCCGGAAAAGGCGGTCTCGCCCGAGTGGCGCAAGCACGGTTGCAGTTCAACGCACTCTCCCTTCTGACCGGAAAAATGTCTGTCGAGGCGTTCGATGTGGACGGCATGACGCTGACGCTCATTCGCGACAAAAACGGCCGCGAGAGCTGGAACGATGGTGACACATCGGACGGCGACGGGCAGCGCCCCCAGTTCTCGCGCCTTAAAATCGCCAATAGCCGCGTCCTGTATCGCGATGCAAAACGCGGCCGCAGCTTCGACCTGAAAGTCGAAGCCGATGTACGCCGCGGTCTCGCCATGCGGGGCACTGGGCAGTTAAAGGGCAATCCCGTCACCGTGTCCGTCGATGGCGGCCCCATTGCGGGCGATGCCGCCAGCAAGACATGGCCCTTCCGTGCGCAGATAAAGGGCCAGGCGGTCGGTGCCACCTTTGAAGGGACAATGGATCGCCCTCTCGACGTCGGCCACCTGACTGCCAGCGCCACGGCTTACGCCAACGATCTGGCGCTGCTGGATGTCATCATTGAGGCCGGGTTGCCGGGAACCCAGCCTGTGAAACTTGCCGCCAAAGTCCGCCGCGACACGCCCGACTGGAAGATCGCCAATTTGCGTGGAACGATCGGACGATCCGATATCGCAGGCAATGCGACGATCAAAAAGCGCGACGGTCGAACACGGATCGACGGCGAAGTAACCTCACGGCAATTTGATTTCGATGACCTGGCAAGCGTCGCTGGAAAGGCGCGCGGCAGGGCCATGGAAGCAAGGTTCGGTGACCGGCTTGTGCCTGCTACTGCCATCGATCTAAAGAACGTTGGCAAGACCGATGGAAAGCTACGGCTAACCGTCGGGAAATTGCTATGGCCTGGATCTTCCCCCTTTCGCAGCCTGCGTGCCACCCTGATGCTCGAGAGATCGCATCTCGTTATGGACCCGTTGGAATTGGGCCTGACGCGCGGCCGGTTCGCGGGCCGCTTGTCGATCGATCAACGTCAAGGCAAATCCATCGCGTCGTCCCCTATGTTGAATATCGCGATGAATGTGCGCGATGCCCGGCTGATAGACTTTTTCCCCCATGCGCAAATCGACGGACGACTTGAAGGAAAACTGCGCCTGGCCGGGCGTGGACGCACCATCCGTGGCGCCATTGCACGATCCAACGGCGTGGTCGCCCTCGTCGCGCGGGATGGCAAGATCCCTGCACGCACAGCGTCTCTGCTCGGTCAGGACGTAGGCCGTGGCATATTGACGGGGAAAGACGAAATGGCGTCCCTTCGCTGCATCATTGCACGGCTGGATGTGCGGAATGGGGTCATGCGTACCAATCCCGTCCTGATCGACACGACACGCGCACTTACAAAGGCGAATGGTACAATCACACTGAATGATGAACGAATGGCGCTGGCGCTTACCGGCGCACCAAAGACGCGAAGTATATTGCGGCTGGACGGATCGGTTCCAATACTGGGAACGATCAAGCAGCCCAGCATAGTGGTACCGAAGGAAACAAAGTCGGTCGGCAACGTGGTAAAAATGGTTGGCCGGGCCATCGCGGGAAAGCAGGGACCGACCGCATCGGACACCGATTGCCATGCTATGGCCGCAAATGTCTTGCGCTAAAAGTCGAGTTCCGCGCGTAGGCTCACCGTGTCTATACCGTAGTCGGCGCGTGTACCGGCCAGAATGGCTGCGTCGGCATAGTCCAGATGAGCGTAGTTCATGTTGAAGCGCAGATAGTTGATCGGAGCCCAGACAAGTGCGGCGATGTAGGCATTCTGCGTTCCGCCAACTATCGCACCGTCATTCAGATCGAGATAATCATACCGTATAGTAAGCTGTACAGCGCCAAGCCCGCCCGCCGTTACAGGGTTCTTTGGATCGGTCCGGCCGAAAATGCCGTCGGCCAGCGGTCGGCTGTCTCCTTTGGTCAGGAAATACCCCACTTCGGCATAGGCGCCGAAAAACTGCGGATCGGAAAGCCCCGACCGGACGCTGCGTAGCCAATGGCCTTCGCCTGCGAAGCTGAAACGCCCCTGGCTACCCGCCACTTCGAAACCGTAATGCCGCTCGCCCGTGGCGTTGATGGCGGGCGTCGAGAGGAAGCGGCTGTTCGAACTGTGGATATAGGGGCGCTGGCGATAACGGACCGGGGCAGCGGCCAGGCGGTTGAAATCGCGCCAATGGTACGAACCGCCAAAGTGAAGTTGCATATCGCCGACCTTCGGCATGACCACGATACGACCGTCCAGTCCGATGCTGTTGTTTTCGTCGCCTCCGGTCACACCGTCGCTGCTGTTGGTGAGCGAGTCAGCGCTGTCCGAAAAGATACCCCCCTGCACCAGCACCGCTTTGCCACGATACTGCGCCGAAAGGCCGAGGCGCCGCTCAAACGCGAAGGCATCGGTAAAAGCCGCGCGTTCCATGACCGAACCGGTAGTGTCCCCGGTTAACTCGTCTAGAGACTGGAACTCGTTCTGATTACCCAAGGTGATCAGCCATTTGCCACGCTCATAGGTTATGAAGGTGTCGACCAGATCGATGCTGTTATCGGATAATTCGGTTTCCAGCTTATACCCAAAACCACCGCCAAGAGTGCCTTCGCCGCCCAGCCGCAGGCGCCGCAGCTCGTTGGAATATCCTTTGGAAAGATCGGCCACATCCTTAGGCACCGATAGATAGCTGGCATCATACTGGATGCGCCCTTTGACCTTGAAACTCGCGCTACCCAAGCTGAACTGCGGCGACCCTTTCCACTTGATGGTAGTGGTCGGCTTGGCTGGTGCAGCCGCGACGGCGCTAACCGGCGCGGAAGTCGCCGACGGTGCAGATTGCGCCGCAACCTGCTGCTGCGTGCTGTCGAGCCGTGCTTCGAGGCGTTCGACCTGTGCCTTCAATGCCGACAGTTGCGCGCGCAGATCCGCCGCCTCCTGCGCAGTGAGCGCCTGAGCCGATGCAATGCTCGGCATTGCAACCATCACGAGCGCGGAAGCGACAGTCCAGGGTCGATAGGTCATCGGAACTCCGTGATTCCCCGCAGGGTCGCTTGTGTGATTGATCGAGCGAGCGGCAGTTATGACAATTATGTTTCAATTGCGCGGACTTTTTGTTGCTGTTTTGTGACAAAACGACGAGTCCGTATTGGCGTATTGCGATGGTAATACAGTTGGTGTAATTTATCTTTCGAATTTCAGGAGAGCGCAATGTACAGCGAGAGTGACCTACAAGCGGCTGTGGAAGCGGGCGCCATCAGCCAAGAGGCAGCCGACGCATTGCGCAGCCATGCGGCCGATAGGCGCGCCAGTCCCTTGGTGGACGAAGAACATTTTCGTTTGCTAACAGGATTTAACGACATCTTCGTGGCAATTGCCAGTGTCATTCTGCTGGTTGCGGTAGGCTGGCTCGGACAAGATATCAGCGGTGGCCTGGACTCAGGTAAACCGACGGTTCTTGCCGGGATACTTGTTACGCTGGCATCGTGGGGACTGGCCGAGTATTTTACCCGCGTGCGCCGTATGGCGCTGCCCAGCATATTACTTTTGCTCAGCTTTGCCGGCGGCTTTGCCTTCACCTTGTTTGCCGCCGCATTTCGATTGTTTCCAGATGCAGGATCGCGGATCGGCGCCCTCATCACAGCAGGCATCGCGCTGGCCACTGCCGTGGCGATCTGGGTGCATTGGCGACGGTTCATGGTGCCGATCACGGTGGCAGTGGGTGCCGCCGCAATGGCGGGCGTTGCCATTACCCTGACGCTTTCAGCGGCTCCCGACATCGGGGACACGATTTTCTGGGTCGTGATGGCGGCAGGCGTTGCAATCTTCGCTTTCGCCATGTGGTGGGACATGAGCGACCGCGCCCGCACTACGCGTCGGTCGGACGTGGCGTTCTGGCTGCATCTGGCGGCTGCCCCGATGATCGCCCACAGCCTGTTCCGCTTGCTTGGTGTGCTAAGCGGCACAGTTACGGCAGGTACGGCGGTCGCCGTTATTGGCCTGTACATCCTGTTCGGACTGGTCGCGCTGGCGATCGACCGTCGCGCCTTGCTGGTGTCGAGCCTCGCTTATGTGCTCTGGGCCTTGAGCGCTCTATTTCGGCAGGCGGGCGCAGTGGAAACATCCTTTGCGCTCACTGCATTGGTCATCGGGTCGGCCCTACTCCTGCTATCGGCATTCTGGCACAAAGCGCGCAAGCTGGTAGTCGAAGGATTGCCGCAGGACATAAGCGGTCGCCTGCCGTATCTCGACCGCGATGTCGTAACCGTCTGAATGCCACCTGCCTTCCCGCTTCCGCCGGGAAGGCAAGGCTATTCCTCGACCAACTTCATCAGTTTGCGTTCGACCGGGGCAAGCACCGGACCAAGATCCGCACCGCGCTTGAGCACAGCGCCCGCTTCCCCGATCAGCGCCCACATGCCTTGACGGTTACGGAGCGAAGGCCGCTTTTCTATCCGATATTCCGGTCGCTCCGCCGCACGGCGAAAAGCGGAAAAGACCGCCGCATCCTTCCCCATATCGATGGCATAGTCCCGCCAATGCCCAGCCGACACCATACGACCGTAAAGGTCCATGATCCGCGTCAATTCCTGTCGGTCGAACAATGTTTGCGTGGGTAATCCGCCCTGCGGGAACGGCGTGACATTACCGGGATGAAACGTGCTGCTCATCAGGCGCAGCCACGCTCCTGCACAGCATCATCCGAATCCGGCTTGCCCTTGCCCTGCTCCGCAATCAGCGCCGCCAGACGCTTTTGCAGTTGCTCGATCTCGCACTGCATCAGTTCCAGCTTTTGCGTCGCGGGATCGAAATTATCGCTGCAAGGGGTACCGTAAGGCAGAAAATCCCGTTGATAGGCGGTGACATCGACTAGCATCTGTCGTGCGGGAATGCCCACCATAGTGGCAGCCTCGGGCACATTCTTCGTAACCACCGCATTGGCGCCGATCCGCGCACGCGGCCCGACTGTAACCGGCCCAAGCACCTGCGCGCCCGATCCGATGATGGTGCCATTCCCGATGGTCGGGTGCCGCTTGCCCGCGATGCCGTTCGCCGGATCCGTGCCGCCCAGCGTCACATTCTGGTAAATGGTGACATCGTCGCCGATCTCGGCAGTTTCACCGATAACGGTAAAACCGTGATCGATGAACAGATTTTTGCCGATCTGCGCGCCGGGGTGAATGTCGTTCGCGGTGAGGAAACGCGACATATGATTGACGGCGCGCGCAAGAAAAAATAGCTCAGCTCGGTACAACCGATGTGCGATACGGTGAAACGCCAGCGACCAGACACCGGGATACAGAAGAATTTCTGCACGCGACCGGGGGGCAGGATCACGGGACTTCACCGAATCCAAATACGTAATGAGACGATTGAGCATAGAACGCCCTTCAACCTGAACCGATATACAGAATAGGCGTTCTTGTTGCGATATTCCAGATGCAGACCGTTTTTGCCTTCGCCAGACCCAAGAGAAACTTGTTTGGCGATCCGATAAAAGCAAAGCAATGCGGTAGACAATAACGGCATGAGGGGCATGAATGATCGATTCGATCCTGGCAATGGGGGCTACCCACGCGGACGCCATTTGGCCGTTCGTACTCGTCGGCTTTTTCGCGCAAATGGTGGATGGGGCCCTAGGCATGGCCTATGGCGTGATTTCCAGCACCTTGCTGCTCGCCCTTGGTGTCCCCCCTGCGGCAGCATCTGCTGGCGTCCACGCGGCTGAAACCTGCACCACCGGCGTTTCAGCGATCAGCCACATTGCCCATCGCAATGTCGATTGGAGCCTGTTTCGCCGTCTGGTCGTTCCCGGCGTGATCGGGGGCGTGCTGGGTGCCTATGTTCTTTCAAACATCGACGGCAACGTCATCAAGCCATTCATTCAAGTCTATCTTCTGTCCATTGGGGTCTATCTCATTTGGCGGTCTCGTCATGTATTGCCCCAGCACAGCAATCCGAAAATCGTAGCTCCGCTGGGTCTCGTTGGCGGGTTTCTGGATGCGAGCGGCGGCGGAGGCTGGGGTCCGGTGGTCACCTCCAACCTTCTCATTCAGGGGTCCAGCCCGCGTCACACCATTGGCACAGTGAACAGCGTCGAGTTTATTCTGACACTCAGCATCTCGATCACCTTCTTCCTCAACGTCGGTTGGGAGGCCTTCACTGTCGCGACATCTGGCCTGCTGATTGGCGGCGTGGTGGCTGCGCCTTTGGGCGCAATGTTGGCGCGGCATGTGGCTCCCAAGATATTGATGACTTCGGTTGGCATCATTCTGACGCTCACGTCGTTGTTCGGCATTGCCAAGTGGCTTGGATATATCGGCTAGAGCGATTATATTTCCCTCATCAATCGAGGGAGCCAATCATATGTCGAGCTACATGCCGACTCTGAAGCAACTGCAATATCTGGTATCGCTCAAGGAACAGGGGCATTTCGGCAAAGCCGCCGATGCCTGTTTCGTGACCCAATCGACATTATCGGCTGGCATCCGCGAACTGGAATCGCTGATCGGGGTGACACTGGTTGAGCGTACCCGGCGTGTGGTGCGATTTACGGCTTTGGGCGACCGCATCGTGGAAAAGGCACATCGCGTCCTACGCGAAGCCGAGGAACTCGCCGGTATCGCTCAGGCCGCCGGCAAGCCGCTATGCGGCGAATTGCGGATGAGCGTCATCCCCACCATTGCACCTTTTCTGCTCCCGCAACTGCTGCCGAAGCTGCGCGCTGACAAGCCCGAACTCAAACTTTATCTGCGCGAAGAGACGAGCGGCCAGGCGATCGAATCCCTTCGCCATGGCCAGGTCGATTGCGTGCTGCTCGCCTTGCCCTATGCGACCGGCGACGTGGATAGCGAGATACTGTTCGCCGATCGCCTCTTCGTAGCTTTCCCAAAGGACGATCCACGCGATCCGCCCGAGCATATCGACGCAGACATGATCGACGAAGCGCGACTGCTGTTGCTGGAAGATGGCCATTGCTTGAAGGATCACGCCCTCTCCGCCTGCAATCGCCCCGAACTACGCGCGGAAGCCACGATGATGGGCACTTCGCTCCACACGCTGGTGCAGATGGTGGATAATGGGCTGGGCCTGACCATGCTGCCGGAAATGGCGATCACCGGCGGAATATTGGAGAATACGCAGATCGTCGCGCGACCGCTCAACACCGACAATGCGCAGCGTCAGATCGCTCTCGTGTGGCGCAAGAACAGTCCGCGCGACAAGGAGTTTCGGATGCTCGCCGAGATACTGCGCGAAGCCGCTAAAGCGCCGCGCAGGCTACGAAGCAAAGTCGCCGCTTAAGGTGTCGGCGATAGCCATTCTGATGCTTTGGCGTCGTCCTCCGCTTTCGCTTCGACCCAGCTTTCGCGCCCGTCCGCGAAGCTTTCCTTTTTCCAGAACGGTGCGTGGCTCTTGAGCCAGTCGATCAGGAAGGCGCAGCTTTCCAGCGCAGCCTTCCGATGGCGCGACGCCGTTCCCACAAAAACAATGCGGTCGCCGGGCCGTAAGGTGCCAACGCGATGGACGATGCGGATACCCAACAGGGGCCAGCGCGCCATTGCGTCCGCTGCGATCCGCTCGACCTGCATCTGGGTCATGGCCGGATAGTGATCGAGATGGAGCGTAAGCAAGTCTCCCTCCCCCCGCACAATCCCGGTAAAGCTGGCCACCGCACCGCCGCCCAGTGCTTCCAGCGCCGCCAACTCGACGGCGGCGTCGAAGTCGTCGGTCCGGACGGAAGCGGTGATGCTCATCCCCCGGTTACGGGCGGGAACAGCGCCAGTTCCCGTGCATCGCCAATCACCGTGTCGAGCGGCACGAACCGCTGATCGAGCGCCGCTCGCAACCGCGTCGGCTGGCCCAAGGCTTGCGCGTAGCCACCGCCGCGCGCCGCCAGGCTTTCGATCAATGCTGCGATGCTAGTGTCCCGCGCAGGAGTGTCGATCCGCTCGCCATCGCGACCGATGCCATCGCGCACCCAGGCGAAATACAGTATATCCAAGCCCGCCACCGTCGGATCAGTCCATATGCTTCAGGCCGACGCGCAAATAATCCCAACCCGTCACCGCGGTCAGGATCGCGGCGGCCCACAGGGTTGCGATGCCGGTCCATTGAATGAAGGGATAGGTCGGCAATGCACCGGCAAGGATCAACGCGCCGAAACATATAAGCTGAAACGTCGTCTTCCATTTCGCTAATTGCGAAACCGGGACGGACACTTGCAACCCCGCCAGAAACTCGCGCAATCCAGACACGGCGATTTCGCGCAGCAGGATCACCAAAGCCGCAATGATGTGGATACCCGTGATGTCCCGCGTCGCAACCAGCATCAGGATAACTGCTGCGATCATGATCTTGTCGGCGATCGGATCGAGAAAAATACCCAGTCGGGAGACCGCGCCGTTGGCGCGCGCCAGATAACCGTCGAAATAATCGGTAATGCCCATCAGGCAATATAATGCAAAGGCGAAGGCATATCCTGCCTGCCATTGCGGCCACCACAACAGGCCGACCAGCAACGGCACGGCGAAAATGCGCGAAAGCGTCAACAGATTGGGCAGCGTTAGCATGTCACTCCGCCTGCCACAGCCGTCTCCCGGTGACAAGCGGTCGTGGCGTAACTTCAGCGCGGACCCATCATATCGCCCTTGTAACAAGGTTCGACTTATCGCAGCGAAGCAGACGAGGTTGGACAGCGGCATTGGCAGCGGCTAGACCCCGCCTCAATTAGCGCAACAGCGAGAAGTCATCGCCTTTATGCAAGCCTCGGTCAGGCTCCTTACCAAGCGGCGGTTCCTTCCGCTGTTCGTCACACAGCTTTTGGGCGCCTTTAACGACAATCTGTTCAAGAACGCGATGGTCCTGTTCGTGGTCTATTCCGTCTATAATGACGAGAAGGCCGAGACGTGGTTCAGCGCAATCGCGACCGGCATATTCATCCTTCCCTTCTTCCTATTGTCCGCCTTGTCAGGGCAGCTCGCCGATCAGCGGGATAAGGCCCGCATCATTCGCATCGTCAAAGCCGCGGAAATCGGCATCATGACTGTGGGTGCGATCGGGCTGGGGCTCGCATGGATGGGCATAACGATCCACAGCATCGCCATTCCGCTGATGCTGCTGGCTCTGTTCGCTATGGGGATTCATTCGACATTCTTCGGACCGATCAAATATGCCATCCTGCCCCAACATCTGCACGACGATGAAGTGCTGGGCGGCACCGGCCTGGTCGAAGCCGGAACCTACATCGCCATTCTTGCGGGCACCATTTTGGCCGGTCTCATTTCGGTCGAAGTCGCTGCGGCTGTCGTCATTATGACAGCAATAGTGGGCTATTTAACAGGTCGAGAAGTGCCGCCCGCGCCACCGATGGGACGCTGCGATCCAGTGGATTATCACTTCATCCGCGCATCTATCAAACTGGTGAAAGGCACGATGCACGTTCCGCGCCTGTATCTTGCGATCTTATCGATCAGCTTCTTCTGGACCATCGGATCTATCCTTTTCATTCAGTTTCCGCCGCTGGTCAAAAATGTGCTCACCGCCGACAAGGCGGTCGCCAGCCTGTTCCTTGCTATTTTCTCGATCGGCATTGCCATCGGCTCGGTCGCGATCAATCGGCTGCTCAAGGGCGATGTGTCGGCAAAATATGCACCTGCTTCCGTAATCGGAATGGGCGTTTGTTTGATGGGCTTCCATTTCGTGTGCGCCAACTGGGCCGGTGCGACCGACGGGCAGTTACTATCGCTGGCGGATTTTCTCAAACACCCTGATGCCTGGGAACTGACAGGCGCGCTGTTGGGCGTGGCGACGTTTGGCGGCATGTTCGTTGTGCCGCTCTATGCGTTTTTGACGACGACCGTTGAAAAGTGCGAAGCCGCGCGCACCATCGCCGCAAACAACATCGTGAATTCTGGCGCCATGGTGATTGGATCGTTGGTGGCAGTGGGCCTGACGATGCTGGGGTTGGCGCCCGTCAACCAGTTGCTTCTTGCTGCGGCCTTATGCCCCATCTCGGCATGGCTTGCCTGGCGGCTGCACAGTGCCTGCCGCGATGGGCAGTGCATAGTCCACTAAGTTCTACGCTATGAAGCTGTAGAAAGCGGTAAAGAACGCCGCAAAGCTCAGGCCAAACAGTTTCCAGTCCTGATCGTCGGATTTCACCGGCAGATCATGCTTGGGCATGACCAGCACATGCGGCGGAAGACTGGCCCGAAATGGATGTCGGGCAGATTCGGTAGTCAGGACAAGGGCGCGACGTTTTCTCATGATGCGGTGTTAACGCATCATTTACCTTTTAGCCCATGGTTAAAGAGGGTTAACATTCACTCGTCCCGGTCTGGCACAACCGATACGTGCCGCCTCCTAGAAGCGATCCTCAAATAGCGCGACGATTGGGTAGATATTCTCGACCTGACTGCGGTGGATATGCATTTCCACATCGTAGCGGTGCTGGAGCAAAGTGATCTGGTTGCGATCCCGCTCGATAAGCTTCGCCACCGTGACCACCTGTTTACCATCGTTCGTGTTCAGCGCGACGAAAACATCGCCCCCGATCGCAGCAGGCCTGACCTTGTCGATCAATACCATCTCACCTGCACGAAAGCGCGGCTCCATGGCGTCGCCCGGCATATACGCCGCGAAGAAACGCTCTTTATCCATCACCGCCAATTGCGGAATCTGCTGCGTCTTGCTGTCTTCAAGATTGGCAGCGTAAAATTCGAAATCCGCCGGAACGGTCATTTGCGCATCTGCAGATGCGTCCGCGAGCATACCCAAGGCAAACACTGAAATGGTCGCCGAAGGTTGCGCCATGAAGGGCTGTCGCATGTCAGCTACACGCGGCGCAACATCGTCTGGATCGGGCGTGGGAAACACGGCACGGATTTTCGCAAGCGTCGGGTCGACAAAGTGTAATTGACGGTTGGCTGAGGATAAATCCGTGTCAATGTGGACGGCGAAAGCCCCGCTTTCCGCGCGATTTCCGTAACGGACCATCCCGTTGCGCTGACGATGCGGCCTATCAGCTCCCGCGCTTTTTCCTGTTCGACATCCTGCATATCCAAAACCGGCTCTGTTTCAGCAGATGCCGTGCCCTTCCTTTCGCTTTGAGATATCGAAAATGCTATCATCGGTAAATTAGCCTCCAAAATGCACATTTCGATATGTGAAAAGTGCCATTATGTCTCAGGATGAACCATTTTATACGATTGAAAATAAGCATGTTTTTTCCGTAACGCATCACAGCATAGTTGTATCCAAAATGAATGCAAATAAAATTGCTTTTCCGCAAGTCTCCGCTCAATAAAGAACCGGCGCAATAAAAGGATCCGCTTGCGCACTTTCGACAGCCGGAGACCATGGAATGAAACATGATTTCGAGGCTTGGAAAGGCCACGAAGATCCGTTGGACTGGCCGAAATCGGAAAGCGATTCCACGGATATAGTCATTCAGCGCCTATCGCGCCTTGCGGGACCGGCGGCTCTGATTGTGGGATATCTTGCCACTTATGCGCTGTGGCGTTACTTTTTCACATGAAGTAGCGCATCGTCTGCTTTAACATTTTCATATAGCTACCCGATATTTTATAAAGGCTTGGTACCAGCCTTCATCCGCGGAGCCACGCTTACCATGACACCGCACGCAGTGCCATGCTCCGCCATGCGCCTTAACGGCTTAAACGCACAGCCAATCGCCTCCCGCTACTGCCCATCGCGCAATAGGATGTGCACAAAGGCATAGACCATGCCGTTTTTTGTACGCGCCTTAGGCCTTGGCTGGTGCCTCGATCACCCGGATATTGAGTTCACGCAGTTGCTTTAGCGCGGCGGGGCTAGGCGCACCCATCAACAAATCCTCCGCGCGCTGGTTCATCGGGAACAGTGTAACTTCACGCAAGTTCTGCGCACCCACCAGAAGCATCACAATGCGATCCACACCCGCAGCCATGCCACCATGCGGCGGTGCGCCATACTGAAACGCGCGATATAGACCGCCGAAACGGTCTTCGACATCCGCTTGCGAAAGGCCCACGAGTTCGAACGCTTTCACCATCAGTTCTGGCGACTGGTTACGAATCGACCCCGATGCAATCTCATATCCGTTGCAGACCATATCGTACTGATACGCCTTGATCGTCACCGGATCCTGCCCGTTCAACGCCTCCAGTCCCCCTTGCGGCATCGAGAACGGATTATGCGCAAATTCGATCTTCTTTTCGTCCTCGTCATATTCGTAGAACGGAAAATCAACGATCCAGCACAATTCGAAGCGATCCTTGTCGATCAGGTCGAGTTGCTCACCCACACGGATACGCGCCAGCCCGGCCAGCTTCGCCGCTTGGCTTTCCTTGCCGGCTGCAAAGAACACGCCGTCATTAGGGCCAAGGCCCAGCGCCGCGATCAACTTCGCGGTTGCTTCCTCCCCATGGTTCTTGGCGATGGGGCCGCCCGGCACGCCGTCCTTGATGTTGATATAGCCCAGCCCGGAATAGCCTTCGCCGCGCGCCCAGTTATTCATATCGTCAAAGAACTTGCGGCTGCCAGCACCTGCGCCCGGCGCCGGGATCGCGCGGATCACGTTGCCACTCTCGACCAACCCGGCGAAGATGCCGAAGCCCGACCCATGAAAATGTTCGGTCACATCGGTAATTTCGATGGGGTTGCGCAAGTCGGGCTTGTCGCTGCCATATTTCAGCATCGCTTCGGCGTGTGGAATACGCGGGAAGCTGCCCGCAGGCGTCACCGGCTTGCCCTCGGCAAATGCCTCGAACACCTGCGCGATTACAGGCTCCATCGTGTTCCACACATCTTCCTGCGTGACGAAGCTCATTTCCAGATCGAGCTGGTAGAACTCGCCCGGCAAGCGGTCGGCGCGCGGATCTTCGTCGCGGAAGCACGGCGCAATCTGGAAATAACGGTCGAACCCCGCCACCATCAGCAATTGCTTATACTGCTGCGGCGCCTGCGGCAGTGCGTAGAATTTGCCGGGATGAATGCGGCTGGGAACCAGAAAGTCGCGCGCGCCTTCGGGGCTGCTGGCGGTCAGGATCGGCGTGGAATATTCGGTAAAGCCCGCGCCTTCCATCCGGCGGCGCATGTCGGACACGATCTTCGTACGTGTCACGATGTTGGCGTGCAGCTTTTCACGACGCAGATCCAGGAAACGGTAACGCAAGCGGATATCTTCTGGATACTCCTGCTCACCTGCCACCGGCAGCGGCAATTCCTGCGCTGAGGATTGCACCGTCACGCTGTCCGCCACCACTTCGATCGCACCCGTAGCGAGGTTCGCGTTGGTAGCTTCCGCCCCGCGGCTGACAACGGCACCGTCGATCGTCACTACCGATTCGAGCCGCAGCCCCTCCAGCACCCGTAACGGCTCACTGCCCGCCCGCGCGACGATCTGCGTCAGCCCGTAATGATCGCGCAAATCGACGAACAACACACCGCCATGGTCGCGCTTGCGATGCACCCAGCCGGACAGGCGGACGGTCGCGCCCACGTCGCTTTCGCGGAGGGCAGCGCAGGTGTGGGTGCGATAAACGTGCATGGCTTCGATTTCTTTCAACGCTTTAGAGCAAACCAACGATCTAAAGTGATCGATCCAATGGAATTGGACAACAACCACTCTAGGCAAATGACAAACCCGTGGATCGGGGCTATGGCCGAATATGTCGATACCGACGCGCCCGCCAGGGAGCGGGCCAGCCCATAATAAGATCGAAGACCATATGCAAATTCATCCGCTGATAAGCGACAGTAAGACCCTCGCCGAATTTTGTGAACGCATCGCCAAATCTCCCTATATCGCCGTCGATACGGAGTTCATGCGCGAAAACAGCTATTGGCCCGACCTGTGCCTGCTGCAAGTCGCCGACCCGCATGAGGCCGCCGCGATCGACCCAAAGGCTCCCGGCCTCGACATGACCCCATTGCTCGACCTCATGGTCGACAATCAGGACGTACTGAAGATTTTCCATGCCGGCGGGCAGGATTTGGAAATCATTCACAACATGACCGGCAAGACGCCCTATCCCATGTTCGATACGCAGATAGCGGCCATGGCGTTGGGTCTGGGCGAACAGATCGGTTACGGCAATCTGGTCGATGCATGGCTCGGCATCACGCTCGACAAGGGCGCCCGCTTTACCGACTGGGCACGCCGCCCGCTCGACAAGCGGCAGATCGACTACGCCATCGGCGACGTCACCTACCTCATTCAGATTTTTCCGATGATGCTGGCGGACCTGAAAAAGACCGGGCGCGGCGGCTGGCTCGATCAGGAAATGGAGCGGATCAGCGACCCCTCCAACTATGTGAATGAGCCATCCGAATCCTGGAAGCGCGTTCGCATCGCCAGCCGCAAGGCCGACGTATTGGGTCGTCTCAAGGCGCTCGCTGCGTGGCGAGAGATCGAGGCGCAGGACAAGAACCTGCCGCGCGGCCGCATCGTCAAGGATGAGACGCTGGCCGACATCGCCTCGCATCCCCCACGCAGTCAGGACGATTTGGTCAAGGTGCGCGGACTATCTGCGGGCTGGAAGAACAACGACATCGGCACCCGCATGATGCAGGCGCTGGCCAATGCCAAGCCGCTCGACCGCGACGAGATGCCCGAACGCGATCCCAAAAAGCCGGGTCTCGGCAAAGACGGCGCGCTGGTCGCCGACCTGCTCAAGCTGCTGCTCAAGATTCGCTCGCGCGAGATCAACGTCGCTTCTCGCCTGCTGGCGCGAACGGACGATCTGGATGCACTGGCTGCGGGCGAACGCGACGGGCTCTCCATTTTGGAAGGCTGGCGCTACGAGCAATTCGGCCGCGATGCTGTCGATCTGGTTGAAGGGCGCGTTGCGTTTGCGGTGAAGAACGGTCGGCTTAAAATGACTCGCACCCTCGCCTCGGTAGAAACGCCGCCAACCGAACTGGCCACACCTCAGGCCGTCCTGTCCGAGCCCCCGACCGAAGAGCATTGAACGATGCGCAGCAAAGCTCTTCTGATCCTGATGGCATTGGCTCCGACGGCCTGCATGACCGCCCCCATGACGCCTCAGGTTGCAAGCGGCGGCACTACCTGCACCAACGAAGGCCTTGATCGCTTCATCGGCCAGAGGGCTTCCGCCGAACTCGGCGCGGAAGCCATGAAAACGTCCAGAGCCCGTACCATGCGTTGGGGTGCCCCCGGCATGGCCATGACGATGGACTATCGCGAAGACCGCCTGACAGTGAGCTACGATGAGGCGATGTTGGTCACCTCGGCGCAGTGCGGTTGAGGATAGCCTGAACCTGCTCCATATCCAATCAGCAGGTGCGCTAACCGCTTAGCAGGCGTTCTCCAAACGCTTCCATCCGTTCATCTTGTAAAACGGAAACTGCGCTGCCATTTCCCCGCCGTTCGATACTGCAAGAGGATAAATCATGACCGCCACTACCGCAGGAGCCACTGAGACCCACGCATTCGAAGCGGACGTATCGAAGCTGCTCCACATGATGGTTCATTCCGTTTATTCTGATCGGGACGTCTTCCTGCGCGAGTTGATCTCCAACGCGGCCGATGCCTGCGAGAAGCTGCGCTATGAGGGAATTGCCAACCCCTCGCTGCTGGGCGACGATCCGCAGCCGCGTATCGCGCTCATTCTGGACGCCGATCAGGGCCGCCTTATCATCGAGGACAACGGCATCGGCATGACCGCCGCCGACATGGGCGAGACGCTGGGAACCATCGCCCGCTCTGGGACCAAGGCGTTCATGGACCGGATCACGGGCGATGCGGGCAAGGAAGGGTCGCAGCTAATCGGACAATTCGGTGTCGGTTTCTACTCTGCCTTCATGGTGGCGCGCGAGGTGGAGGTCTTCTCCCGGCGCGCAGGCACGGATGAGGCCGCACGCTGGAGTTCGGACGGTCTGGGCACATACACTATCGCACCGGTGGATGTGGCCGACGCGCCCGCCCGGGGGACGCGCGTTGTCCTGCACCTTCTGGACGATGCCAAATCCTATGCCGAACGCCACACCGTCGAACGGATCGTTAAGGCGCAGTCGGGGCATGTGCCGGTGCCCATCACCTTGTTCGAAAAGCCCGATGCGGAAGGTGCATCCATCGCAGACGGCGCGGCGCTCTGGCTGAAGCCAAAGTCGGAAATCAGCGAAGAGGACTATAAAGATTTCTACCGCAGCGTGGCGGGCCAATATGACGCCCCCGCCCTGACCATTCATTATCGCGCGGAGGGACGCTATGAATATTCCGTCCTGATCTTCATCCCCGAAAACAAACCATTCGATCTGTTCGATCCGGACCGCAAGGGACATATCAAGCTCTATGTGCGCCGGGTGTTCATCACCGACGAAGCGCAAATCCTGCCCCGCTACTTGAGGTTCGTGAGAGGTCTAGTCGATTCGGCCGATCTGCCGCTCAACATGTCGCGCGAGATGATTCAGGACAGCCCCGTGCTGGCGGCGATCCAGAAAGGCGTGGCCGGCCGCGTGCTGACCGAACTGCAGAAGCTCGCCGACAGCGACGCAGACGCCTATCTCAAGCTCTGGGAGACGTTCGGCGCGGTCATCAAGGAAGGGTTGTACGAGGATTTCGAGCGGCGCGACGCCCTGCTCTCCCTTGCTCGCTTCAAGACCACCACATCGGGAGACGGCTGGCGGTCGCTCAAGGACTATGTCGCGGACATCAAGGACAATCAGACCGCCATCTATTATGCGACCGGTAGCGATCTCGACCGGCTTGCGGCGTCGCCGCAGATCGAAGGGTTCCGCGCGCGTGGCATCGAAGTCCTCCTCCTGCCCGATCAGGTCGACAATTTCTGGACGACGATGGGCGTCGATCATGAAGGCAAGCCCTTCAAGTCGGTGACGCAGGGCGCAGCGGACCTCAGTCTGATCCCCTTGGGCGACGATGCGGAAAAGCCCGTCCCGGCAGATAGCGGGGCGGTGAATGACTTCCTTGCCTTCGCCAAGACGGCATTGGAAGGCGCCGTGTCAGATGTGCGCGCATCCGAGCGGCTCACCACCAGCGCCGTGTGCCTTGTCGCGCCCGAGAGCGGCATGGACCGGCATCTTGAGAAACTGCTCGCCAGCGCTGGGCAACTGACGCAGACCGCCCTTCCCGTCCTGGAGCTCAATGCCGGTCATGCACTTATCCGCAAACTGGCGGCAATTGACGATGGAGATGTGCTCAAGGCGGACCTTGCCCATCTGCTGCTGGATCAGGCCCGCATTGCAGACGGAGAGCAGCCCCGGGATGCACAGGCCTTTGCGGAGCGGCTGGATCGACTCATGAGCCGTGCCGTCGAATAGAACTCAAGCGCCTCGCTGAGAAAATACGCAGCCTGCGCGCCCTAGCTTGCTTGACACGACATATGTCAAACTCTCTTGTCTGTCGCATTCCCAACCATGATAATGCGGTGTAAGGAACAATTGACACGTTCGAGAGTCGTAATCGAGCGTTGTCCGCATAACGCGATATAATTCGTGATAGGAGCTAGGGAATGCAGCGTATTTCTTCCAAAGGATTTGGCCGCATGTCGCTGGGCTCGGCCGTCTCGGCCCTTGCCTTGGCCGCATGTTCGGAAAAAAGCAGCACATCCGAAACGGCACAAACCGCGCCGACGGAAACCGCTGCACCCGCCGCCAATACGGCTGCACCAACTGCCGCGCCTGCAGCAGCCGGGAAACCGGATGCCAGCAATGTTGATACGCTCAGCGGAGCGAAGTTCGCTGATTTCACTGGTGACGCTGCCAAGGGCGAAAAGGACTTCGCCACCTGCAAAACCTGCCATGCTATCGAAGAGGGCGTGAACAAGATCGGGCCATCTCTCCACGGTGTCGTCGGTAGGGCCGCCGGGTCGATTGCCGGATTCAATTATACGCCCGCCAATAAGGATAGCGGTATTACCTGGAGCAAAGAAAAGCTGTTCCAGTATCTGGAAAATCCCCAGCGCGTAGTTCCGGGCACGAAGATGGCTTTCGCGGGTTTCAGCGATCCGCAAAAGCGCGCAGATGTTATTGCCTATCTGGCCGCCAATTAAGCCAGACACACCCATTTTACGGAAAGCCCGGTAGTGATGCCGGGCTTTTTTGTGTTCATCGCCGCCGACGCAGATCGGCAAGGTGAACGGGAAAAGAGAGCAGCAACGCAGCGGAAACCCAGTACCACGGCATGTCGGTCAGGGCGAAACGCACCGCCAGCAGCATCAGCACGCCCGGTCCAAGGCGCAGTATTGCGCTGGACACATCCCAGCCGCTCCGGGCCACGAGCCATATCCCCTCGATAACGATGATGAAAAGAACGATGTCGACGGCATGGCCGCTCGCAAACAGGTCTTTCACCGCGCAGCGATCATCCGAACGGCCCGTTCAGCCGCACGATCGTCATGTTGAGATAGCCCGCAAACGTCACCCAGCAAATATAAGGCACAAGCAACAACGCTGCGGCCATCGATCGCGGCCAGGTAAACAGGATCAGCGATCCAACCGACAGCCACAGCAGCATCACTTCGAACAGTGCCCAATCGGGACGATGTAGCCGGAAGAACAACAGGCTCCACAAGATATTGAGAAAGCCGTTCAACGCGAACAGGCCGATCAACTTGTCGGCTTCGTCCCGCGTACGTGTCGCATGCCATCCCGTGACCGCCGCAAGCGCAGTCAGCGAATAGATGATCGTCCAGCCAATTCCATATGCTGCATCCGGTGGCGCCCACCGGGGCATGACCAAGCTACGATACCAAGGGCCGATGTCTGTGATCGTCGCACCTAAAGCAGCCACACCAATGGCAATGGACGCGGCAATCAGGATCGGAAACAGCCAGGCGCGGATCATCGCGAAGCGGACGCCGATCCCAGCCCGAGCAAATGCCGCATATCGCTCAGGAAAATGCGCATATGCGCCATCGGCCTTTTGCGGACCAGTTCCTTGTTCATATACGCATCCCAGGTCAGTTGCTGCACATCGGGATCCTTGCAGATTTTGACGAAGCTTTCACGCCGCTTGTCACTGCTATACCAGAAATACTGCATGATCCCCAGAATCCAGAAGACCCGCCCATGTTTCCGCATGAAGGTTTTACGGGCCTGTTTCAGCGCAGCCGCACGCCCGGTGCTGAGAAAAGCGTCGATGGCTTGCGCGGCGCAACGGCCGCCGAACATCGCGTAATAAATGCCTTCGCCCGATGCCGGTGCGACGACACCGGCTGCATCGCCCGTCACCACCAGATCGCGGCCATTGTCCCAGCGTTTGAGCGGCTTGAGCGGAATTGGCGCACCTTCGCAACGGATCGTTTCGCACGCGTCCAGCCCGGTCTGCTCCCGCAACCGCGCCACCGCATCGCGCAGATCGAAGCCTTTATTCGCGCTGCCTACGCCGATGCTGGCCGTGTCACCATGCGGGAATACCCACGCATAAAAATCCGGAGACAAATGCCCCTGATAGAATATGTCGCAGCGCCCCCCATCGAAATCGGCGGCAGCGGCCAGTGCGGCTTGCGGTGCCCGTATAACTTCGTGATAGGCAAAGACACATGGATTGCGGGCAGCCCCTGCCAATTCGGCACGCGCCACGCCGGACCGCGCGCCATCTGCGCCGATGACGCTGCGCGTATGCAAGCGCAATTCGCGGCCGCCGCGCCGCTCAGTATAGATCACACTGATGCGGCCATCGGCATCGCGCTCTATCCGGTCGAATGTACCTGTGCACCTCTCTGCGCCGTTTGCAACCGCGCGACCACGCAGCCATTCGTCGAATATATCGCGATCGACCATCCCGACGAAGCCGTTGCCTACGGGCATGTCGACTGCGGTATCCGATGGAGCGATCATCCGGGCGGACGTTGCGTGGGCCACCAACAGGTGATCGGGAATATCGAAATCGCGGATCAGCCGCGGTGGGATAGCGCCGCCGCAAGGTTTGATCCGCCCTGCCTTGTCGAGCAGCGCGACACTGCGCCCTGCCCGCGCCAGATCATCTGCTGCGGTGGCGCCCGAAGGTCCGCCACCGATCACCACCACGTCATATTCGCGCATATGGGTCATGTCGCCAACTTTCCTGCAAGCTGTGTGATTGCCGGGCGCGACGGGCGCGCGACGTGGAACGCCAACCATGCAGCGCCGAGGAACAGCATCGCCTCCACTCCGAACACCATCGTGAACGCGCGCTCGGTCGATCCGCCCAAAGCGCGGGCGACATCGACGCCGACTGCGCCGGTCAATCCGCCCAGACCAAAGGCTATGGCCTGTGCAGCGCCCCACACGCCCATGCGCACGCCTTCGCGCGGGCCAGTATCTGCGCCGCCACCTGCACCCGCCAAGGCCATCATCGTGCCGATCGCAGCGACCGCAAACATTCCGTTGGCAAAGCCCAGAAACGCGACATTCGCGGCGAGCGGCCAGCCCTCGCCCGCCCGCGCCGCAATGGAGAGGCCGAGCAGCGCCATCGCCGATCCAAGGCATCCGGCGAAAATCCACAAGCGGAGCGCCGCGGGCGAACGCCCGAAATAGCTGCCGCCGACACCGACAAGGATCATACCCGCCAACACGCCACCATGCTGCACACCCGATAGCTGAGTCGATTGCCCGGGCGTCATGGCGAACAAGAGGCCCGCAAAGGGTTCCAGGATCAGATCCTGCATCGAATAGGCCAGCATCGAGAGGAAAATGAACAGCGTGAACCGGCGGGCATCGTCATCCGCCAGAATGTCTGCAATGGCAGCGCGGAAATCGGGCGTGGGTACATCGCGACGTCGCGCGACGGGTGCAGCTTCACCTTCAATGCCCCAGATCGCAATGATCGACAGCAGAAAGGCCGACAGCGCTACACCACCCGAAACCATCGCAAGGCGAGGTAGCGAGAAGGGGTCAAGGAGGCTGCCAGCGACCCCCGCCGTGATGACGATGCCGGAAATCATCATGATCCAGGTGATCGATGCCGCCGCTGCCCTTCGTTCGGGCGCAACGCGCGTGGCCAGCAGCGCCAGCAGTGAAGTCCCTGCCGCGCCGACACCCGCGCCGATCATCGAAAATGCCACGACCATCAGCAAATAACCCGACACCTGCCGACCCGCGAGCAGCGTCAGCACGTTGACCGCCAGCAGCGCGCCAAGCGCCAACATTCCCATACCGCCGATGATCCATGGCGTCCGCTGACGCCCCTTGTCGGACTTATGGCCCCATGCAGGGCGCGACAATTGGACGGCATAATGCCACGCTACAAGCCCTGCAGGCAGCGCAGCGGGCAGCGCATATTCGACCGCCATCACGCGATTGAGCAGCGATGTCGCCAACATCACGATGGCGCCAATGGCACTTTGCACCAGCCCCATGCGGACGATGCCAACCCAGCCGAGCGGAGGTGCGGGCTGCACGACCCTCACAGCCCCCATGCTCCACCCAGACCGAAAGCCGACGCCAACATGCCAAATACATACAGCGTCGTGCCGGTGGCATTATACCATGGCGTGTGCTTGAGCGGATCGCGCAGCAGGCGGATCATCAGCCCCAATTGCCCCACCAGCAACGCCGCCACGATAGCGGCAACGACCGCATGCCCCCATTGCGCCAGCAGCGCCACGACGATCACTTGCGGCACAGCCATGATGATGCAGGCCAGCCGCGCCGCCGGGTCCACTCCCATAACAGCCGGCAGCGACCGTATCCCCATGGCACGATCGCCTTCTACTGCCTTGAAATCATTGAGTGTCATGATGCCGAATGCCCCTGCACTATACAGCGTCAAAACGATGAGTACCGGCACCGAGGGCAAGGAACCCGCCATGACCGCGGCCCCCGTAAACCATGTCAGCCCTTCATAGGTGAGCGCCACCACCGCCGGTCCCCAGATGCCGCTTACCTTAAGTCGCGCAGGGGGCGCGCTATAGGCCCAGGCGCACAGGACACCCAGACATGTCGCCGCGAACACCCACGGCCCGGTCGCCCATGCCACGATCAGCGACAGCAGCGAGCCGATGATGGCGATCCGCAGACCCCAATTGCCAGCAATCCGCCCCGAAGGGATCGGCCGCTTCGGCTCATTGATCGCATCGACATGCCGGTCGAACCAGTCGTTCACCGCTTGGCTGGTCCCGCACACCAGCGGTCCTGTCAGCAAAATCCCTGCGCAAAAGAACGGCCAGCGTTCGGATATGGGCGCGCCGGAGGAGACGACGCCACACATAAACGCCCAGATCGGCGGAAACCAAGTGATAGGTTTGAGTAATTCCAGCACGTCGCGCGGAGCCGGAAGGGGTGTCGCCGAGGCGGTGGGGAGAGTCTGCGCCATATGTGCAAGCTATGCCTGACACACCATGTCGTCAAACAAAATTGACACTTATAATATGGAAAACGACGCGCAGCGGATCAGTTGCTGGCAGGCACCAGATTGCCCAGGCCATGCCGGTGCAATTTCGAATAGAGACTCTGTCGGCTCAGCCCCAGTATTTCCGCAGCAGAAGCCCGATTGTCGGAGGTGAACGTCAATGCCGCCTCGATACACAGACGCTCGATCAGGTCGGTACTTTCGCGCACGATGTCCTTGAGCGGCATCCGTCCGACCAGTTCGGTCAGTTGATCGACCGAGCGCGGCAAGTCCCGCTCGACCGGTGCCAATGTCCGCACCCGGCGCCCGACATTGCGGATCGTGAAGCCAAAGCAAATGCCATCGTCCATCGGCGCCATCACGCCCGACACTTCGACTTCTTCCTGTCCGCCTGCTGACCCACGCACAATCGTTGCAACATTGCGCACCGATCCATGTTCGCGCAGTTGATTGACGATCAGGTCGAGATCGATTCCGGGACGCCCCAGCCAAGAACCCAGATTTTCGCCCGCCACCCGGTCCGCCACTGGCATTTCGCTCAATTCGACGAATGCTTCGTTGGCGGTCAGAATGTTGAGATCGCCATCCGCCAAAACGAACGCATCGGGCATCCGCTCGACGATATTGCCCAATATCGCATCCTGCTTGGTCGGCTCCCGTGCGCCATCGACCACTTCGATGCGCACCAGCACAAGTGCGGTGCGGCCCTGCCGGAAAAGCCGCGCGGAAAATTGCGCTTCGATCGTGCTGTTGGCCAGATGCCCCATCACGGGCGCAACGTCATCGACGACACCAGCGGCACCCAGATGCGCGATAAAGGCTTCGCGGTCTGCGGCATCCAATATACTGCTGACAGGCTGATTGGACAGTCCGCCTTCCTTCACACCCAAAAGGCGTTCGGCGGCAGGATTGGCCTCGGTAATCCGTCGCGTGCCTGCATCGACGATTAACACAGGTTCGGATGCCATATCGAACAGCAAGCGATAGCGCGCTTCGGCCTGACGCAGCCGCACATAATCGCGTTCAAGCGATTGCTGCGTCTGGAGCAAGCGCTGCTGGATAGCCGCCGCGCTCAACATATCGCGACCGATTGCGATGGAGCGCCCACCTGTGCCGGTGCCGGACAGCATATACCGCACCGGAATTTCGCCTGCACCCGTCGGATGGTTGACTTGCCGCCACTGCATCGCATGGCCGTGCGTCAGTAATTCGGCGATCTTTTCGCGGCTTTCGCTACTGACGGTATCGATCCATGCCTTCCCGACCCAATCGGCGAAGCCATATCGCAGCAATTCGGGATTGGAGACCGCAACGTCGAGAATGACGCCCTTATCGTCCAGCACAAAGGCCACATCGCCCACCGATGCAAGCAATGCAGACGTGACATCGCCCGACAACATCCCAGACAGCGCATCGGGGAACGCAAATGCACTCGTCAGGGCGTTAGGATTGTGCCTGTTCATCGACGCGGTGCTTAGCTCCCGAAAGACAACTAACTCAGTAAGTTGCCTCCCTTTCATGGGTAGCAACCAATTTCCCCGCCAGCTTGACCGCCAGCTTTGCATCAGGGGCAGTACCGTCAGCACCCACTTGTGCCGCGAGGTCAGGATTATTAACGAACGTGGGCCCTCCAACCATTATGCACAACCGCGGATTGCGAGATACGCTCCGAAGCCCCTTTATGGTCGTGGGCAGCGCTCCGATATGGTAATCATAGCCAATCGTCAATCCGACAAAATCGAACCATTCTTCGCTTACCCGGCCCAACAGTTCGGCAGTGGTCACCTCGCTTAACCGGTCGGTTATCCAAGAGTCGCGGATAAACATTTCGTCCAGCAGCAGCGCGCCGAAGCTATGCTTGTCACCGGGCATCGACGCGATCAACGCGCGGCGCCCTCCGGCGGCACATTGACGGGCAGCGGGCGTTCGTGCGGAGATTTCGTGGACGATTTCCTGCAGCCGCCACAAACCCATTGTTACTTCAACGAAATCACATTCGTCTCGCTTCCAATATTCGCCCAGCAACCGCGCCGTCGGCGCCAGCAGATCGACCATCAGCGTTTCCACTGACACGCCACGAGCGAGGATCGCTTCGACGCGATCCAGCAGATCGGCTGCCTCCACGCGCAAGGAAAGCGGCGCAAACGCTTCAACTTCATCCTGCGTGATGGTGTCCATGCCATCGACCGGAACCAGGGGAGGCGCATCGGTTGCATGGGCGACGAGCAACCGCGGAATTATTTCGCCCTCGATCAGCTTCGTAATGGAAAAGTCATGGTCGTGACCCAGGCGGACCTGAAAGGCCGGAAGGCTTTGTGCGCTGTCTATACGTCGCTGGAAGTCACCGCGGTTAGCGGGTTGCGATGACCTTGCCAAACCAAGCATCGACGACATCCCGGACTCTCCTAGCCAGGCGACAGCCTTGTTGGCTGCAAGCTCGAGTTGCCCGTCTGGCTCCCCTGCCGACTCGAATGGTATGCCTGTTAAGCGAACTTGACAACAAGGAACGATGCCGCACCGCAGCATGTGTAAATATTTTTGGATGTCTAATTTAGTTGACACTTTACACGACGCTGACCTACTCTTCTGCCATAACGAAAGCAGAGGCGGGAACGGATGCGGTCGGACACCCCATCACTGGAAAGGCAGACGGAGCGTACCATCGTCCCGCTCTACACGCCCGAACAGCGCCGCCGCCGGGACGAGTCCCGCTGGACGCTGGTGCAGGGGATATTGGCTCCCGTCCAGTTCCTGATTTTCCTCGTTAGCCTGGCGCTGGTCCTGCGCTACCTTTCCACCGGCGAAGGTGCCAGCGCTGCCGCGCTCTCCATCGTGGTCAAGACTATCGCGCTCTACACCATCATGATCACTGGCTGCATCTGGGAGAAGGTCGTCTTCGACAAGTGGCTGTTCGCAGAGGCGTTCTGGTGGGAAGACTTTTTCAGCATGTTCGTGCTGGCGCTGCACACGGCGTATCTCGCCGCGCTTTTCCTCGGTTGGGGGACGGAACGCGAGCGGATGCTGATCGCGCTGGCCGCTTATGCCACCTACGCCATCAATGCGACGCAGTTCATCCTGAAACTGCGCGCAGCCCGCCTGCAAAGTGCACGTGACGCCGGTAACGCCGCGATGGTGACCGCATGACCCCCGCGCTTCCTGCCGCTGTCCCGGCCAGCACCGATTGCGCGCCGGTCCTGCGTCAGCGCGGACAGCGCGAAGTGTTCTGCGGCCTCACCGGCATAATCTGGCTGCATCGCAAGATTCAGGACGCTTTCTTCCTCGTGGTCGGATCGCGCACCTGCGCGCATCTGCTGCAATCAGCGGCGGGCGTGATGGTGTTTGCCGAACCTCGCTTCGGCACCGCAATCATCGAGGAACGCGATCTTGCGGGCATGGCCGATTGCAACGAGGAACTGGACCGCGTCGTCGACCGCTTGCTGACGCGCCGCCCCGATATCAGGATGCTGTTCCTTGTCGGCTCCTGCCCGTCGGAAGTCATCAAGCTGGACCTCTCGCGCGCTGCGCAGCGCCTGTCCGGCAAGCATAGCCCGAACGTCCGCATCCTCAATTATTCGGGCAGCGGCATCGAAACCACCTTCACCGAAGGCGAAGACGCCTGCCTCGCCTCACTGGTGCCGGAGATTCCCGCAGAACCGGCCAATGCCGCGCCTGCCTTAATGATCGTCGGTGCGTTGCCCGATGTGGTCGAGGATCAATTCCTGCGCATCTTCGCGCAGCTCGGCATCGGGCCGGTCCATTGCCTGCCTGCGCGGAAATCCGCCGATCTGCCCCCGGTTGGACCCAATACCCGCTATCTGCTGGCACAGCCGTTCCTTGGTGAAACCGCCCGTTCGCTCGAAGATCGCGGCGCGCAACGGCTCGATGCGATGTTCCCCTTCGGCGCGGAAGGCACGACGAGTTGGCTCCACGCCGCTGCCCAAGCCTTCGGCATCGAAGAAATGCATTTCCGCAGCGTCATCGCGCCGGGCCGCGAACGCGCCAAGCGCGCCATCGAACATTGCCGCGAAAAGCTGGCAGGCAAGAGCATCTTCTTCATGCCCGACTCACAACTCGAAGTACCGCTCGCGCGCTTCCTGAGCCAGGAACTTGGCATGGTGCCGATCGAAGTCGGCACGCCCTACCTCCACCGCCGCCATCTGGCGCAGGATCTAGCGCTGCTGCCCAGCACCACGGTTATCAGCGAAGGTCAGGATGTTGATCGTCAGCTTGATCGCGTACGCGCCGCGCAACCCGACATCACCGTTTGCGGCCTCGGCCTCGCAAATCCGCTGGAGGCCGAAGGGCTAACGACCAAATGGGCCATCGAACTGGTGTTCTCACCCATTCACGGCTTCGATCAGGCTGGCGATCTGGCCGAGTTGTTTGCACGACCTCTGCGCCGCCGCGATGTGTTGAGGGTGTGAGGATGATGGTTCAGCACATTCTCTCCTCCGTTAGGGCTGAGCTTGTCGAAGCCTTTCACTTCCTTGTTACTCGTCTGCCTGAACGAGAAGGAAAGCCCTTCGACAGGCTCAAGGCGAACGGAACAGAGGCGGGTGCAACATGCAACTGACCGTCTGGACATATGAAGGCCCGCCCCATGTCGGGGCCATGCGGATCGCCACCGCGATGGAAGGTCTGCATTATGTCCTGCACGCGCCGCAAGGCGACACCTATGCCGACCTCCTCTTCACGATGATCGAACGGCGCGGCAAGCGCCCGCCCGTCACCTACACAACCTTTCAGGCGCGCGACCTCGGCAAGGACACTGCCGAACTCTTCCAGACAGCAGCCCGCGAAGCCTATGCCCGTTATCAACCGCAAGCGATGATCGTCGGCGCTTCCTGCACCGCCGAACTTATTCAGGACGATCCGGCGGGGCTCACTGATGCAATGCGCCTGCCCATCCCGGTCATTCCGCTCGAACTGCCCAGCTATCAGCGCAAGGAAAACTGGGGCGCGGCCGAAACCTTCTATCAGATCGTGCGCAAGCTTGCCGACAAGGATCTGCGCCCCGCTCCCCGTGAAAACCGTCGCCCACGCGCCAATCTGCTCGGCCCCACGGCGCTGGGTTTTCGCCATCGTGACGACATCATCGAGATCACGCGCCTGCTCGATAGCATGGGCATCGACGTCCATCTCACCGCACCGCTGGGCGCTTCGCCCGCCGACATTGTGCGGATCGGAGAAGCGGATTTCAACATCCTCCTTTACCCCGAAATCGGCGATACCACTGTCCGCTGGCTGGAAAAGACCTTCGGCCAAAAGACTGTCCGCACTGTCCCCATCGGCTATGGTGCGACCAAGGATTTCATCCGTGAAGTCGCCGCAATCGCGGGCGTCGATGCAGCCCTAGCGCTGGATGACTCCCGCCTCCCCTGGTGGAGCCGCTCGGTCGATTCGACCTATCTTACCGCAAAGCGCGTCTTCATCTTCGGCGACGCCACCCATGCCATTGCCGCTGCCCGCGTAGCGCGCGACGAACTGGGTTTCACCGTTGTCGGCCTCGGCTGCTACAACCGCGAATTTGCCCGCGACCTGCGCGATGCGGCCAAGCTCTACGGCGTCGAACCACTCATCACCGACGACTATCTGGAAGTCGAAGACGCCATCGCCGCGTTGCAGCCCGAACTGGTGCTCGGTACGCAAATGGAGCGCCACATCGCCAAGCGCCTGCGCATCCCCTGCGCCGTCATTTCCGCGCCGGTCCATGTGCAGGATTTTCCCGCGCGCTACAGCCCGCAAATGGGGTTCGAAGGCGCGAACGTCCTCTTCGACACCTGGGTCCATCCGCTCGTCATGGGACTGGAAGAGCATCTGCTCACCATGTTCCGCGACGATTTCGAATTTAGCGACAGCGCGGGTGCCAGCCATCTGGGCCACGGGCGTGTCGCCCTGGCCACCCCCTCCCCGTTCGTCCCGAGCGAAGTCGAGGGACCGATACCGGGCGCAGCGGAAAGTCCCTCGACTACGCTCGGGACGAACGGCGGTTTGAATGGAGTTTGGTCCGCCGAAGCCGAAAAGGAATTGCTGAAAATCCCGTTCTTCGTTCGGGGGAAAGCGCGTCGGAATACCGAGCGTTTCGCCACCGAGCAGGGTCTCGCCGCTATCACGCTCGAGACACTCTATGATGCGAAGGCCCATTATGCGCGCTGAAGCTTCCTCCCCCACGCCCCCCGTCCGCGTTGTCATCGTCACGCTGGACAATCACCTGTCGGGTGCCGTCCGCCGCGCCGAAGCACAATTTGCTGCAGCGGGCCAGAACATCAGCATCGGCTTCCACGCCGCCGCCGACTGGGAGGAAAAGCCCGAAACGCTGGCCGCTGCCCGCGCCGACATTGCGCGCGGCGACATCATCCTGTGCACCATGCTGTTTCTGGAAGACCACATCAACGCCGTCCTCCCCGATCTGACCGCACGCCGCGAAGACTGCGATGCGATGGTCGGCCTGATGTCCGGCACCGAAATCGTGAAGCTGACCCGGCTGGGCGATTATCGCATGGACAAGCCCGCCAGCGGCCCGCTCGCACTGCTCAAGAAGCTGCGCGGATCGTCCAAGCCCGGCGCCAGCTCCGGCGCGAAACAGATGACGATGCTGCGCCGCCTGCCCAAGATCCTCCGCTTCATCCCCGGCACCGCGCAGGACGTGCGCGCCTATTTTCTGACGCTGCAATATTGGCTGGCCGGGTCGGACGACAATATGGTCGACCTGATCCGCGCGCTGATAGGGCGCTATGCCGCCGGGCCGCGCCAGCCGCTGCGCGCCATGATGAAGGCCGTGGCCCCGCGCGAATATCCCGATGTCGGTGTCTATCACCCTGCGCTCAAGCAGCGGATGAGCAAGCTGGCATCCGACCTGCCGATGAAGCGCAACGCGACCGGCACCGTTGGCGTCCTGATGCTGCGCTCCTATGTGCTGGCCAAGGATGCGGGCCATTATGATGGCGTGATCGCAGCGCTCGAAGCGCGCGGCCTCAATGTCATTCCCGCCTTCACCGGCGGTCTGGATGGACGTCCCGCCATCGAAACGCTGTTCATGCGCGACGGTCATGCGACGGTCGACGCCGTAATAAATCTCACCGGTTTCAGCCTGGTCGGCGGCCCTGCCTATAACGACGCTGCCGCTGCCGAGGATATCCTCGCACGGCTGGACCGCCCCTATATCGCCGCGCATCCGGTTGAGTTCCAGACGCTGCAAAGCTGGGGCGCGAACCGTCAGGGGCTGCTGCCGCTCGAATCCACCATGATGGTCGCCATTCCCGAACTGGACGGCGGCACCGTCCCGATGGTGTTCGGCGGACGCTCGGACGGATCGGACACCCCCTGCACAGGCTGCACACGCGGCTGCGTCTTCCCCGCGGGCGGCGATGTTCGCGCCATGCAACCCTGCAGCGAACGCGCCGAAACCCTTGCGGGCCGCGTCCTCAAGATGATCGAACTGCGCCGCGCCGAAGCCGCCGAGCGCCGCGTAGCCATCGTCCTCTTCAACTTCCCGCCCAATGCAGGCGCAGCAGGCAGCGCGCAATTCCTCGCCGTGTTCGAATCCCTCCACGCCACGCTCCGCCGCCTCGCCAGCGAAGGCTATATGGTCGATGTCCCCGCCAGCGTCGACGCGCTGCGCGATGCGATCCTCAACGGCAACGCCGCCCGCTATGGCGCGGATGGCAATGTCCATGCACGGGTCAGCGCGGACAGCATCGTCGCTAATGAAACCTACCTTGCCGATATCGAACGCGAATGGGGTCCGGCCCCCGGCAAGCTGCAAGCCGATAGTGCATCGGTGCATATCCTCGGCGCGCGCTTCGGTAATGTCTTCGTCGGTATTCAACCGGCCATCGGCATCGAAGGCGATCCCATGCGGCTGCTGTTCCAGGGGCGTTTCGCCCCGACCCATGCTTTTGCGGCCTTCTACCGCTGGCTGCGCGAAGATTTCCGCGCCCATGCCGTGTTGCATTACGGCACGCATGGCAGCCTGGAATTCATGCCCGGCAAGCAGACGGGCCTCAGCGCAATGTGCTGGCCGGACCGCCTGATCGGCGACTTGCCCAACATCTATCTCTACGCCGCCAACAACCCGTCCGAAGGTGTGCTCGCCAAGCGCCGGTCGGGCGCGACACTCATCAGCTACCTCACCCCCGCACTCATCAATGCAGGCGTCTACAAGGGGCTGGCCGACCTAAAGGCATCGGTCGATCGCTGGCGCGGCGCGGATCACGATGCCGATGACATGACGGCCCTTGCAGACATCATCGCCGAGCAAGCCGCTGCCCTCGACCTAGACGGCACCGACATTCCCGCCCTTGCCGCCCGCCTCTACGAAATCGAGCGCGAACTCATCCCGCAGGGTCTGCATGTCGCAGGTTCAGCCGCCACCCGCGAAGAACGCATCGAAATGCTGCTTGCCTCGGCCAGCACGCGCGAAACCCCGATCGATCGCGACACGGTCATTGCCATGATGGATGGCACCATCGCCGCCGACACACCGCTGCTGCAGGAACTCGCCGCACTCGACATCGCGCTGTCGTCCAATGGCGAACTCGACGGGATCGTCGATGCACTCAACGGCAAATATATCCGCCCGGTATCCGGCGGCGATATCCTCCGCACCCCCGACATCCTCCCCACGGGCCGCAACATCCACGGCTTCGACCCCTTCCGTATCCCCTCCGCCTTTGCCGTGCGCAATGGCGCGGAACAGGCACAGCGCCTGATCGAGCGCAGCATGACGGACTCGGGCCATCTGCCCGAGACCGTCGCGATGGTCCTGTGGGGCACCGACAATCTCAAGAGCGAAGGCGCACAAGTCGCGCAGGCGATGGCGCTCATGGGCGCCCGCCCCCGCTTCGACGGTTACGCCCGCCTTGCCGGGGCCGAACTGATCCCGCTCGCCGAACTTGGTCGCCCCCGCATCGATGTGATCGCCATCTTGTCCGGCGTGTTCCGCGACCTGATGCCGCTCCAGACGCGGATGCTCGCCCAAGCCGCCCTCCTCGCCGCGCAGGCCGACGAACCGCTGGAGATGAACTTCATCCGCAAACATGCCCTCGCGCATCAGGCCGAACATGATTGCGACATCGATACCGCGGCATTGCGCGTCTTCTCCAACGCGGAAGGTGCCTATGGCGCCAACGTCAATCTGATGATCGACACCGGCGCATGGACCGATCCCAACGAACTGGCCGACAGTTTCGAACGGCAGAAGGGCTATGCTTATGGCGTGTCCGGCGCGCCGGTGCGGCAGGCCGCGATCCTGGCCTCCGCGCTCAAGACCGTCGATTGCGCCTATCAGAACCTCGAATCCGTCGAACTCGGCATCACCGCCATCGATCAATATGTCGATGCGCTGGGCGGCATCAGCCGCGCCGTCACCCGTGCCAAGGGCGGTGCCACCGCGCCGGTCTACATCGGCGACCAGACGCAGGGCGTAGGCAAAGTCCGCAGCTTGCAGGAACAGGTCGCTCTGGAAACCCGCACCCGCATCCTCAACCCCGTCTGGACCGAAGGGCTGCTCCGCCACGGTTACGAAGGCGTCCGCCAGATCGAGGGGCATGTAACCACGACGATGGGCTGGTCCGCCACCACCGGCGAAGTCGATCCCTGGGTCTATCAGCGGATCAGTGAAACCTATGTGCTGGATGCCGCCATGCGCGAACGCATCGCGGCCCTCAATCCCAAGGCATCGGCGCGCGTCGCCAATCGCCTGATCGAAGCATCGGAACGCCAATATTGGACGCCCGATGCGGCTACGCTGGCGGCGCTCCATGCCGCCAGTGACGAACTGGAAGACCGCCTCGAAGGCGTCGTGGCTCAAGTCCCTCAAAAAGTCGCGGCGTAAGGATAAAACAACATGGCATTACTCGACCCCCCTTCAAAACTGCGCCTCGACGGTGACGGCAGCGTTCAGGTCCAGATGGATCCCAACGACCGCATCGGAAACGCCAAGGTATTCGCGGTGTACGGCAAGGGCGGGATCGGCAAGTCGACCACCTCGTCGAACCTGTCCGCTGCCTTCTCGCTGCTTGGCAAGCGCGTGCTGCAGATCGGCTGCGACCCCAAGCATGACTCGACCTTCACGCTGACCAAAAAGCTGATGCCGACGGTGATCGACGTCCTCGAAACCGTCGAGTTTCACGCCGAAGAATTGCGCCCCGAAGATTATATGTTCGAAGGTTTCAACGGCGTGATGTGTGTGGAGGCCGGTGGCCCGCCCGCTGGCACCGGCTGCGGAGGCTATGTCGTCGGACAGACTGTCAAGCTATTGAAACAGCATCACTTGTTGGAAGAAACCGACGTCGTAATCTTCGACGTGCTGGGCGATGTGGTATGCGGCGGCTTTGCGGCCCCCTTGCAACATGCCGAGCGCGCGGTGGTCGTCGCCGCCAATGATTTCGACAGCATCTTCGCGATGAACCGCATCGTCGCCGCCATCAAGGCGAAGTCGAAGAATTACGATGTGCGCATGGCCGGCGTCATCGCCAACCGCTCCGCCGCCACTGACGAGATCGACCGCTTCAACGAAGCCACCGGACTCAAGCGCCTTGCGCATTTCTCCGATCTCGACGCAATCCGCCGCAGCCGCCTCAAAAAATGCACGCTCTTCGAAATGGACTCGACGCCCGAAGTCGATGCCGCCTGCCTCGAATATAAGCGCCTTGCCGCGCAAATGTGGGCCGGGTGCGATCCGCTGGACGCGCAGCCGATGAAGGATCGCGAGATCTTCGAATTTCTGGGGTTCGAATAATGGCCACGGCTACCTACGCTTCCTATCGCAGCCGCCTCGAAACCTATTTCGACCGCACGGCCAGCAAGACCTGGGAACAGCTCACGTCCGACGCCCCGGTCAGCGGCATCCGCGCCACGGTGCGCGCCGGTCGCAACCGGATGCGTGACACGCTGCTTTCCTGGCTCCCAGCCGACATGACGGGTATGCGCCTGCTCGATGCCGGGTGCGGCACTGGCGCACTCGCGGTCGAAGCGGCACAGCGCGGCGCGCATGTGGTCGCCATCGACGTGGCAGGCAGCCTGGTCGACATCGCCAAGCGCCGCGCGCCAAAAGGGCTGTCGATCGACTGGCGCGTGGGCGACATGCACGATCCAGCGCTTGGCACGTTCGATCATGTCGTCGCGATGGACTCGCTGATCCACTATCCCGCCTTCGATATCGTCGATGTGCTGAAGGGTCTGTCGGAACGCACCGACGGCTCAATGCTCTTCACCTTCGCACCGCAGACGCCGTTGCTGATGGCGGCGCTCGGCATGGGTCGGCTTTTCCCGCGCAGCGACCGTTCACCAGCGATCCTGCCCGTCAAGGAACGCCTGCTCCGCACCCTGATCGTCAACGCGATGCCCACTACCCGGTTGGGCCGCGATCTGAAGGTACAGGGCGGTTTCTACACCAGTCACGCCCTGGAGGTCGTCACGCTATGACCACGAGCCGTACCCACGCATTCTGGAACAAGGTCGGGCTGAAGTTCCTGCCCTTCGCCGATGCGGCAACAGCGGAGTTGCCCTTGGGCCGCCTGCTGCGCCTGTCGCTGTTTCAGGTGTCCGTGGGCATGGCCGCCGTACTGCTGAACGGCACCCTCAATCGCGTAATGATCGTCGAACTGGGCATGTCGGCGACGCTGGTCGCGCTGATGGTGTCGCTGCCCTTGGTGTTCGCGCCGCTACGTGCACTCATCGGCTTTAAGTCGGACACCCACACCTCAAAGCTGGGGTGGAAGCGGGTTCCTTACATCTGGTTTGGCACCTTGCTGCAATTTGGCGGCTTCGCAATCCTCCCCTTCGCGCTGCTGGTGATGACGGGCGAAGGCCATGGTCCAGCCGTATTCGGCCATGCCGGCGCGGCGCTGGCTTTCCTGATGGTCGGCGCGGGAATGCACACGACGCAGACCGCCGGATTGGCGCTCGCCACCGACCTCGCCCCAGCCGCCGCTCGCCCCCGCGTCGTCGCCTTGCTCTATGTCATGCTGCTGCTCGGCGTGATGATCAGCGCGCTGATCATCGGTCAGTTGCTGAGCAATTTCACCCCCACCCGTCTTGTCCAGATCATTCAGGGCGCGGCGCTGCTGACCGTCATCCTCAACATGACGGCGCTGTGGAAGCAGGAAGCCCGCAACCGTCAGGCCACTGCGCAGCAGGATCACCGCCCGACCTTCCGCGAAGTCTGGTACCTATTCATCGTCCGCCCCACCACCAAGCGCCTGCTGGCTGCCGTGGGTCTCGGCGCTGCAGCGTTCAGCATGCAGGATGTGCTGCTCGAACCCTATGGCGGTCAAATCCTCGGCCTCTCGGTAGGCGCAACCACTTCGCTGACCGGCCTGTGGGCGATGGGTATGCTCGGCGGCTTCTCGCTCGCCGCGCAAAAGCTCTCGACCGGTCGCGACCCGCACCGCCTTGCCAGCATCGGCGCACGCGCTGGCATCTTCGCTTTCCTCCTCGTCATTTTGGCAGCCCCGCTCCAATCGGGCGCTATCCTCGCCATTGGCGGCATGCTCATCGGCTTTGGCAATGGCATGTTCTCGGTCGGCACCCTCACCGCCGCGATGGCCATATCGGATGAAGGCAAGAACGGCCTCGCGCTCGGCGCATGGGGGGCGGTGCAGGCGACCTGCGCGGGCCTCGCCATCGCCATCGGCGCTTTTGCCCGCGACATCATTTCCAGCGCCGCCGTCAACCGTGCACTGGGCGACGCCTTTGCCGCCCCCGCCGCCGGCTACGCCTTCGTCTATGTCGCCGAAATACTGATGCTGTTCGGCACCATCGCCGTCCTGCGCCCGCTCGCCCGCCCCACCATCAAGCAATGGGACGGAGCGCAACAGCGCTTTGGCCTCAGCGAATTTCCAATCTGACGGCCCAAGAAAGGGAAACTGGTCATGAACCCGCAAATCACCCAAGGAATCGATGTAGCGTCGCTGACGCTCTATGCGTTCTTCCTCTTCTTTCTTGGCCTCGTCTTCTATCTCCGCCGGGAGGACCGACGCGAAGGCTATCCGTTGGAGGACGAAATGTCGGGCCGCATCGACACCCCCGGCGGCCCCCTCTCGACTGCCAGCCCCAAGACGTTCCGCATGCCCTTCGGTCATGGCACCGTGACGGTCCCCAATAACAAGCGCGATCCCCTCGATATCAAGGCTTACCGCACCGATCGCTTCGGCGGCGCACCGATTGCCCCCACCGGCAACCCGCTGATCGACGGCATCGGCCCGGCAGCATGGGCCGACCGCGCCAAGCGCCCCGATGTCGATTATGAAGGCCATGCCCGCATCGTGCCCATCAGCGCCGCGCCCGGCTTCACCATCGCAAAGGGCGATCCCGATCCGCGCGGTATGGCCGTACTGGGTGCCGACGGTCAGCTTGCCGGGACGGTCCAAGACATCTGGATCGACAAGGCCGACCGCCTGATCCGTTACCTTGAAGTCGAAGTCGGCGGGATCGCAGGCAAGCATGTCCTCGCCCCGATGATGATGGCCATGATCAACAAGAGCCAGCGCACCGTCACCATCGACGCGCTCCTCGCCAGCCAGTTCGCCGACGCACCCGTTATCGACGCAGCGGACACGATCACCCTCTACGAAGAGGAACGCGTCCAGGCCTATTTCGGTGGTGGCTATCTCTACGCCACCCGCGAACGTCAGGAGCCACTGCTGTGAGCGAATATGAGAATGAGCCGATCCCCGGCCTTCCCGGCAATCTGCCAGCGGGCGAACATATCGTGTGGCAGGGCGCACCCGACTGGCGCATCCTGGCCCGCACGGCGTTCCATACGCGCCTGATCGCCGGATATTTCGGCGTCCTCACGGTGGTCGCCTTGGTCGAGGCTATCCGCGCCACAACCGCTTCACCGACGCACTTCATGGGCGTCGCAACGACGATCGTCGTGGGGATTGCAGGTGTCGGCTTATTGCATCTGCTGGCATGGGGAACGGCCCGCACGACGATGTACACGCTGACCAATCGCCGCGTGGTAATGCGCATCGGCATGGCCCTGCCCAAGTGCATCAATCTGCCGCTGGGTCAGGTCGGGCGCGTGGATTTGAACGTCCGGGCCGACGGTTCGGGCGACTTGCCACTCACCCTCACCAGTGCACAGCGGTTGGGTTACGCAGCCCTGTGGCCCCACGCCCGTCCGTGGAAGATCTCCACGCCGCAACCGATGCTGCGCGCCATTCCCGACGCCACCAATGTCGCAGCATTGATCGCCCGCACCTGCCTTTCGGCTAATCCCGGCGGCGCAATGGCAACCGTGGAAGCGCCCACCGCATCGATCCCCCATTATGGAGAGGCAGCAGCCGCATGAGCGCCACCCACAGCCATGAAGGGATGCTGCCCCGCGGCACGCTGATGATCGCAGGCGCGCTCGTCGCCTTTGCCCTTACCGCGACGACCGCCGTCCGCGTTTTCCACATTCCCCCGGTCGCTTCGCCCGTCGCACTGCGGACAGCCGAACATATCGCTCCGGTCCAGACCCGCAACATTCGCTTCATCGACCGGAAAGACGGTGCGGTCGTCATTCAGGACAGCGACACCGGCGCGACGGCTTATGTCATAGAGCCGGGCATGAAGACCGGCTTCGTCCGTGCGGTCATGCGCGGATTGGCCCGCGACCGGATGATGCGCGGCATTGGCTCCACGCCGCCATTCACGCTGACACTGTGGAAAGACGGTCAGTTGTCGCTGACCGACACCGTGACCAAGCGCACGACCGAAATGACCGCATTCGGCACCGACAATCGCGCCGCCTTCCTCATCCTGCTCGCCAACGCAGGCAAGACGCAGTGATGGCCTTCCGCCGCTCCAGCTTCGACACCGCCTGTCGCATCGAAGTCGAACATAGCGACGCGCATCTGCACGCGCATGTGGAGTTGGCGGACGGCATAGCCATGCATCCGGGCGACAAGGTGCGCGTCCATGGCGAACCCATCAGCGTCGGTTTTGGCGAGCGGCGCGTGTTCGACCGCATCGCCACGGTCGAACGCGCCAGCCTGATCGAACGGCTGTGGACCAAAGTATCGGGGCATTTCGAACTGTCCGAACTGTATGAAGTCAGCTTCACTTCGCGGAGGATCTCATGAACGCCATCACCCCCATCGCGGCCGCCGAAGCGATGGAAATCGCCCAGCAGGACACGATCCTCGCCCCGCGTTTCTACACCACCGATTTCGATGCCATCGACCGCATCGACGTATCGCCGGTCCGCGCCGAGTGGGACAAGCTGATCGCGGAAATGGCCGCCGATCCCAACAAGCTGCACTTCAAGCGGACGCAGGCATTCGACGGTGTGATCGAGAGCCTGCCCGATGGCGTGCGGCAGGAATTTGTCGACTTCCTCGTCAGCTCCATGACGTCGGAATTTTCAGGCTGCATCCTTTATGCAGAAATCGCTCGCCGTGCGAAGAACCCCGACATCAAACAGCTTTTCCGGCTGATGAGCCGCGATGAAAGCCGCCACGCCGGCTTCATCAACGATACGCTGAAGGACTCCGGCATCGGCATCGATCTGGGCTTCCTGACCAAGACCAAGAAATACACCTATTTCCGGCCCAAGTTCATTTTCTACGCGACCTATCTGTCGGAGAAGATTGGCTATGCGCGGTACATCACGATCTACCGCCACCTCGCCCGCCATCCGGAGCTGCGCTTCCACCCGATCTTCAACTGGTTCGAAGAATGGTGCAATGACGAGTTCCGCCATGGCGAAGCCTTTGCGATCCTGCTGCGCACCGATCCCAAGCTGCTAAGCGGCGTCAACAAGCTGTGGATCCGCTTCTTCCTCGTCGCCGTATACGCCACCATGTACGTCCGCGATCACAACCGCCCCGCCTTCCACAAGGCGCTGGGTGTCGATCCGACCGAATATGACCATAAGGTCTTCTCGCTGACGTCCGAAATCACGCGGCAGGTTTTCCCGGTGGTGGTAGACAATGAAGGTCCACGCTTCCGCCGGGGGTTGGAACGGATGCGCATCCTTGCCGCGAAGATTGACGATGCAAAGGCGCAGGGTGGCATCATTGGCGGCATCAAACGCGCAGCCCTGACCGCGCAAGTGGCCGTCGCTTTCCTCAACCTCTACCTCACCCCAGTCGTCGCCAACGAAGCGCCCGCCGATGTGCGCCTCGCGCCCGTCTGGTGAGCATAGCCCCGCTCTTCTTCGCCCTCCTGATGTGGTTCATCGGCACGGCGGCGGTCGTGTGGCTGGACAGCCGCCCGCAACACACCTTCGCCACCAGCTTCCGCCTGTCCGGACTGGTGGCGCTGGCAGCGGCGGTGGTGGTGTGGTTCACCGCCGGAGAGCAGGACGCGCATGGCGCCTATGTCGGCTTTGGTGCGGCCATCCTGATCTGGGGATGGCACGAAATGGGGTTTCTGATGGGCTTCGTCGCCGGATCGCGCCGCGATCCACTCCCCGAAGGCGTGACAGGCTGGCCGCGCTTCCGCATGGCCGCCGCCACGGTAATGCACCATGAAATCGCGCTGGCGTTGACGGCCTTGGCACTGTTCGCAATAACCTGGGGCCAATCGAACCAGTCCGCGCCGCTCACTTTCCTGCTGCTGTTCCTGCTGCGCCTCAGTGCCAAGTTCAACCTGTTCCTGGGCGTGCCGAACCTGTCGGACGAAGTGTTCCCCGCGCATCTCGCCTACCTCAAAAGCTATTTCCGCAAGCGCAGGATGAACGCACTCTATCCCTTCTCGCTGATCGGCACCGGCGCCATTGCCGCATGGGCATGGATTGCTGCGGAAAACGCGCCGTTCGGCGGCGAGGCAGCAGTCACCGCCACCTTGCTTTTCGGTCTTGCAGCGCTGGGCATCATAGAGCATCTGTTTCTCGTGCTGCCACTGCGCGACGCGAAACTTTGGACGTGGGCTTCTTCGGAGGCTCCGTCTTCCAGGACGACTGCAACAACCGCGGCGAAGACCGCTATAACAGACTAGACTATCGGAGGGCATGCACATGGATTTCGAAGCATTTTTCACCGGCGAGCTCGATACGCTCAAGGGGGATGGACGCTACCGCATTTTCGCGGAGCTGGAGCGCAAGGCCGGGGCCTTTCCGCAGGCGCATCATCACAACGAAGGCGCAGTCAGCGACGTAACCGTGTGGTGCTCGAACGATTATCTGGGCATGGGCCAGCATCCCAAGGTGCTGGACGCGATGCACGCGACGCTCGACAAATGCGGCGCAGGCGCAGGGGGCACGCGCAACATTTCCGGCACGACCCACGCCCATGTGCAGCTCGAACATGAACTGGCCGATCTGCACAACAAGGAAGCGGCGCTCCTGTTCACTTCCGGCTATGTATCGAACTGGGCAGCGCTTGGCACATTGGCTGCGCGGATTCCCGGCTGCATCGTCCTGTCCGATGCGCTGAACCACGCTTCGATGATCGAAGGCATCCGCCACAGCCGCGCCGAATGCCACCGCTTCACTCACAATGATCCGGTGGATCTAGACCGTCGCCTGTCGGCAATGGACCCGGCCCGCCCCAAGCTGGTCGCCTTCGAGAGCGTTTATTCGATGGACGGCGACATCGCCCCCATCGCCGAAATCCTCGACGTCTGCGAAAAGCATGGCGCGATGAGCTACATCGACGAAGTCCATGCGGTCGGCCTCTATGGTCCGCGCGGCGGCGGCATTGCCGAACGTGAAGGGCTGATGGACCGCATCACCGTGATCGAAGGCACGCTGGGCAAGGCCTATGGCGTGATGGGCGGCTATATCGCCGGGTCGGCCGCGGTAGTCGACTTCGTCCGCAGCTTCGCCAGCGGCTTCATCTTCACCACTGCCCTCCCCCCGGCGCTGGCCGCCGGTGCCTGCGCCAGCATCCGGCACCTGAAGGACAGCACTGCCGAACGCGAAGCGCACAAGGAACGCGTGGCGCAGGTGCGCCGCCGTCTCGACGCCATCGGCATCCCTACGATCGACAACCCCAGCCACATCATCCCGGTGATGGTGGGCGACGCGCACAAGTGCAAAATGATCAGCGACTGGCTGCTGGAAAATCATGGCATCTACGTACAGCCGATCAACTATCCGACCGTCCCTGTCGGCACCGAGCGCCTGCGCCTGACGCCTTCACCCGTGCACACCGATGGCGACGTCGACCGTCTGGTCAGCGCACTTTCGGAAATCTGGTCGCATTGCGAACTCGCGCGGCGCGCCATGGCCGCCTGACGGCAGCGTCCCACATGCAAAGGCCAGCTTCCCATATCAGGGAAGCGGGCCTTTTCTTTTGCCGCCGATCAGTCTTCGATGAAATGCCGTCGCAACCGCCGCACGAGCAGCCACACGACCAGCAGCACCACCGGCACGGACGCCCCCATTGCGATGTCATGGTGCACGCCGGGGATAAGCCCGAACACATATCCCAGTAGCGCCACCAGATAGTAGCTGATCGCCACCACCGACAGTCCTTCGACGGTTTGTTGCAGGCGCAATTGCAATTGGGTGCGTTTGTTCATCGAGGTTAGGAGATCGCGGTTTTGCATGGCCAATGCCGTATCGATCCGCGTGCGCAGCAATGCGCTCGTCCACGCCGCCCGTTGCGACAGGTCGTCCAGCCGGTCGGAGAAGGAAATACAGGTCCGCACCGCCGGCATCAACCGTCGCTCGGTAAAGTCCGCCAACGTCTGATACCCCGTCATCGCGCCAACACTCAGGCTATGCAGTCTTTCCGTACTGATCTGGGAATAGGCCCGCGTCGCGCTCATACGATAGCGCGTTTCCGCGATCAGGCGCGCAAGCTCGGCCGACAGGAACGTCAGTTCGTCCAGCAACTGATCGTCCCGAGACACGCGCTCGGACACCGCATGGGTCAGCGCTGCCAACCGCCGCTCCAGCCGCGAGACATCTGGGCTGAGCCGCTGCGCCAGCGGCAGGCCCAGCAAGGCCATGTTGCGGTAATTGCCCAGTTCCTGAAGGCGCGCCATCAATTGCGCCGCTTCATCCCGCGCCAGCCCCTGATCTATGACGAGCAGGCGCCCGAACCCATCGGCGTGCAGGCGGAAGTCCGACATCATCAGCGCCTTGCCCTGCAATATTTCACACAGGATCAGGGCTTCATCGTCGAACCACTCGTCGCGCGTTGCTCTGTCTGGAACCGGCGTACCAAGGGGATAGAGAGCGATCTGTGTCGCCCGGATGACCTCGCCGGGCATATTCGCGAATATCTCGGACGACAGCGGATCGAACGTGTCGGTTGCGAACGGCTCACCGAACGGCCCATGGAGAATAAGCGTGTAGCTGGCAAATTCGGTATGCCGTTCCCAAACCAGTGTCATGCTGCCCAGATCGATGACGGCATATTTGGCGTGGGGGGGCAGGTTCATGCCGCGTTTGAGGGCAATCGGTTCGATATGCGCCCGCGCTTCGCTGGCCGCCGTCTCGCCCAGCACCGTGACAACCTGCAGCAACCGGCATGGCGCCGACATGCGCGGCAGGCGACGGACATGCATTTCTTCGGAAAGCGATGCCCGCAACGGGTGGCTTCTGGCTGTCAGATTATCCACGCCAGAAGCCTCCTTTTGCTATGTTAATTGTATCAACCCAGTGGCGTCACTGCGTTGCCTTGGTCGTATCCGTCATCGCCGCCGGCTTGTTGAAAGCGTCCGGCACGGTTTCATCCGCATTCGGCCCGCCTTCAGCAGGGACGACCGCAGCTTGTGCTATCGGCGGCCCTTTCAGCACGGGATTGTCCGCAATCATGCTCTTCCCGCCCAGCGGCTTGGAAAGACCCTGATGGCAGGTCATGCAGTTGACTTTGTACGGATCGCCCAACGGTCCCTTGCGATAGGCCGGGAATACCGACTGCAGCGAGGAAATATATTGGTCGTTGGTATCACGCACCATGCGGATGCCATAATAGGCCGTGGCGCGCTGCGCCCGGCTGAGCGACCAGGATCGGAACGACTGCGAGTTATGGCAGTAGGTGCAGTTTACCCCCAAGGAGGAACTGAGGTGCATCATCAGGCCGTAGCTGCTCTCTGCCGCCTTGATCGACACGACATGGTTCTTAGAGGGATAGGCGCTGCTTGACGCGACCCGGATCTGATTGGCGTTCTGGAAGTAGTCCGTGAAGCCCTGCGACGGCAGCGATGCGTATCCGACATTGGGATCGGGCGCATTCTGTCCGAACTTCGCGCCCCGAATACGTCCGGGATTGGGTGAAGCCACCGCATCCGTCCACTTATATTGCGGCACCGCATTGCCTGCGTGACAGGTATAGCATGTCACGCCCGTCTGCTTCACATGGCTGGCGTATTTCGTGTTGATGTTCCAGGTCATCTGAATCATCTTGCGCGCGACGATCTTCGTATATTTCTCGTCGGACGCCAAATTCTCGGGGTTGTGGCAGTAATTGCACCCTTGCGCCGGCGGCGCGACCCATTGGGTGATCGCTGCCATCAGATGATTGAACCGTTCGGCACTCACCCCACCCAGAACCTGAACATTCTGATAGGACTCGGAGGCCAGCGGTCCGGTATCTTCCGGCACCGCATAAGGCGCAGCGGGAATGGCGGCAGCCTTTGCCATATGATCGGGATCGTTGATCTGATTAAGGCCTGCGCCGCGATAACCGACTTGTGACACCGTTTTGGGCCCCAGTTCACAGCCTGTCAGCAGAACCAGCGAACCCAGCGTCACACCGAAAGTGACGGTCTTTGCATATGTGCTCATTGGGGCGCTCCCGGCAGAGTGGCAGGATCGATGGTTCCGGTGCCGGGGTAGCTGGGGGCATAGCCATGCTGGATCGCCCAGAGATACCAGTTATCGACAACAGTGCCGGTCAGCAGGATGCCGATGCCGCCGGTCAGCGGGGTGAGGACGGCAAACCACCAGGCCCAGCGATGGATCGATTCCATCGTCGCGTTGAACCCCATGGTCCAGCGCCAGAACAAAGCCGCGCGTTCGGATGCCGTACCGCGATCGGTGATCTGTTCGATCTCACGCTCCCCGCCGTAACGACCGACCGCAAGGATCGTCGCACCGTGCATCGCGAACAGCAGCGTCGAACCGTAGAGGAACGCGATGGAGAGGCAGTGGAAGGGATTGTAGAAGAGATTGCCGTAGCGGATCGAAAAGGCCGCGGTCCAGTCAAGGTGCGGGAAGATGCCGAAAGGCACTGCCTCTGCCCAGCTTCCCATCAGCATCGGCCGCAGGAAACCCAGCACGACCATCAACCAGATGGCGCTCATGAACGCCCAGAATATGTGCGTGCCCATGCCCAGCTCCCTGGCACGGCGATAGGTCCGCGCCGCCCACAGCAGCACCGACGTCGTCATGAAGAAGCCGGCCATCTGCCACCATCCCCCTTCGGCCAGTGGCACGAAGAGCTGGAAGCCATATTTGGGTGCAGGCGGTTCCAGCGCGAGCCAGAAAAGCTGACGGGCGAACTGCACCGGGTCCCAGTTGACCGACGCCCACATGTTGAGGCCGATGATCTCGAACGCGAGGAAGCCGCAGACCAGCGAAGCCATGCCCAGAGTGCCGAGATAAATCGGCCCGATCTGCGCATTACCGAACTTGCCCATCCAGTAATTGAAGAACCCCTTTCCGATGCGATCGAAGCTGCCAGGGGGAAGCGCGGGGCCCATTTCGGGTGCAGCGCGAAGCTGAACCTGAGTGAAGATATTTTGATAGCGTGCCATGTTCTTCGCTCTCCTCAAGACCAGATCGGCAAGTTGAGCCACCAGGTCCACCATTCAGGCCAGCCGCGCGCCCATAACGGGCCGCTGATGATGATGCAGATCGCGCTCCAGAAGCCTGCCGACAGCGCGAGGAACAGGCCCAGGCGATGAATGCCTAAGGTGCCGACCGAATAGCCGATGGTGTCGCGGAAGAAGGTGTCTTCATATTCCGGCGACTTCACTTCGCCATTACCCGGACCCTTGGGATCGGGATTGACTGCCGACAGGACCAGCCCGCCATGCAGCGCCAGCGCGAAGGTGGTGGTGAAGAAGAAACTCACCGCCAGCATGTGCGCCGGGTTATAATGGAAGTGCAGATACTGGTATCCGGTGTTCGATACCCAGTCCAGATGGCTGAAAATGCCATAGGGAAAGCCGAATCCCCATGCGCCCAGCATCCACGGGCGGATCACCACGAGCGACACATAAGCGAAAATCGCGACGCCAAAGGCAATCGGCACATGATAGCCGATGCCCAGCTTTCGGCAGATTTCCGCTTCGCGCAAGGCCCAGGACGTAAACGCCCCGACCGCGCACATCGTAATGATCTGCCAGAACCCGCCTTCGCGTAAGGGCGCGAGGCCAAGGCCATAGCTGATGTCAGGGGGTGCGATGCTGATGAGCCACGGGTTCCACGTCGGCCCCAGCGAGGCCGCGTAAAAAATCAATGCCGTCCCCAAACTCGCGAAGATCGCGGTGGTGACGCCAAAGAACCCGACGTAAAATGGACCTACCCAATAGTCGAACAGGTCGCCGCCGATGAGCGTGCCACCCCTGACTCGGTATTTCCGTTCGAAGCTAAGCAACGCCATTGCGATCTCTCCCCCCGCGACACTCTCGACGGGTCGTTTGAGTAGTTCTGTTCAAGTGGACGAGGTCGACCTAGCCCGCCCTCGCCCACTCGCAATTGCAGCAAAGGCGCCCGTCAGGTTGCCGGAGGTGCTGCAGGAGCCTCCATCGCCGCCGGTGCCTTTGCAGGACCGTCGAGCCAGTTGAACCGGTCGGTGCTGAGCAGGATGAAGTGAATCAACAGTGCCAGCACGAACAGGAAAATCGCGAGGGCGGTAAGCGTCCTGCGCGGGTCGAAGATCATCCATAATCTCCACATGAGATGGTCTCCTTATGCCAAGAGGGATGTGATGGCGTTGCTCGCCACGGCTACACCGTGATCGACCATCGCATAGCCTTCGGGACCGGGCAGCCAGGGCCGCCAGCTCCATGCGAGGAAGTGCGCAATCACCGCCACTATCGTGAAGATAATGAAGCTGGTGATGAAGATCTTGTGGAACTCCTTCGCCTCTTCCGGGGTCAGGTATGTGCCCGGCCCCAATCTATCGTCTCTATTGTCGCTCATGTTTCGTCTCCATTCTGCCCGACGTGTGCGGAAGCGTTGAAACGACGCTTCCCGGCGGCATCTACGCAGCGACGACCGCCGCGAAGATCGGTTGGCCCACACATCCCCGGCGGGGACTCAGCGGGAATGGCGGTGCGGACGGTCATGCGGTCCGGCTTTCGGTTATGGCGCTGGCAAGCCGCTGCGCACTGACGGAGACCTCGCCGGCACGCCGTGCGCCACGTTCGGCGGCATCGCGAATACGCTTGGCGGCGGAAATGCGGACGAGGACCGGCTCACGCTCGACGACGACGTCCAGTTGCGACTTGGCATCGTCGTCCCAGAGCAATTCGGACTGGAGCCGAGCCGGGGTCGGCTCTGCCTTGTCCAACTGGCTGGCGAGCGGGATGATGTGGAAAAGCGCATCGAAGAGCGCGTTGCACACTTCCTGCACAAGATAGGTCGCACCGGCATAGCCCATGAAGGGCGTGCCGGTATGGCGGCGGATGATCGCACCGGGGAACGAAGCGGGGATGTAGACGCCACGCGCGCCGGTTTCCGCCATATACATCCGCTCGTTGAAGCTGCCGAACACCAGCAGCGGCGGGTTGGTAGCGATGGCTTCCTTCACCGCCGCATTGTCCGGCTTCACGCCTGCATTGCGCTGGAAAGCGAAGTTGCAGGGCAGGCCCATATCGTCTTCCAGGAATTTGCGGATGCCACGGCTGTATGTTTCCGTGGCGACGATGCCGAAGCTCGCCGTGCCGAAGAAATCCTGCGTGACCGAGCGCCACAAGTCCCAAAGCGGCTTGATCGTGGTATGCTTTTCCCGCTCGATGAACGGCTCTGGATCGAGGCCCGTCAACTCACCCAGCTTGCGCAGGAACAGCGTGGTCGATTCCAGCCCGATGGGTGCCTGCAGGAAAGGCCGCTCCAACGCTTCGCACAAACCACGACCAAATTCGCGATACATGCAGACGTTGACTTGCGCCTTCGCCAAATTCTTGACGTCGGCCAGATGGCTGCCCAGCGGAAAGACCATCCCGACATTCGCGCCGATGCCTTCGATCAGCCGCCGGATTTCAGCAAGATCGGAGGGCATGTTGAACGTACCGTACATCGGGCCGATGATATTGACGGTCGGCTTTTCGCCTTCGCGCAACGGACGCGGCGCAGGTGCTTTTTTCGGCCCGAACTGCGTCCACAGCCATGTCAGCGCGCGGTCGCCCGCCTGCCACTGATCCTCGTCGATTGTGCGCGGCAGGAAGCGCTGGATATTGGTGCCTTCCGGCGTCACGCCGCCGCCGATCATCTCGGCAATCGAACCGGTAACGACCACAGCGGGCAAATCACGGTCCAGCGTTTCCCACGCTCGCCGCATCGCCCCTTCGGTGCCATCGCGGCCCAATTCCTGCTCGCCAAGGCCCGTAACGACAATCGGCAATTCATGCGGCGGCAGGCCATCGGTATAATGCAGCACCGATGTCACCGGCAGGTTTTCGCACCCGACCGGCCCGTCGATAATCACCTGCAATCCCTTGATCGCGGTGAACGCATAGACCGCGCCCCAATAACCACCCGCACGGTCATGATCGAGAACCAGCGTCATAGCCCGCCCCCCTCCGCGCCAGCGGCACATCCTCTTTCTTCTCTCCGCGTCTCCGCGTCTCCGCGCGAACAACACAATGGGTTCGCGCGGAGACGCGGAGACGAGGAGAAGGAAGTGGATATGTTTGTCATACCCCGATGGCCTCCTCAGCCTTGGCAGCGGCGATGCGCTTGGCGGCGAACTTGGCTTTGAACTCGGGGCGGTCCTTTGGCGTGTCTTCCCAGACGCCCGCCGTCGGACCGGCACCTACGCCTTCGAAGAACGCCGTCATCTTGTCGAAGCGCCCCTGATTGGCGAGCGCAGCATTGACCACCATCGCCAGACTTCCCGCCCCCGCCGGCCCCATCAAAGGCCGCGCGGAAATCAGGTTGGTGAAATAGAGCGCAGGGATCGACCGCTGCTTGGCGTGCTGCACGACCGGGGTAGTGCCAATCGCAAGATCGGGGCCGAACTCCGAAACCGCCGCAATATCCTGCTCCAGACTGGCGCGATACTGAACCCGCACGCCCTTCGCCTCCAGCCACTCACGATCCGGATCGGACCAGCGCGTGCGCGGACAGGCGGTGCCCACATAAGGCACATCCGCCCCGCTTTCGATCAACAACCGCGCGACCAGCAGTTCGGAACCTTCATAGCCCGAAACGGTAATCCGGCCCTTGATCGGCTTGGCGGCGAGCGCGCCTGCAATGGCGGGGAGGAAGCGGTTCTTCGATGCGTCGATCTTGTCCTGCGCAATCCCGCACGCCGCACCGATGGCGTCGAGCCACGCGGCGGTCCCGTCGCGCCCCACAGGTGCCGAACCAACCACCGAACGACCGGCCGCTTCAAATTCACGGACGCTGGCGGTGTAGAAAGGATGGATCGCCGCCACGACTGCGCAATCGAGCGCCGAATACAGCTCCCGCCATTCGCGGGTCGGCACGACCGGCCCGGCGGACAAACCCAGCGGTTCCAGCATTAAGCCGATACCCGGCGGGTCGGCGGGGAACATCTCACCCAGCAACGTCACCGATGGGCGATCCGATCGCTCCTTCGGCGCAGCGACCGGGCCTTGCTCGGCTTCCTTGCGCGCATAATTGAGCATCGCGCCCGCCAGCACATCCTTGGCTTCGGCATGGGTCGGCACACCGAAACCCGGCACGTCGATGCCGATGATGCGGACGCCGTCGATCTCGTCCGGCAGCAATTGCAGCGGTACGCCTGATGCGGTCGGTACGCACAGATTGGTGACGATCACCGTGTCGTACAGCGCCGGATCGGCAATCTGATACACCGCGTCACGAATATCCTCGAACAGCTTGCCGGTGACGAGCGTTTCGGAATTGAACGGCACATAACCCACCGTCCGCCGCGCGCCATAGAAATGCGAGGTGAACGTCAGGCCATAAACGCAACAGGCCGATCCGGAGAGGATCGTCGCCGTGCGCCGCATCCTTAAGCCGACGCGTAAAGAGCCGAACGCCGGGCACATCGACTGCGGCTGGTCATGCGGCCCCTTGGGATAATCGGCAGCATAGCGGTCAAGGATTTCAGTCTTGCCCGCCGCGCGCGCCGCCTCGTCCATGGTAGACGTGCTGCTGCATCCCCCTTCCGCGCCCAGATCGAGCCGGTCGGGTGTGCGCGGGGCCAAAGGCGCGACCTCGCTCATACGGTGTCGTACACGACTTCGAGGGAGACTTTGGGCAGATAGGCTGCCCCGCGCATGTCCGCTTGCGATGCAGGACGCAGGGTAACATCGCCACCCGTTTGGTCCGGACTAAACAGCCCCAGCAACCCATCCTGATCCAGCGGCGTCGGGCGAACTGGTGGCGCTTCGGCGACGTTGATGGCCAAATCCTCGAACAAGGAGGCCCACTCGCCCCCCGGCACGCCGATAATCTGATAATTGGCCGACTTGCGCCGAATATCCTCATTCGCGGGGATCGCGCAGAGCGTCGGGATTCCGACCGCCTTGGCAAAAGCCGATGCCTCCCCGGTGCCGTCATCCTTGTTGATGATCATGCCCGCCACGCCGACATTGCCGCCCATCTTGCGGAAATATTCGACTGCCTTGCAGACGTTATTGGCGACATAGAGCGACTGCAGGTCGTTCGATCCGACGACGATCACTTTCTGGCACATGTCGCGCGCAATCGGCAGGCCGAAACCGCCGCAGACCACATCGCCCAGGAAGTCGAGCAGGACATAGTCGAAGCCCCATTCATGGAAGCCCAGCTTTTCGAGCAATTCAAAGCCGTGGATAATCCCACGCCCACCGCAGCCGCGCCCGACTTCAGGCCCGCCAAGTTCCATCGCGAACACGCCGTCACGCTGAAAGCAGACATCCTCGATGCTGACTTCTTCGCCTGCCAGTTTCTTCGCCGCGCTGGTCTCGATGATGGTGGGGCAACTCTTGCCGCCGAACAGCAGGCTTGTGGTGTCCGACTTGGGATCGCACCCGATCAGGAGCACCCGCTTGCCCTGTTGCGCCATCATGTAGCTCAGGTTCGACAGCGCGAAGGATTTGCCCGACCCACCCTTGCCGTAGATCGCAATGATCTGCGTTTCCTTGGTCACCGGGCCGCTGTGAACGGGATCAGGCTCCTCGTTCGCCTCATGGCGCAGGCTGTCGTAATCGAGCATGGTCATTGATGTCTCCAGTCGAGTACCATCTTGAGGCAGTCGGGATCGCCGAACGCCGCCGGATAGGCGTCCTCTGCCTCCCCCGCATCGCGTTCATGGCTGATGAGTCCGTCCAGACGGAGCGTTCCGCTGGCGATCAGCGCCATCACGGTGGCGATGTCGTCAGGGGTAAATTCGGCGGAAATGCGAAAGCGCGCTTCCCGCATGAAAGCCGGAGGAAAGGCAAAAGACAGCCGGTCGTAAAACCCGGCCAGCACGACTTCCCCGCCTTTGGTCAGGCGACCCACCGCCGTGTCGAGAATATCGGGTGCGCCGCTCGCATCATAGATGGTGCGATAATCCCGGCGCGTATCGGCTTCGGGGTCGATGGCGTCATAGCCCAAGCCGTCGCGGCGATCCCGGTTCGTTTCCCAAACGGTCGGCGCAGGCGCGCCCGATGCGATGGCGATGCGCGTGATAAGCCGACCCAATATGCCGTGACCGATCACCAGATCGGGCGCAGCACCGCCGACGAATGCGTGACAGGCCGTGGCCGCCAGCGCCATCAATATCCCGTCACGTCCCAGTCCTTCATCGACTGGAATGGCACGCGCGGCGGGAAGGTTCACGGTCCGCGCCGTCCCGCCGAACAGCCCACGCGCATCGCGGTAACAATTGGCACCGGGAACGAAGACCCAATCGCCGATCCGCGCCCGTGCATGGATACCGGCGTCAACGACGCGGCCAATCGATTCGTAACCGGGAACCAGCGGATAGCCCATGCCGGGGAAGGACGGCATCCGTCCCGTCCACAGCAGCTTTTCGGTGCCGGTGCTGATCCCGCTCCACTCGATCGCGACCTGAACATCGCTGTCGCCCAGAGGGTTAAGGGCAATGGAGCGCAAGCCGAGTTTCTCAGGCGCCTCCAATATGACCGCGAGCGTATTCATGCGCTCTTCCCTCTTGTGTCAGAGGTGTCGGATGGACCCCTCTCCTTGAAGTGTCATCTTAACTTGACGCTTTTTATTGTCAACTTTGCTTGATAGTTTTGTTCATCTTGTCGCAAGGATAATTCGGGTGGTCAGCGGCATGGCGGTTTTGATGAGCCGGGAGCGGCGAAAACCTGCGGCTCTCAGCATGTGCCTGATCTCGGTTGGGCTACGCGGTCGTCCCGATCCCATCGCCAGCAGATATAGGCCGAAATAGGCGTCACCCGCCGGTTCCGCGCCCGGCGTCTCGGCCATCGGCTCAGAGATCAGCAGCTTGCCACCCGGTGGCAGCGCCGCATAGATCGCGCGCAGGATCGTCATGGCGGGGGCATCGTCATGGTCGTGCAGCACGCGGATCAGCGTAATCAGATCATGCCCTTGCGGCAGAGCATCGACCAGAAAACTGCCCTCAAAGATCGTCGTGCGATTGCCATAGCCCGCCGAGTCGAACCGCGCCCTTGCCCGCTCCCCCACAGCAGGCAGATCGAACAGCGACAGCTCGGCACGTGGGGCACTACCCGCCACAGCGCACAGAAACGCCCCTTCCCCGCCGCCGACATCCAGAATTTTCTTATGCTCGTGAAAGGGATAGGCGTCGATAACCTGCTGCGCGATTAGCGGTTGCGATGCCGCCATCAGCGCGGAGTAGGGCGCGACCTGCGCCCCGTCGCCCTTCCCCGCATCCTCGGCATAATGCCAGTATCGGGCCAGCGCACCGCCGCCACCGCCCCGCCGCAACAAAGCCACCGGATCCGCCAGATCGGCATAGAGCAAGTGATGATGCGCCACCATTTCAGCGATGCCGCCATTGCCACGCAGCGCCGCGCCATCGGCCCCCAGCGCCCAACGATCCGGCCCCAGTCGCTCCACAAGACGCAAGGCCGTCGCCGCGCGCAACAGCCTATCCGCCCCCTCCGCCGGCAGATCCGCCTTCGCCGCAACATCGCGAGTCGCACATGGCCCTGATGCCAGCAAATCCAGCACACCCGTCTGGATGCACGCCGCCAACGTCTGCGAATAAGTGAACCCGGCCACCAGATCGAACAGCCCCCGCGCCCGCCTGCGGGCCACGGGTCGCATCAACGGGAACCGCGCCGCAAAGCGCTGAAACCCCGGATCGCCCAATATGCCGTTCCGCCAACCGATCCATTTTTCGCGCAATGTCATTTTGTCACCCTAATGCGATCATTTGGTGTGTCCAGTTGATTGGACAGGTGATAGTGTAAGGCCATGAAGAACGATCCGATCATAGTGATAGGCGCAGGCGTGGGCGGTCTGGTGACCGCCGCATTGCTCGCCGCGCGCGGGCAGAACGTCATGGTGCTGGAGGCCGCCGCCGAACCGGGTGGCAAAATGCGCCGCATGATGGTCGACGGAGAAGCCATCGACGGCGGCCCGACCGTATTCACCATGCGCCATGTTTTCGACGAAATCTTCGCAGCCTGCGGCGGCGCACTCGAGAATGCAGTCACCATGCGCCCCGCCCATGTTCTCGCCCGACACGCATGGGGCAATGACCGGCTCGACCTCTTCGCTGACCCCACGGAAAGCGAAGCGGCCATCGGCGCATTCGCCGGCGCGCGCGAAGCGCAGGGCTATCGCGCCTTCCGCGCCGAGGCCAAACGCATCTTCGAAACCCTCGACAAACCCTTCCTCCGCCGCGGACAGACTAACCCGCTGGGCCTGACATGGCGGATGGGCCTGCGCGGCTTTGCCGATCTTTGCGCGATCCGTCCCTATGAAAGCTTATGGTCCGCGCTGGGCGACCACTTCCGCGATCCCCGGCTGCGGCAATTATTCGGGCGCTACGCCACCTATTGCGGCTCCTCCCCCTTCCGTTGCCCCGCCACGCTGATGCTGATCGCCCATGTAGAGGCCAGCGGCGTGTGGCTGATCGACGGCGGGATGCACGCCCTCGCCCGCGCGTTGGAGGAACTGGCGCAGAACAATGGCGCACGCTTCCGATACAACGCGCCCGTACGCGAAATCCTGACGGAGCGCGGCCGCGCCTCTGGCGTCATTCTGGCAACGGGCGAACATATCGCCGCGCACGCGGTCATCTGCAACGCCGATCCCGCCGCCCTCGCCGCAGGCCGCTTCGGCCCCGCCGTGCGCAAGGCCGTCCCCGCCGTGCCACCCGCCCGCCGCTCGCTCGGCGCACTGGTCTGGACCGCCCGCGCAAGGGCCGAAGGCTTCCCCCTCAGCCGCCACAATGTCTTCTTCTCAAACGATTACCCCGCCGAGTTCGCTGCGCTCTCATCCGGCACGCTCGCCCAAAGCCCCAGCGTCTATGTCTGCGCGCAGGATCGCGACGACGCAGGCCACATCGCCACCACCGACGGGCGCGAGCGCGTCCAGATCATCGTCAACGCCCCACCCACCGGGGACAGCCAACGCCTCACGCCAGCGGAGATCGACACATGCACACAGCAGATGCAGGCCAGCCTGTCCCGCGCGGGGCTTATCCTGGACTTGCCGCCGGGTTCGACACAGCTCTCCACCCCGGCGGATTTCGAGGCAATGTTTCCCTCGACGGGTGGAGCCCTTTATGGACCGGCCTCGCACGGGTGGGCGGCATCCTTCCGCCGGCCGGGCGCGCGGACACGGATCCCTGGGCTCTATTGCGCGGGCGGGAGCACCCACCCCGGCGCGGGCGTCCCGATGGCGGCGCTCTCCGCGTTCCAAGCCGTCGAATGCCTGCTCAGGGACCGCGCTTCGACGTCGCCGTCGCGCCAAACGGCTATGCCTGGTGGTATATCGACGCCTTCAGCGAAGACCGCCGCTTCGGCCTGACCATCATCGCCTTCATCGGCAGCGTTTTTTCGCCTTATTACAAGCTGAGCGGGCGTGGACGCCCCGACAATCACTGCGCCATCAATGTCGCGCTGAACGGACCGGGCAGCGGACGCTGGGCCATGACCGAGCGCCCCGCCCATCGCGTGAACCGTGGTGCCGATCATTTGGTAGTCGGGCCGAGTTCCCTGCGCTGGGATGGCGACACGCTGGTCATCGACGTGAACGAAATTTCCGCGCCATTGCCGTATCCCGTGCGCGGACAGATTCGCGTCTCGCCCGAAATGATCGGCACGACCGCCTTCTCCCTCGATCCAGCCGGACGACATCGCTGGCACCCTGTCGCGCCGCGCGCACGGGTAGAGGTCGACATGGTGCACCCCGGCGTGCGCTGGTCGGGCGACGGCTATTTCGATTCCATTTCGGCGACGAACCGCTGGAGGATGGCTTCGTCGACTGGCACTGGTCACGCGCGCACATGAAGAAGGACGTCGCCGTGCTCTATGAAGGCACCCGCCGCGATGGAACCCCGTTCGATCTGGCGCTGAAGTTCGACAAGCAAGGCCGCTGGCACGACGTCACCCCCCCGCCGACCGCAGCCCTGCCGCGCACCGGCTGGCTGGTGAAACGCGCCACCCGCGCCGATGCGGGGACCGACCCCCGCGTCGTCAAAACATGGATCGACGCGCCCTTCTACGCGCGCTCGGCCCTATCGGCGCGAATGTTCGGGGAAGATGTGCAGGCAGTCCATGAAAGCCTCTCCCTCGACCGCTTCCGCTCGCCGATCATCCAGTCGATGCTGCCCTACAGGATGCCCCGCGCGTTCTGGTGAGTGTTCCCCGGCGCAGGCCGGGGTCCAGTTCGGAGCGCAGGACTGGGCCCCGGCGTGCGCCGGGGAACAGAATCAACGCCCCTCATCATCCTTCTTCGCCCGATCCTTGGCGATGTCCCGATTGACCGACCATAATTGCCAAAGCCCAAAAGCCAGCCCGATCCCACCGACGAAAGACAGTTCGATCAGACCATAATAATCCGGGTTCATCGCACCTCTCCTCTTAGGCAAACAGGCCGCGCATCCTCGCAAAATCGGCGATCAGCGCCGCCACCATCTCCGGCTGCTCCTCATGCGCCAGATGACCATGATCGGGCAGCAAGCGCACCTCCGCATCCGGCATCAGCTTCGCCGCAACCTCTGCATCACGCGGAGGAATAGCAGCATCCTTCGCGCCATGCAGCAACAGGACCGGCACAGACACTGTCGGCAACAGCGCCTTGAGCGACGGCAAATCCCATTCCGCCATCATCGTGATCGCCCCCGAACAATGGCCGGACATGGCAAACAGCCTCGCGTAAAAATCCACCCCCGCCACATCGATCCGCGATCCCGTAGCACGCGGCAGGAAGCGCGCGACTTCGCCGGGCGTCCGGGCAATGCGCGAGAAGATCGTCGGCGCAAACGGATTGACGAACAGCAACTTCGCCAGCGTCGGGAATATCCGCGCAGCAAGACCGGGAAACGGCAGGACGGCAGCATTTAAGCCGATCAGTGCAGAAGGTGTTGCAAGCCCATCGCCGACCATGCGCAAAGCTATCGCAGCCCCCGCCGAATGACCGACGATCAGGCTTGGCGACATATCCAGCGCTGCGATCAACTCCGCGACTGCCCGCGCCATCGACGCCATCGAAAGCCCACCGGGCGGTCGTCCGCTGGTAAAGCCATGCCCGGGCAGATCGGGGGCTACGACAGTAAAATGCTGCGCCAGCCGGGGTGCAACATCGCGCCAGCTATGCGTCGCCGCGCCTGTGCCGTGCAGCAGGAGCACAACCGGCCCCTCGCCCATCACCTGCACATGCCAGCGGATGCGACCGACTTCGACAAAGCGGCTATGCGCACGGTTCGGCCAGTCGCGCCCTTCCACATCCCAGCGGGGGGCGCTCATCCCTTTTGCGCCGCCACGACCGCCGCGTGCATCTTGGCAGCGTCGGCGCGGGGAAGCGGCAAGTAACGCGCCCCCATCAACGCCGCCAGCTCGGCCCCTTCGGATCGGGGACGCGGCGAAATATCGACAAAGGCGCTGGCGAACCCCGACTGGCCGATGATCCGCGCGGCGGCTTCGGCATCGTTCTGCGCAACCTCCCGAACCATGCTGCCATCGGCGGCAATATTGGCGCGACCATCGGTCAGCACGACGATAAACGGCGTGCGTCCGCGCGCCTTTGTCGCCTGTGCCAGATCGTGCGCCGCCGTCAGCCCCGCCGCCAGCGGCGTCCCGCCGCCGCCCGGCAAATCCCCCAGCGACCGCCGCGCCCGTGCCAGCGACCGCGTCGGAGCCAGCAATATCTCGGCGCCCGTCCCGCGAAACGCAACCAGCGCCACTTGTGCGCGCTTCACATAGGCTTCGGCCAGCAGCAGTTCGACAGCGCCCTTGGCTTCCGCCAGTCGCGCCACAGCGGACGAACCCGACGCGTCCACCGCAAAGATCGTTGTCGCTTCCGCCCGTGTTTCAAAGCGCCGGATGCGCAAGTCGTCGCGCCGGATACGCACTTGCCCGACACCTCCGCCGCGCAATTTCTGCCACGGCGCAGCCGCACGTAACGTATCGATCAGGCTCAGCCGTAGCCCGCCGCCCGGTGTCCCGGCCCTTGCTCCCAAAGGTCGTCCCCGTTGCGAAGAGCGGCGCCGCTCCCCTGCCCCCCGCGCACGATTGACGGCAGTGCGCCGCCCGCCCCCCGCCGCGATCTTCGCCAGCACATCCTTGGGAAGACTCGCCAGCACAGCCTCCAGCACGACATCCTCCATCGGCCCCGGCTCTTTCTGCTCCTCGCCCGCACCCTCTGCATCAGTCGGCGGCGGCGGAGGCGGTTCCTCGGCGGGCTGTTCCTCTGGCGCGGCTTGTGGAAAGCGCATCGCGCGCGGCCCCAGCACCAGCCGCGCGGCAATAATAACGTCGTCCTCAGTGATGGTATCGCGCCCCGCCAGCATCGCGGAAGCCCGCGCCGCTCTAAGCGCGAAGATAGGCGCGCGCGCCGACTCGATCCCCAGTGCTTCCGCCGTGCCGACCAGCGCCGACAACACCGATTCGGACGGCGGCGCGACCTCTGTTGGAAATGTTGGATCGGGGAGCGGTGTAGGATCATACGCGCGACCTTCGAGAAGTTTGACATGAAACGCCAACCGCTCCGCCAGTCCCACCGGCGGTCGTTCGTCGGCTTCGATGCCATCGTCCAGCAGGACCAGAGCAAACTGCGCCGCCGCCCCCTCGACCGCTCCATTGTCCAGCACCGCTGCGATCCGCGAAGCAATCCCGTCCGCCATCCGCTCCGCCATCGGCACCAGGACCAGCCCGCCATCGGCCTCCACCAGCACCCCAGCGCGCGAGACTGTCCGCCCCGTCGCCAGCGTCGCCGTCAGGTCCAGCCCGCCGAGCAACCGCTCATCGTCGATATGCGTCGGCAACCGCCGCTCCGGCGATCCTTCGGGCATGGAACCGCGCAGAACATCAAGGACAGCATCCCGCGCCTCTCCTCCTCCGCGAAGAATGATGCCACCCAGCCCCACCGGGTCAATGGCCAGCAACCGCACCGCGAGATAGGCATCATCGAGCGCACCCGCTTCGCTCATGCCGCCAGCAGCTCCGCCACCGCCCGCTCGATCCGCACCGTCGATCCCGTCTCATCCAGCACGTTGCGGCGCAGGCGATGCCGCAACGCCATCGGCGCAACCCGCGCCAGATGCTTCGGGCCAACGACATCGTCCCCGTCCAGCGCCGCCAGCGCACGGCTCGACCGCATCAACGTCAGTTCCCCGCGCAAGCCATCGGCCCCCACCGCGATGCACAGTTGCGATGCCAGCGACAGCACCGCGTCCGGCACCGTCACCGAAGGCAGCGCCTCCCGCCCACGCGCGATCTTCTTGAGCGTCTTGCGCTCCGCCTTGTGCCAGCCATCGACGAAGCGCTCCGGCTCTCGCTCGAACGCATCGCAGCGTTTGAGTATCTCGATCCGCTGCGCCAGATCCTGCGGCGTGCGCACCTCGACCGACAGGCCGAAGCGGTCGAGCAATTGCGGCCGCAATTCGCCTTCCTCCGGATTGCCGCTCCCCACCAGCACGAACCGCGCCGCATGGCGCACGCTCAGCCCCTCGCGCTCCACGACATTCTCCCCCGACGCCGCTACATCTAGGAGCAGATCGACGATATGATCCTCCAGCAAATTGACTTCATCGATATACAGAAAGCCGCGATTGGCCCGCGCCAGCAATCCCGGTTCGAACGCCTTCTCGCCATGCCCCAGCGCCCGCTCCAGATCGAGCGCGCCAACCACACGATCCTCGGTAGCGCCCAGCGGCAGGTCCACGAACGGCACCGGCATCGTCGCCTTGCCGGGGCGATGCGCTTCGGGCGCGGGGCATGTCGCGCTGCCACCGGGCGCACAATTGTACCGGCATCCATCCACAACGGGTACCGGCGGCAGCAGCCCCGCAAGCGCGCGCACTGCGGTCGACTTCCCCGTGCCACGGTCCCCAAAGACCATCACACCACCTATTCGCGCATCGATAGCCGCGATCAGCAACGCGAGTTTCATTTCGTCCTGGCCGACGATAGCGGAAAAGGGGAAAGACAGTTTCATGCACAAGGTGTAACATGCACTGGACACTCCACAAGCCGGTCAGGACATAAATTGTCAAACTCTCTTGTCGTCTCGTTAGGCGCGGCGATCCTCCTATTAGCGTTCGGCGGTCTCGCGACAACCATAGGCCCGTGGTATCGCAATCTGCGCAAGCCAAAGCTGCAACCGCCTGACTGGCTGTTCGGTCCGGCATGGACAGTCATTTTGGGCTTGGCGGGGTGGTCGGCGTCTATTGCATGGGAAGCCACCAACGCGCCCGAAGCGCGCCGGTCGATCATCATCCTCTTTGCAACGAACGCCGTCTTTCACGCGCTTTGGAGCCCGCTGTTTTTCAACAAGCGGCGCCCGGACTGGGCATTGGTCGAAGTGGTGTTTCTATGGGTTTCTGTAGCAGCGCTGGTCATTGGACTCTGGCCGATTTCCCATTCGGCAGCGTTGATGAACGTCCCATATCTCTTGTGGGTCAGCTTCGCGAGCTGGCTGAACTGGACCATCGTGAGACTGAACGCGCCGTTCGGGGGCGCAAAGGCGTGATCCGTCCTTATGCCCGGCTCCCAATAGGCGTGCCGGTCGCGAGCATCGGTTTTTATGCTATTTTCATGGCTGGAGGCACAAACCCCAGTCGATAATTCATGTAAGCCGCGTCCATCTTAGGCTCCGACAAAAAGGAGTCTGTGATGACGTTCGACTTTGCCCTTGCCGGTCTGGTAGCGTTGGGCCTGCTGGGCTATCTGACTGCCGTGCTGATCAGGCCGGAGTGTTTCTGATGGCGAGCACTTCGCTATTCGAGCGCGCGCTGGTGCTTCCTGCGATGCGCGATGCATTTATCAAGCTCGATCCCCGGACGCTGGTGCGCAATCCAGTGATGTTCACCACGGCGGCCGTAGCGATGGTGGCGACCGTTATTCTGCTGCGGCACATCATCGCAGGTACGGGCGATTGGGCATTTGAAGCGCAATTGATATTCTGGCTGTGGCTTACGGTGCTGTTCGGCAATTTCGCCGAGGCGTTGGCGGAGGGACGCGGCAAGGCGCAGGCACAAAGCTTGCGCGCGACCAAAGATCACCTCGTCGCGTTGCGCGTCGGCAAGAATGGCGCGATCGAAGAGGTTCCGGCCGCACAATTACGCCGTGACGATGTGGTGCTGGTGACGCAGGGAAAGCAGATCCCCGCAGACGGCGAAGTCATTGCCGGGGTTGCGTCCGTGAACGAAGCCGCAATCACGGGAGAAAGTGCGCCCGTCATCCGGGAGGCAGGCGGAGATCGCTCCGCCGTCACCGCCGGTACGACGGTCCTGTCGGATGAAATCCGCGTGCGGGTGACGGCTGAACCCGGCAGCGGCTTTCTGGACCGAATGATCGCTCTTGTGGAGGGCGCAAGCCGTCAAAAGACGCCCAACGAGATTGCGTTGACGATCTTGCTCACCGGGCTGACGCTGATCTTTCTCGTGGCGGTGGGGACGCTGCCGGCCTTTGCGCTTTATGCTGGTGGCGTGATCTCTGTGCCTGTGCTGATCGCACTGTTCGTGGCGTTGATCCCCACCACTATATCGGGGCTGCTGTCCGCAATCGGCATAGCGGGCATGGACCGGTTGATCCGTTTCAACGTGCTGGCCAAATCGGGTCGGGCAGTCGAGGCGGCAGGCGATATCGGCACATTGCTCCTCGACAAGACCGGCACGATTACCATCGGCGACCGGCAGGCAAGCGAGTTTGTACCATTGCCCGGCGTAGCCGAGGCAGACCTGATCGCTGCGGCGCGGCTTTCCAGCCTTTCCGACACGACGCCCGAAGGTCGATCGATCGTGACGCTGGCAGGTCAGGGCGGACCCCTTCCGGCCGATGCAGTAGCTGTGGCCTTCACCGCGCAGACGCGGGTGAGCGGGATCGACATGCCGGGACGGAGCATTCGGAAGGGCGCAGTGGATGCGGTACTCAAGCTGGGCGATTTTCCCGAGGATGTCGTGCGCGCGCTCAGGAAGATCACCGATCGCATCGCGCAGGCGGGCGGCACGCCGTTGGCGGTCATGGAGAATCACCGTTTGCTGGGTGCGGTGCATCTAAAGGATGTGATCAAGGCGGGAATCCGCGAACGCTTCGGCGAGCTGCGTCGCATGGGCATCCGCACTGTCATGATCACGGGCGACAATCCACTGACAGCCGCCGCCATCGCAGCGGAAGCAGGGGTCGACGATTTCCTGGCGGAAGCGACGCCGGAGGACAAGCTGGCTTATATCCGCAAGGAGCAGGCGGAAGGCAAGCTGGTCGCCATGTGCGGCGACGGCACCAACGATGCGCCAGCGCTGGCGCAGTCCGATGTGGGTGTCGCCATGAATACCGGTACACAGGCTGCCCGTGAGGCTGGGAATATGGTGGATCTGGACAGCGATCCGACCAAGTTGATCGAAGTCGTGGGCATCGGAAAGCAATTGCTCATGACCCGCGGAGCGCTCACGACCTTTTCGATAGCCAACGATATCGCCAAATATTTCGCGATCCTCCCAGCGATCTTCGTCGTGCTCTACCCCTCGTTGGGTGTGCTCAACCTGATGGGGCTGGCCAGTCCGTCGAGCGCAATCCTGTCGGCGATCATCTTCAATGCGCTGATCATTCCGCTTTTGGTGCCGCTGGCGCTCAAGGGCGTGACGTATCGCCCCATGCCTGCAGCCAGTCAGTTACTGCACAATCTGGGCATCTACGGCGCGGGCGGCGTGATCGCACCTTTTATCGGCATCAAGCTCATCGACCTCGCGGTTGCCGGCCTCGGCCTGGCCTGAGCGGGAAAGGACCATCATGTTCACAGCCATTCTTACCATAGTTTTGATCGTAGGCAGTGCGGCGCTACTGTCCTGGCCCCTCGGTCACTACATGGCCGCTCTCTTTTCGGGCCGGTTCACACGGACCGATAACCTGTTGATCCGCGTTGCAGGACGCACGCCCGATCAGGACTGGAAGCAATATTCTGTTGCGCTTCTGACCTTCAATGCACTGATGTTCGCGTTTGTCTTCCTGCTGCTGACGGTCCAACATCGGCTACCGCTCAACCCCGATGGCCAGAATGCTGCATCGCTCGACCTGGTGTTCAATACAGCGGCGTCCTTCACCACCAACACCAATTTGCAGCATTATTCCGGCGAAAGCACCTGGAGCTATCTGGCCCAGCTTGGCGGGCTGATGTGGCTGCAGTTCGTGTCGGCTGCCACAGGCATCGCGGCGCTGGCTGCGGTTGCCCGCGGGATCGGTGGACAGGCCAGCATGGGGAATTTCTTCCTCGACCTTCAACGTGCAACCTTTTGCCTGCTGCTGCCGCTCGCGATCATCGTCGCGCTGGTTCTGGCGATGAGCGGTGTGCCCATGACCTTTGAGGGCGCGGCCCACGCGATTACTCTGGAAGGCGTGGGGCAGACCATTGCGCGCGGGTCTGTCGCAGCCTTCGTCGCGATCAAACAACTGGGCACCAACGGGGGCGGCTTCTTCGGCCCCAATTCAACGCATCCGTTTGAAAACCCAACCTTCTGGTCCAACGGCTTTTCGATGATCGCGATCATCATCGTTCCGATGGCCTGTGTATGGATGTTCGGTCGGATCATTGGGCGGATGAAGCATGCGGGCGTGATCTTCGCTGTAATGCTGGCATTTCTGCTGTTGAAAATCGGTGGAGCAGTGGCCTTTGAGGCCGCACCGACCCACGCCTTCGTCCATCTTCCGGTGATGCAAACCATCGGCAACCTGGAGGGCAAGGAACTGCGCCTCGGTGCCACGACCGGCCCGCTTTGGGCAGTGCTCACCACATCCACCAGCAATGGATCGGTTGCCGCCATGCACGACAGCCTCAACCCCCTGACCGGACTAATGCCGATGGTCGGCATGTGGCTCAACGCCACTTTTGGCGGGGTTGGCGTGGGCATGATCAACATGTTCCTTTATGTCGTCGTGGCCGTCTTCATTGCCGGGATGATGGTCGGCCGAACGCCCGAATATCTGGGCCACAAGGTCGAGGGCGGGGAAATGCGGCTCGCCGTGCTGGCGGTGTTCAGTCACGCCCTGCTCACTCTGGGCGGCACTGCCCTGTTCGCTGCGACCGCCTGGGGTCAGGCGACACTGAACAATGTCGGGGCGCATGGCTTCTCTGAAATCCTCTATGAATTCAGCTCGGCGGCCGCGAACAACGGTTCTGGCTTCGAAGGGTTGGGAGACAATACCGTCCCTTGGAACATTGCCACCGGCCTGGTCATGTTGATCGGACGCTATTTACCGATCGTCCTTCCGCTGGCGATTGTCGGATCGCTGATAGCCAAAACGCGCAGCGCGGAAAGCGCAGGAACTTTAAGCGTGGAAGGGGGAAGCTTTGGCATCATGCTGGTGATCACCATTCTGATCTTCGGTGCGCTGACCTTCTTTCCCGCGGCCGCGCTCGGCCCCATCGCCGAACATGTGACATTGATGCGCTAAGTGACCCATCTGACAAAAGGTTCAAAAACAATGACCTACCTCATCCCCGCAATGCGCTTATGGCTGGTCACGCTGCTTGTCTGCGTGATCGGATATTCCTTGCTTGTCTTCGTGTTCGCGCAGACATTCGTCCCGTTCCGTGCCAATGGATCGCTCATTACGGTCAACGGACGCACGATCGGCAGTGAACTGATTGCGCAGAATTTTACGTCGGCCCGCTATTTCTGGCCACGGCCTTCCGCAGCCAAGTTCGATGGCATGCACGCGGCGGGCAGCAATCTTTCACCAACCAGCGAGAAATTGACCGAGCGTGCAGCCGAAACCGTCGCGCGTTACGGAGCCACACCGGCCAATCCCCTTCCGGCCGATCTGGTCGCCGCTTCTGGCGGCGGGCTGGACCCGCACATCTCAGTTGCAGGGGCGCTCTATCAGGTCCAACGGATAGCGCGCTCCCGCAACATCCCCGCCGCCACGGTTCGGCGGCTCATCGACGACAGGGCAGTCGTGCCGGGGGGCCCCTTTGCGCCCGATCCAATCGTGAACGTGCTGCAACTCAATCTGGCGCTGGATCGTCTGAAGCCATAGAGCAGATAAACAATGACCCTGCCCACTCCCGACAATGATGCCGAACATTATTTACGGCTTGCTCGCAAGAAGCAGAGAGGGCGGTTAACTGTCTATCTGGGTGCTGCGCCGGGCGTCGGCAAAACCTATCGCATGTTGCAGGACGCAGCACGGCGGCAGGCCGAGGGTGTAGATGTCGTCGTAGGGGTGGCCGAAACGCATGGTCGCAGCGAGACAGCCTTGCTTCTGGAACCGCTGGACGTTCTGCCGCGCCATCGCATGGATCATCAAGGTCACATGCTTGATGAGTTCGACATCGATCGCGCGATAGAGCGCCACCCGGCGCTGATCCTGGTCGATGAACTGGCGCACAGCAACGCACCGGGCCGTCGACATCCCAAGCGTTGGCAAGATGTCGAGGAATTGCTCGCAGCGGGGATCGATGTCGCCACCACGATCAATATCCAGCACATAGAAAGCCTCAACGATGTCGTGGCGGGCTTCACCTATGTCCGCGTGCGGGAGACGGTGCCCGACAATATCCTCGACGATGCCGAACTGATCGTCGTCGACTTACCACCCGATGCACTGATCGAACGACTGGCGGCAGGCAAGATATACATGCCGGACACCGCCGGGCGGGCCCTGTCCAATTTCTTCACGCCCAATAAACTTGCGGCACTACGCGAACTGGCATTGCGTTTTGCGGCCAGCAGCGTCGACAGGCGCCTATCCGATCAGCTTCGCACGACTGGCAAGGAGAGCGACTTTGTCGCAGGCGAACGTCTGATGGTCGCAGTCAGCCCCGGCAAGGGCGGGGCGCAGGTTATCCGCCATGCCAAACGGATGGCGGACATGTTCAACGCGCCTTGGACCGCCGTGGTAGTAGAAAGCGGCAGGGCACGCGCGATCATCGGTGCGCAGCGTGAACAACTTGCAGACAATCTGGCACTTGCAGCTTCGCTTGGCGCATCGTTGATGACGGTGGCAGCGGATCGCGTAGGCGAAGCGCTGGTCGATCAGGCAAAGCAGTTGCGGGCAAGCCAGATCGTTATCGGCAAGAGCCGCCGGTCGCGTTGGTTCGAATGGGTGCATGGCTCGGTTGCTCAAGCAGTCATCCGCAAGGCGCAGGGCGTTGCGGTACATGTCGTGCCCCTTCCCGATGCCGACGAAAAACCCGACAAGCCGCGTGAGGCATTGTTGGCACGCGACGATATGATAGCCCTTGCAATTGTCGCAGCAATGGTCGGCCTGCTGCACCTGGCCCAGCCTTGGCTTCCCTTTGGCGCAATCGACTTGCTGCTGCTCGTCCCCGTCATCTTGTCTGCCACAGTCCTCAGGTTGCGCGCCGGTTTATGGTCTGCGCTGTGGGCCGCGCTCTGCTATAATTTCTTCTTCATTCCGCCCCTCCATACCTTCACCATCGACGATCCCCAGAATGTCATTACGTTCCTGGTACTGGCGCTGGTGGCGACGGTCGTCGGCTGGCTTGCTGGGCGTATCCGTAGGCAAGCCGAAACGAGTGCGGGCGTCGCACGCCTCAATGCTTCGCTGGCGCGCTTTGCCGGCTTGATGGGCGGATTGTCCCAGAAGGAGGAGACAGCGCAGGTCGCCTGTCGCGAAATAGGCAGCTTGCTCGACGTGGAGGCGATCATCGTCACCATTGAAGATGGCGATATTGTCGTTCGCGGCAATGACGCCTATCGGGCGCTTGACATAGTCGGCGAAGCTGCAGTCCGCTGGGCGCTGGATCGGGGTGTGCCCACCGGGCGCGATACCGGCACGTTGAACGCCTCCGACTGGCAATTCCACCCGCTCAGGACGTCGCTCGGCACCATGGGCGCTTTGGGACTCGCGCGCCCCTCGCAAGAGCGCATTATCCGGCCTGACGACGCTATCATGCTTGCATCGCTAGTCGATCAGACTGCGCTTGCGCATGAGCGCATTGTATTGGAAGGTCAGGCGCGACAGGTGGACACGTTGCGCGAGCGCGACCGCCTTCGCGGGGCCTTGCTTAGCAGCATCGCGCATGATTTGCGCACGCCGCTTACGGCAGTGATCGCCGCGGCGGAAGCTATTCCCGTGGAGGGCGCATTTGCCGAAGAGGTCAGCATTGCACGATCCGAATCCCGGAGGCTGCAGCGCTTTCTCAACGATCTGCTGGAGGCCTCCAGGATCGACCATGGAACTATCGAACCCAGATGGGAAAGCGTTGACCTTACTGACATTATCGCGGACGTGTTGCATGCGCTTCGTCAGGACCATGCCGATGCGCGCGTTACCACCCGCATCGACAGCGATTGTCCGTTCGTCTCCAGCGACGCCTTGCTGCTGCGCCATGTGTTGATCAATCTTATCGACAACGCGCTTAAATTCTCCCCCGCGACGGCGAAGGTCGGAGTCGAATTGCTCTGCCGCGGACAGGAGGTCGTGTGCCGCGTGTCAGATGAAGGGCCAGGTTTGCCGACCAATACGGACTCGCTGTTCGATCGCTTCCATCGCCTTGAAGGGAGCGATCGGGTCGGTGGCTCCGGCCTGGGATTATGGATCGCCAAGAATTTCACCGAAGCCGTCGGTGGGACGATCACGGCCGGAAACCGGGCTGGCCAAGGCGCGGTTTTCGAGGTCATATTGCCTGTGTTCCGCAAGGACGAAGCGGAAGGAAGGGCTGCGGATGCATAAAGATGTCCTGATCGTCGAAGATGAACCGGCCATCAGGCGATTGCTGGTCGCCGCACTTGCACGAAGCGCAATGACCTATGTCGAAGCGGGCAATGCATCCGACGCACTACGCTTGGCAGCCGTGCAGCCCGCACCGCTGGTGGCCCTTCTGGATCTTGGCTTGCCTGATCGCGATGGGTTGGAAATCATCCCCCAGCTTGTTGGATATGGACTGGCCGTCATCGTGTTGACGGCCCGCGATGCCACGGACGAGAAAGTGACGGCTCTCGACCTGGGCGCGGATGATTTCGTGACCAAACCTTTCGACAGTGCGGAACTGTTAGCCCGCGTGCGTTCGGCCCTTCGACGCAAGACAGGCAGCCGCACGCACCCACAGCGGCGTGATTTTGAGGGCGGCTCCATCGACCGCGAAGCGCATAGCACGACCATCGAGGGCGCAACTGTTGCCCTAACACCGCGCGAGTTCGACCTGTTATGGGCGCTTTGCGAAAAGCCCGGACGAGTCCTTACACATACATCGCTGCTGGAAACGGTTTGGGGTCCGGCGCACCGTCAGGACGTAGACTATCTGCGTGTCGCGATACGCGCATTGCGCAAGAAAATTGAAGCCGACCCATCCCGACCGAAACTGATAATGAACGAACCGGGTGTCGGCTACCGCCTCGCTGGATCGGCGCGCATGGCCGAGTGAAATACATCTGCGCAGATAACTGGGCGAAATGTCAGCAGCCCGGGTCTAGTATGGGCAGGTGGACGTAGTGTCGACCGGCAGATGTATGACGAACTTGCCGCTATGTTCCAACTTTGGGTAATAGGCGGCCATGGCGGCGGCGACGGGTGGGTTGTAGCGCCGGTCAAACATCGGCGTTCCGGCATTGCCATCCGTCACGAAGAAACCGAAGCAGCGCGCACGGATCAGGCGGACAAAACCAGGCTGGTCGTATAGGCCCGCTGCGCCGAGTTCGGCGGTGATGGCGGATTCGAATTGCACCTTTTTCCCCGCACGGATGATCATCGCCATGTCATCGGAAATGACTGGACGGGGCGAGGCCGCGATCCTTCGTACAAGCGCAGCATGGGTGGCCGCGGCGCGGTGCGCCTGCTCCACTGTGGGCAGGTCCATTTGGGTAGTTGCCAGTTGCATAGTAAGGGCACCGAGCATGATTGCGGCGCTGACAATGCCCAGCGGACCAAGCGGCCTGCCGCTGGCGAGCTGAAACGCAGGACGCAGTCCGATGGCGGCCAGAATGGCAATGCCAGAGAACCATTCGATCATATAATTGAAGCTGGAGCCCGATTTCAGCATACCGAGCAACATCACCGTCTTGAGCCCGATGAAGAAGAGGAGCATCGCCGCCGCCGGTTCGGTGCGCAAGCCCTTGCGACGAATGCTGCGCCAGCTAGTGAATGCTCCTATGGTGGCGATCAGGATCAGCGCGGCGTACTGGCGCAACTGCGGCAACATCACGTCTACTAGGATATCAGGCGCTAGGCGGTTGACGTTGTAGAATAGGATATGGGTCAGGAAGCGACCGTCGGTCAGCCAGAGCAGCAGAGCAAGCGCGCCGAACGCCATGGTGAGGCCCGAAGCGATCCCTCGCAGGGCCGTCTTCGGCACGACAAGGAGCAAGATGGCGAAGGTTGCGATCGGGGCAGCGAACGAGATCTGCTTGGTGAATATGGACAGGGTAAATAGCAGCGCTGCCACATGGATCAACCGAGGGCGGCTGATGGCCTGAAGCGCGACGAGCATCCCGGCAAGGCCGAGTGCACCAGTCAACATATCGACCCGCATCAGTGGGCCCCAGACGATTACCGGATAACAGTTGAGGAAAAGCAGACCCGCGATGATCGCGCCCACCATCCCGATGCGCCGATCGTCAGGAACGATGCGCATCGTCATCAGTCCTGCGAAGATCGCGGTGGCGATGGTGGAGAATAGTGATACGATACGACCAGCCACAAGTTGGTCGATACCTAGGGCGGCTGACACCGCGGCGCTCGTCAGGTGATAGACCGGTGGGTAATGGTAGACGACCGCGGGATAGACGCGGAGGGGCGCATAAGCGGAGCCGGCGAGCATGTCGCGCATCTGCTGCCACACGATGCCTTCGCCAAAATCGATCTGATAGGGATAGAACAGGACTGCCCGGGCATAGCCGATGAACTCCACGATGTGCCAGAGCAGGACGGCGATGAGTGCTGCGAGCCCCAGACGGAAGAGCATTGAGCGTTTGTCGGTATGAAGCGCACTGTCGGGCATGACGGTCACCGGATTGGTCGAGCAGTGATCAACATCTGTTTGCCCAGGGGTTTCACCGGGGCCTTCAGATAGGCTGCGATCAGAATAGGCCAAGTGGGGAGACGGGACTTGACGCTAAGCGGCAGGAAGCGGGGGCGGACGTCCGTTACTTCCCATCCATGGGCTTGGAGAAAATCTGGAAGGCTCTCGTGCGACCAAGCGGTGACGTGAGTGTAGTCGTCCCAATATTCGCGATAGGCATAACGGTAATTAGGCTGGAGCAGGGTAAGTTGGCCGCGATCCGAAAGGACGCGATTGAGCGAAACGAGAACCTTTGCGACGCTTTCCTGGGTCAGATGTTCGAAAAGATTCGACGAGAACGCATAGTCAACCGTTCCATCAGCTATGCTGTCCAATGCGTCTGCAGAACCGACGAGGGCCTCCACCCCAGGATCGAGATGCTGGGTCATGTCAGGCCACAGATCGACGGCGATGCGGCGGGCGGCCGTCACGTTGTTGATAAAATCACCATAGCCAGCACCCAAGTCCAACACGCAGTCGGATGGTGCGATTCGGTGGCGGAAATGATGCTGCCACAGGGTGCGCCAGACCGTGCTGCGGCGGGCATCTTCGGCAAGGCGAGTAGCATGATAGCCGGCACTCATGCGTAACGCTTCCAGTCGTCCAGCAGGCCAGCGATCATGCGCAGCCCGACCACCAGGCCGCGCCAATTATTGACGTTGCCGCCCTTGCTGACGCCTATGCGCGGATGGAAGGTAATGGGGCATTCCAGCAGGACCAGATCATGGGCCAAGGCGGTGTCGAGAAAATGCGCATTGAATTCGAGGTTTACCGTCGGCTTTAGTTCCTGCAGCAGAGGGACAAGCGCATCGCGGCGGCACAGCTTGTAGGTGGTGCCGACGTCGGTGATCGTGCCGCGGCCCAGATGCTTGGCCTCCAGCAGCTTGCCGACGAAGATGTTACCGTAATACATGAAGGTCGAAAGCTGGGTCAGATATTGGCGCAGCGGTTCGACCGTGCGGGTGCCATTCACGATGTCGGCATGAGGGGCATAAGCCAGCAGCTTTTCGATGTCATAGGCGCGAAAAGTGCTGTCGCCTTCGCACAGGACGACAAACTCGGTGTCGGCGAATTCCACGGCCTCTGACAGACACCGAAAGACGCAACGTCCGTAACCGGGCGCAAGCTCGTTGAAGACAATGGCGCCAGCAGCTTCCGCCCGCTCCATCGTGCGGTCGGCGCTGTTATTTGAGACGACGATGACACGCTCGACCAGCGGGTGGTCGAGGAAATCGCGGACGGCACCACCGATGCTGTCCTCGTCATTATAGGCGGTGAGCGTCACGGTGACACGGCGGCGCTTGACTGGCACGAAACGCACAGGACGGTCCGGCTTCTTGTGGCCGAATAGATAAAGCAGGTCGAACAGGGCCAAAGCGAGCCCGAGCATGATGGGCATGCCGCTATACCAGACGAGCCAGAGCGAAACCGGATCAAGCAGGGCATGGAGGTCGAGCAGATAGCGTGGGATCACCAACAGCACCCCGACGAGGTAGATGGCGATGCCAAGGCAGAACAGCAGTATGCCGTAAAGGAGGAACGGTGTGTGCCTGGTTGTGCCTTCCTTCATCGCGGACCCCCGGCAGCGGCGTGCTGCTCTTCTTTTCGCGTTAAGCGCTTTTGGTTAACGAAGGCTCAAGGCGGGCCGTCGCCGCCGAACACCCAATGGCGGGCGGCGAGGAAGGTCATCACCGGGGTCAGCGCAATCATCGGGAGGATGGGCGTCCACGCCGGAAGATGAACGGCGACCGTAAGGAGCCAAATCCAAAGGGTGTTAAGCAGGAACGCACCTATGGAGAGCGCAGTGTACCGGGCTACGCTGGAGCGAGTCATGGGTGCGTTGGCGAAGCTGAAGAGCCGGTGGACCTGATAGCCCACGGCGAGCTGAGTCACATAGGCGAGCAGATTGGCCGTCAGTGGCGAGAGATCAAGCCATGCGACCCCTGCGCAATATGTCCCGATCGCGACAAGGGCGATGCCGGCTCCATTTGCGGCGAAGCGTACGAAGGCGGCCAGAACAACGGAGAGCACCATAGGTTGCTCGGTAACGGGATGGCGTTAAAATAGTCTGATGGATTACAGTCTCTCGCCTGCCGATTAGACAGTAATACAAGCCGATGGAGGCTGTGCCGTTCGTATCGAACATTTTCGCATTACATACTCGACTGGCGAGCTGCCAAAAGTGTCTACTTTTCAAAACAAAGACAAATCTCAGGAATTTGACGAAATGTCGCTTTCAGCGACACTCGATGAAGGGCCGCTGTGGCGCTGGGCCCCATCGGCAGGAAAAGCATGAAAAGCGGACAGACCTAGGACAGGAAACCTTCTATTTCCTCAAGAAATTCATCATGACGATCATGATGAACCCAGTGCCCGGCGTTGTCATAAAGAGATAGCCGGGCATTCTGGAAGTGCTGCGCGCGGCCGTCTTCTACCGGGTTCGACGCCCAGCTTTGCGCCCCGTATACCAGCAAGGTCGGGCAGGTGATGCGCTGCCACAGAGCGTGCTTGTCTGCCTGCGACAGATCAATCGGGGACTGAACGCGCAAATAATTGTCGAACTTCCAGCTATATGTGCCGTCTTCATTCTGGCTCATGCCATGGACCGTAAGATGTCTGGCGCGGGCGGGCGTAAGGTGCGGGTTTTCCTGCATCATGCGATGCAGCGCGTCTTCAATGCTATCATAGCGACGCGATTGACGACTGCTGAGCGCGCGCTGTTCGGCAATCCAGCCACGCAATTGTTCATATATCGGGGTTTTCATCCGCTCGGTATAAACGGTCGGAGCGTCGCCAAGTCCTTCTATCGCCACCAAACGCCGCACATTTTCTGGATACAGGCCAGTGTAGCGCAGGGCGATGTTGCCGCCTAGCGAGTGGGCTACGATATTAAGCGGCGCCAATCCCTGTTGATGAATGAGTTGCGCCAAATCATACACATAGGCATCCATTGTGTAGCGACCATCGGGTGAATGCGCGCTGTCGCCATGGCCGCGCAGGTCAGGCGCAATAATGTGCCATTTCTTGCACATCTCCTGCGCTATCCAATCCCAGTTGCGGCAATGGTCGCGACCGCCATGCAGCAACAAGAGTGGTGGAGCGTCGGGATTGCCCCAATCGACATAGTGGAGACGCAGTCTCTGCGATATATAGGTATGGGAGGCCGGACTGGATAAGAAGTCGCTCATAAGTGCTGCTTAGACAAACTGGCCATGGCGCGCCAGACGGTTGTACGATGACCTATTCGGACGCGCGTCCGCAATGTTGTTGAGCCCTTGCAATCCGCTCTTAGGGCAGAAACGGTGGAGTCGGCCGATCTGGGTGAGAACTGAGGACCGGTCCAGGCCGCCAGAATCTGGGTCATTCCTGGTCCATTGCATGCCGTCCGATAGCGTCCACCCAATGTTGCGGAGAGCAATAGGTTTTGTTTTTCGGTATGTCCGCGCATAGATGAACTGATGACCGATCAATTTATCGACCGCGTAGCCAGGTTGGGCGACTTGGAAACGTTGCGTCAAGTTATGAACCGATCGATTGCCCAGCTTCAGTCCGAATTCCTTACACCCGAGCAAGTGGCTGCCAGTCACGAGGTGATGGGGCTCGATAGCCAGCTCTTGCGCGATGGCACATATTTCCTGGTAGAATGTGGCGATCGCGTCGCCGGGTGTGGTGGCTGGAGCTTCCGGGAGACTCTCTATGGGGGCGATGAAAGCATCGTTACGCGCGAGCCATCAATCGTCGATCCGGCGATTGGCGCAGCGAAGATACGCGCCATGTACACAGATCCCGACTTCACGCGACGGGGGATCGGCGGACGCATCATCAAACTGTGCGAAGAGGCTGCTCGCACAGCAGGCTACCGTCAGGTCGAGCTGATGGCGACCGCTGCCGGTGTGCCACTATATGAGAGTTGCGGATACACGCCCAAGGCGACCCTGCAATTCGCACAGGTTGATGGCGTGCAAGTGCCCCTGCTGCAGATGGGAAAGGCGCTCTGACGCGCCGATAAGCTGGTCAAATTCGCGAACCGGGCAGCCGTTCACGTCTCTGCATGCGCCATCTAAACCCTTTCATTCGTTCATGCTGTTCGTTATCGCCGCGCGATGAGCATTACCGCGACAATAATGAACACGAAGACCGGTCAACCACTTCAGAAAGTGACGTTCGGACGGATGCCCAAGCCTTGGGCCAGTTTCAATCTGGCCAGCGGCGAACTTGTCACTGCTGAGCGAATGAACATTGGCAAGCCTGCGCCGGGCAAATTCTCTGCTACGGTAGAAATATGGGTATCGCCCAAGGACTGATGGTCAACGCGGTGCGAGCCTTTTTCTGAAAGCTATCATAGTGACCAACTCCCCAGACCTGGCCATCCGGTTGCGCCGTGCCGCTTTCAACCATGCGCTGGCCAAAGCGGATCTGGGCGCGATAGGGGCCATTCTCGCGCCTACCGCCATTCTCGTTGCGGGGACCGACAGTGCCATCCTGAACGGTCGCAAGGCCCAGATTGTGGCATGGAAGAAGGAATTTACGGCAGCCGAGCGTACTATCTACACACGAACGCCCGACAGTATCCATGCCTCGGCAGTCGCTCCCGTGGCGATTGAACATGGTCATTGGGAGGGTGTTTCCGCAGCGACAGGCCTCCCGTTTGCAAGTGGTATCTACACAGCCAAGTGGCGTCGCTCGGGCGCGGACTGGGTGATCGAGGCCGAGATATTCCTCACTCTTGCCTAACCTGTGGGGGAAATCGTCCGTTCAAGAGAAAAGGTGACGATGAAGTATGCACGGCTGAACATCTGCACGACAGGCGCCGCTTTGCTAACGAGTATGACGCGCTGATAATTGCGCGCATATCGCTGCGATCGGTGTCATCCTTCAGCGACAGCGCGACTTTGCCGGATTGCGTGCAATCTGCGATCCCGAGGTGGTCCTTGAATTTCCCTTTTATCCGGCTGGTCCCGCTGCCTTTCAGGGGGTCGGTGCCATGCTCAAGAGCTCTATGAACTGAAGCAGTGGTGGGCCCGGCAGGAATCGAACCCGCAACCTAGCCGTTATGAGCGGCCAGCTCTAACCGTTGAGCTACAGGCCCACACTGCGTTTGGCCGATAGCCGAGGGTCAGGCCGCTTGGCAAGCAGATTGCCGCATTTGATGCGTCCGCGGCGGCACAGCGGCCAGAAATTCGTCGATAGACGCCGCCGCGATACCCCGCTTGGCCAGATGGTCGAACACCGCGCCCCACCAGCGGTAAAACATCTCCAGATCATCCGCACTGCGCACATAAGGCGTGTGTCCCGCTTCCAGCGTCGGCGAATGAAAGCTGAAATTGAGCACGCGCGCCCCGTCCTCGATCAGCGCGTCGATGGCGGCTATCGTAGCGCCAATGCCGATCCCTTCGGGCGTCAGCGGTATGCGCGAAAGCAATCCTGCGCGCGAAAGCCCACCGGCGATCCGGCCCAGCCCTTCCGTCGCGCGAAACAACTGCCCCCCTACCCCGCGCAGCCGCCCGACAAAGGCGGTCGAGAGCGGAAGTTCGACCAGCGCGCGCGTCGGCCCCGCCCAGTAAGGCTCAACCGGCAGCCCATGAAAGTTGGGACCATGCTGCCCCGAATAATCGAAATGGCTGCGCACCGAACTGTCGAGCCGAAACCCTGCCTCTTCCAGCAGCCGCGCACTATTGGGACCGACCCCATAGCGCCCCGCCCGATAGACGGTTGGCCGCATGCCGAACGCCATTTCGAAACGCGCGCACAGCGCTTCCAGCTTCGCCTTCTCCACCGCTTCGGGCAGGAATCCGACATAGCTGTTGGCCGCATTAACTTCCTCGACATGCGGCGGATTGACCCACGGATGCAGATGCGCGCCAATGTCCGCTGCACCATCGGCCAGCCATTGCGCCATCATTGCCGCAGCCGCCGGATCATCGATCACCGGATAATCGGTAACGTAGCAAGGCTTCACCCCCGCCTGCGCGAAAAAGGCCTGCCCCCGCGCCATCCCCGCCAGCGCCGTGACGCCATGCCCCGTGCGGCTGAACGGCGCATCCCAGTCAAACTCTTCTTCCGTATCCACAAACAGCATGAACCGCGTGCCGAACGCCTGATCGAGGGCAATGCGATCCTCGGTCGACGGCGCGCGCAGCAGGCCGCCGTCATGGGGCGAATGGAGACTGGAGGGATCGGTCATGTCCCGCATTTTAGGGGCAAATGGTTGCCAGAGCGTTGTCAGGTCGCGCCTGTCTCGCGGTCCGCCTTGCCCGCCGCTGGCAAGGTAAGCCGAAAGCGATCCGCTTCGACTTCCAACGCACCACCGCTGCTCATAGCGAGGCTACGGATCAGCCGAAGCGAGAAGCCCAGCCCTAGCAAAGGCGCATCGGGCCAATTCTGATCCTCGGCGGCGAAACCGGGGTCCAGCAACGTGGCTTCGTCCATGCCGGCGAGTGCCGAAGGACGGTCCATCGCCAATATGATCTGTCCGCCATCCGCTGCGGGCCGGAACCAGCATGCTCCCGTGACTGCTTCGTCCGGGCGCGCCACGGACAGCAGCATCCGCAGCAGGTGCTGGATCATGCGTTCGCCCTGCACTGCATCGACTCGCACAGGCGGCACGTTGCGCGCCACGGCGATGTCGATCCGCCGCCCTTCCTCGCCCGCGCCATAGTGCGTTGCGATCTTGGCAATGAGCAGCGCGGTATCCACCGGCTCGGGGGTGCCGCCAATGTCATCGCGCGCGACTCGCGCCGCCAGATCGAGATCGTCGAACGCGGTCAGCAAATGCCTTGCATCCGCAACGATCTGCCCCGCCATATCCCGATATTCCACCGGCGCGGGGCCGAACAACTGCTGCTCGATGATCTCGGCAAAACCCAAAATCGCATTAAGCGGCGTGCGCAGTTCATGCACCAGTTGCCGCACCGAATCCCCCGAAAGCCCGGCCAACGGCGACATCGCATCCCCATGTGAAGACAGCGCCGATACTTCGTGCAGATGCGGTCGCCGCGCCTGCCCGCGATAGCCCTGAAACCGCCCCGACTGAGGATCGAAAAACGGAATGGCGGACAAGCGCCATTCCCCGTCCATGTCGCCGCCGACGATAGTAAAGCGCCCGTTCTGGAACCCGCCACGCTTGGCGAACGCGCCCGACACATGCGCGTCCGGCCCGCTGCCACCGCTTAGCGCAGGCGCGCCGATGCCCAGCCCGATCAGTGCTGCGCGTGGCCCCTTGTCCACCCAGATGACCGTGCCTTGCGCATCTGTCTCAAACGCGAAGGCGCGCACGGGATCGCTGGCCGACGCGACATCCTCGACGGGCTTGGGCTTGTGGCTGCTCGTGAATTGCTCGATCCGGTCGACCAGGCGGCGAATCTGGCTCTTGTCCTCTGCCGTTTCCGCAAGATCCGGCTCGGTCCGATACAATGCGCTAAGCGACGTTTCGACCGACGCAACGGGCGCTTCCTCCACCATCTCCGGCGTCAGCAGCATCGCGTGATTGTCGTCGCCGATCACCAGATCGCTCTTGCCGAAGCTGTCGAGCGCCCGCCGCGTCACCGGACCGACGTCGCGCCGTCCACGCAGCACGCCGCGCGCCGTCGGCCCCAGATGCGGCAGTAATTCGGGCCACAGCGCATCGGGCAATCGCGCCCGCGCCATCGCGGCGGCACAGATGGAGGGGCGATCCTGCGCAAAGAAACGGATCAAAGTCGGCGAAGACAGTCTGGTCCCCAGCTCGACCACCGAAGCGATTCGCTGGGTCTCGCTCACTGCACTGCGCAACTGCTCCATGCGCGCGACCAAGGTATCGCGTTCCTCGATGTTCAGCCCACTGCGGTCGGCGCGGTCCCGCTGCGCCAGCAAATCGACGCATTGCCGCCATAGCGTCACGGCTCCGCTGCCTTGCCCGTCGGCGGCCAGCACCGTCTGCATCAGATCGTTGAAACGCACATTGCTCCCCGTCGGCTCAGGCCGCGTCATACTATGAGCGCAAAGGATTAATGCTCCGACACCGAAAGGAAAAGGGGGCGGCGGCCATTCATTTGCTGTCGTCGCATAGTGGTACAATTGCATTGCGCTGAAATATAATTATTATATGACGCACGAACCGGAAAGGAAATTAGCAGCACATGGCTGGCGTGAACATCGACGACATCGACATGCAGATTCTTGCGGAGTTGCAGGATGATGGCCGTATGACCAATGTCGAACTGGCGCGCAAGGTCGGGCTGACCGCCCCGCCATGCCTGCGCCGCGTCCGCGCCCTCGAAGATGATGGCGCTATCAAATCCTATCACGCCGTCGTCGATCCTGCGACCCTGGGCTACACCATCACGGTGTTCGCGATGGTCAGCCTGAAGAGTCAGGCCGAAGCGGACCTGAAAGCGTTCGAGGATCACGTCGCCGCGCTCCCCGAAGTGCGCGAATGCCATATGCTGAACGGAGAGATCGACTTCATCCTGAAGGTCGTCTCGCGCGATCTCCAGTCGTTCCAGCAATTCCTGACATCGAAGCTGACGCCCGCGCCCAATGTGGTGAGCGTCAAGACCTCGCTCACCATCCGCACGTCGAAGAACGCGCCGGGCGTGCCGCTCCGTTAATCCACTTCCTCCGGCAGCAGCTCGGTGTCGATCTGCGCCTGCATCGCGGGGGCATAGCGCGTCCCTGCCACCGCCCCCGGCGTAAAGATCGCATCGACCGCCGCCAGCGTTTCGGGCGCGAAGGTCATCGTCGCGGTTGCCAGATTCTCGTCCAGATGCGCGATGCTGCGTGTGCCGGGGATAGGCACGATATGCGGCGCGCGGGACAGCACCCATCCCATCGCCAATTGCGCGGGCGTAACCCCGGCCTCTTGCGCCACCGCATTGTACTGCGCCACCAGCGTCAGATTATGCGCCAGATTGGGCGCGACAAAGCGCGGCATCCCCAACCGTATATCCCCCTCCACATAATCGTCCGACGTAATCGCCCCCGCCAGCATCCCGCGCGCCACCGGAGAGAATGCCACGAAGCCGATGCCCAGTTCCCGGCACGTCTCCAGCACTGCGATTTCGGGATTGCGGACGCAGGGCGAATATTCCGCCTGCACCGCGGCTATCGGATGCACGCCATGCGCCCGCCGGATCGTCGCTGCCGACATTTCGGACAGGCCAATCGCCCCGATCTTCCCCGCTTCCTTCGCTCGCACCAGCGCACCGACCGACTCCTCGACCGGCACGTCCTTATCCAGCCGATGCATGTAATACAGATCGATATGCTCTGTCCCCAGCCGCGCCAGCGCCTGATCCAGCGTCTTCGCGATAGCCTCGGGTCGCCCGTCCAGCCCACGCTTGCCATCGTACAGATCGAGCACGCATTTGCTCGACAGCGTGAATTCCGCGCGGCGATGCATCACTGCCTTGCCGAGCAGTCGCTCATTATTCCCCCCGCCATACAGCGCAGCGGTGTCGAGCAACGTCACGCCCGCGTCCAGCGCATGATTGAGCAGCCGCACACCGTCCTCCTCAGACGGCGGCACGCCATAGGCATGGCTCAAATTCATGCAGCCAAGGCCGACGGCCGAAACGGTGAAGGGTCCAATCGTCCGGGTGGGGAGTGTCATGCCAGTCCTTATGTCCGCGTGCTTCCCCGGCCAGATACGCCCTGCCCTGCCGCGTTCAAGCCCTTTTCGCCGATCCGAACCGATATGGCCTTCGCCCGCTGCATCCGCTAACCCTGCGGCACAAAGCATGGAGCAAGGATGAACATGGCCGGACGCTATTTCGATCAATGGCAGGTGGGCGACACCCTCACCCACGAAATCCGCCGCACGGTGACGGAGACGGACAATCTCCTCTTCTCCACCATGACGCACAATCCGCAGCCGCTGCACCTCGATGCAGAGGCCGCCCGCGCGTCGGAGTTCGGGCAGATCCTCGTCAACGGCACCTTCACCTTCGCGCTGATGGTCGGCCTGTCGGTGGGCGACACCACGCTCGGCACGCTCGTCGCCAATCTGGGCTATGACAAGCTGGTCCACCCAAAGCCCGTCTTCCTCGGCGATACCCTCCGCGCCGAAACCGAAGTCACCGAGGTAAAGGAAAGCCGCTCCCGCCCGGACGCAGGCATCGTCACCTTCACCCACCGCCTCCGCAACCAGCGGGACGAGATCGTCTGCCAATGCCTGCGCATGGCGCTGCTGAAGAAAGCACCCACCGCATGAGGCTCCGCGCGCTTCTCTTCGTCCCCGGCGACCGCCCGGAACGCTTCGCCAAGGCAGCGGCCAGCGGTGCCGACGCCCTGATCCTCGATCTGGAGGACTCGGTCTCCGCCGCGAACAAGATCGCCGCCCGCGACGCCATCGCCAGTTGGCTCTCCGCCCCGCGCACGATCACCACCTTCGTCCGCATCGACCCCCTCGACAGCGGCATGGCGCAGGCAGACCTCGACGCCATCCTAAGCGCCCGCCCGGACGGCATCATGCTGCCCAAGGCGGAGGGCGCAGACAGCGTCCGGCATCTACTGACCCTGATGGGCGACAAGGCCGTCCCCATCCTCCCCATCGCCACAGAGACTGCCGCCGCCGTCTTCACGCTGGGCACCTATCGCGACGTGTCTGCGCATCTGGCGGGGCTGACATGGGGCGCGGAGGATCTGCCCGCCGCCATCGGTGCCGCCACCTCCCGCGAAGCCGACGGCAGCTATACCGATCCCTATCGCATGGTGCGCAGCCTCACCTTGTTCGGCGCCCATGCCGCCGGGGTCGCCGCCATAGAGACGGTGTTCCCCAACATAAAGGATCTCGACGCCCTCGCCGCCTACGCCGCCCGCGGCCGCCGCGACGGCTTCACCGGCATGATGGCCATCCACCCCGCCCAAGTCCCCATTATCAACACCGCCTTCACCCCCAGCGAAGCCGACCTGGCCCACGCCCGCGCCATAGTCGCCGCCTTCGAAGCCAATCCCGGCGCAGGCGCGCTGCAACTGGACGGCAAGATGATCGACGCGCCGCATTTGAAGCAGGCGATGGCGGTATTGGCGGGGGTTTGAGGGAAGTGTCGATAGAACCGCACATTGGCAATAATTGAAGGGGAAGCGTATAGAGGCTTTGTGTTCAAGATATTTCGAAAATTGCTAGGGTTTCGTTTGGCCGATAAGAGCATCGACGTGCCGACAACCGACGAAATTATAAGGCATCAATATGAAGCTGAAGATAGAATTAAGCAAATAAAAGGGGAAATCAAAGATGGAGGAAGACCTTATCGAAACCGCTTCCGTTTATGACTTTTTATATGTGGATCATGATCGAATTGGTCTACTTTTATCACAGTTTAGTTCCGATGGTGTGTTGACTGAAATCGTAAGAGAGAGTGCAGAAGGAACCGGCGCTAATCGAGCTATTGATATCAAAATTGTCAAAGTCGGTTCATCAGAATCCGGAAGTACGGCTTTAAATAGGCGGTTCAACGCCCGATGGCTTGTACCTCTTCTGTTTCTCGATCAGGCAAAAGAACTGTTAAAACGCGATATATCTGAGGCAGATCTCGGAAACTTAGTTTTGGCGACTGGTACACTCTGTCTTTTGAATACAGACACTCTACAAACTTTATACAAAAGCCCAAATCTTCAGAAAATCGCAATGAGAAAAGCCAATGATAATGCGAAAGAAGCGAAGGAGACGTTCAATCGCGAGACCGCACAGGTGGAACTCGACGCAATGGCGAGCATGGAACCTCAAGTTCAGATGCATCTGTTTCGATCTGATGCACCCCGTCTGTGGGCCACCTTGCGACCAGATGGTTTAATTATGCCTCCCGCAGAACTTAATATGAAATATGGAAATTTAATCGACGGTAATTGGAACGTCGTAGGCATCTTAGATGCTCACACAGGTCTTCATTCCAGCGAAACGCTTGAAGCACTATCTGGCCGTTTCGAAGGCCAAATTTTCCTGCAAGAAGCGATCGCACTAGGCCATGGGCTACGCACTACCTACGGGCGACCTGCGGACGCTTATGGGATGACCCCCCTTTTGGTGTTTCGCGCTATCGCATGATTGGCACCTGCAGCAATCGCAACGGGCAAACGGAACACCTACAGTGACGGATCATTAGGAACTTTAATTTGCAAGTGCAGACAACATTCCCCTGTCCTACACGCACCACCCTCCGCTAAACCCCCGCCCGTGCTTAGCCCGTTGCCCTGCACGAAGTCCTTGTTCCGCGTATCCCCTCTCCCCCGTGCGCTCATGACGCATAAGGCGAGACAGCCAGGCGGCAATTTGACTTCACTATGTGCATTCTGGCGACATTCGTGGCGCACAACCGGGACCGCAGCGCCCTGATGCTGCCACAACATTTACGTCTATCAGGCGGGGAGCCTGTGGCTGGCCTGAGCTTATGCGGCGAGGGAGAAATGCGATGACTTTATGGGCGCGTATCACCGACACGGCATTTTACCTACCCCCACAATCCACCGTGTTCCTGCGAAGGCAGGAACCCAGTAAAAGTGCAACCTCAGCGCATGGAGAGATTACTGGGTTCCTGCCTGCGCAGGAACACGAAAGCGCGCGTGTCGGGCGTCAGCACATTCCATTCCCCACCCACCCCGGAACAGCCCAATGGGTAGTGACGTAGTGAGGCTTTTGAGGCTTTCCGCGCAATTCTCCGCCCAAACCCCGCCTCCGCCAGAGGGAACGCTCGCGGGTCAGGATCGTCTATAGCGATCAGGCAAGGATGGGCGGCGAATGACATGATAAGCGATGCGGACAGAGCGTGGATGCGGCAGGCCATCGACCTGGCGACCGGCAAAGGCAGCGCGCCGGAGGATACGCCGATTGCCGCCATCATCGTGCTGGACGGACGGGTTCTCGCCCGCGCCGTCAATCAGACGGAGGAACTCTGCGACGCGACGGCCCATGCGGAGATGATGGCCTTCCGGGGCGCGGGCAAAGTGCATGGCGACATGGATCTGCGCGGTGCCACGCTCTATTCCACGCTCCAGCCGTGCGGCATGTGCACCATGGCGTCGATCTGGGCCAAGGTAGGCCGCATCGTCTATGGCGCGGGCCGCGATGACGTCCACCGCATGTATTTTGAGGATCACCATCTCGACACGATGGACTTCATTCAGGACGCCTGGCGCGACGATCTGGAACTCGACGGCGGCTGCCTCAGGGAAGACTGCGCCGCGCTGTACTTCGGGCCTGACGATGATGTGCCGATAGAGATGCAGGGCAATGTGTGAGCGGGAATGGCGATAATTACGAGTCAAGCGAATGGTCTCACCGTTCCCCGCCGTGTTCCTGCGAAGGCAGGAACCCAGTAAGAATGCAACCTCAGCGCATGGAGAGATTACTGGGTTCCTGCCTTCGCAGGAACACGGAAAACACGCGTGTCGAGCGGCCGGGAGGCTTCACCCCTCACCCACCCCGGAACAGCCCCAATGGGTGGTGACGTAGTGAGACCTTTGAGGCTTTCCGCGTAATCCTCCGCCAAAACCCCCATCCCACACCCACGAAAGAGGGCGCCGGAGTTTCCCCCGGCGCCCTTCCCTATCGCATAAGGCGAAAGCCTTAGCCGTCGTTGCGGGTGTCGCGACGTTCGGCGATACGTGCGCGCTTGCCGGTGCGGCCGCGCAGGTAATACAGCTTCGCACGACGCACCACGCCCTTGCGGACCACGGTGATCGAATCGATGTTCGGCGAATAAAGCGGGAAGACGCGTTCCACGCCTTCGCCAAAGCTCATCTTGCGCACGGTGAAATTGCTGCCCATGCCCTTGTTCGAACGCGCGATGCACACGCCTTCATAGTTCTGGACACGGCTACGTTCGCCTTCGACAACCTTCACGCCAACGCGCAGGGTGTCACCGGGGCGGAAATCCGGAATGTCTTTGCCAAGAGCCGCAATGCTTTCGGCCTCGATCTGCTGCAGGAGGTTCATGCCCTCTTTTCCTTCGTCTGTCGTTGCGCGCCAGAGGGCGACTGGTCCCGAACGTCACTGTGACGTTCCCAAAGGTCCGGCCGCCTTAACCGTGTATGATCCTCGGCCATGGCTTGGCGCCATGCCGCGATCTTCGCATGATCCCCCGATCGCAACACTTGCGGGATCGTGCGCCCTTCCCAATCATTGGGTCGGGTATAGTGCGGATATTCAAGGAGGCCGCTTTCGAAGCTCTCCTCATCCCCACTGGAAGCCGCGCCCATTACACCGGGAAGCAAGCGGATGCAAGCGTCCAGCAGCACGATCGCCGCCGTCTCTCCACCGGACAGAATATAGTCCCCGATCGACACTTCGCGGATGGGCCGCGCCTCGAACAGGCGCTCGTCCATTCCCTCGAAGCGGCCGCACAGGATCGTGACGCCGGGGCCGCCCGCGATCTCCCGCACCAGCGCCTGCGTCAGTGGCTCTCCGCGCGGCGTCATGGCCAGCACGGGCGCGTCCGGTTGTCGCGCCATCGCATCGTCCACGGCCCGCGCCAGCACGTCCGCGCGCATCACCATGCCCGCCCCGCCGCCCGCCGGGGTATCGTCCACGGACTTGTGCTTGTCGGTCGCGAAGTCGCGGATCTGGATCGGGTCGCACGACCACGTGCCTTCGCCCAGCGCCCTGCCCGCCAGCGACGTGCCGAGCGGTCCGGGGAACATCTCCGGATACAGCGTCAATATCTGCGCGGCGAATGTCACGACGATTTACGCGGACGCGCCCGCAGCCATCCGGCCAGCACGCCGCCGCCCATGCACAGCGCACCCATCACCAGCATCCCGATGCCCATCGCCAGCAGCCACCCGGCGAAGTTGCCCTGCGGATTGCGCAACGCAGGCAACAGGAACAACAGCGGCGGCGCAATCACCATCGCCGCACCCGAAGCAGCCTTCAAGCGCCAGTCCCACCGAATGACATATAACCGCCACCCGATAACGACGAATATCGCCATATAGAGATAAGGCATGATCTGACCGAAGCTGCTCATAACGTCCAATTCTCTGTACGAAGGCCGGGGATATCCGCGAAATCGTCTTCGTTGTTGGTGACCAGACTCATATCGAGGCTCAAAGCATGTGCCGCAATGAGGCGATCGAAGCGGGATCGTCGGAAAGGAAGCGCGCCATATAAACGCGCCGCTGCTTCATCAAAGTCACGGACGGGAATTTGCGCGATCATTGCCTTCAGATCGGGCGCATCGAAAACATCATCGCCATAACCCACCGCAATTTCAGCAAGCGTAATCGACGAGATAAACAGGGAGCCGGCCGGTTGATCACTAACCCGCGCAGCCAATTTGGGCGAAGCATCATTCAGAAGATAGATGCAAATGTTGCTGTCGAGCAAAAAGGCAGATTCAGGCATCGCGATTCAGCAATTTGCCTTCCCAGTCCAGTTCCCGTTCTTCGAATATCCGATCCTCAGGAGTCAATGGCTTGAGCCAGGGCGCCTTACCCGCGAACTTGCTGATATCTATCTTCCGGCGCGGAGCATCCGCCAACTCGAAGATGAACTTGCCCTGTTCCTCGCGCAAACGCATTTCCGCGCCTTCGGTCAAACCCAACCCTTTGGGCAGACGCAAAGCCAGGCTGTTGCCCGATTTGAAAACTTTCGCCTTATACTCTTCGCCCATCGCGAGCCTCCGTATATACGGCAAGTATATACTAAACGATGAACAGCGCGTCAATGACGGCCTTGTCCTCGCCAATATCCACGGCCTTGATCGGCACCATGAAGCGTTTGGCTGGTTTGCTGTCCAGCGGCGGGCGAGGACGCTCGACTTCGATGATGTCGCCAGCGCCGAAATTCTCGACCGCGACGATCCGGCCCAATTCTTCGCCTTCGGTCGATATGCATGGCAAATCGATCAGGTCGACATGATAATATTCGCCTTCCGGCAGTGGCGGCAAAGCGGACCGCGCGACGGTCAGAGCCGTACCGCGTAACCCTTCGGCTGCCGTGCGGTCACCAATTTCAGCGAAACGCGCGACTGCGCCATTGGGACCGGGGCGGATCGTCTTCAACGTCAGCACCCGGTCGCCAATCGCAAAGCTCTTATATTGCTTGAGGCTATCGACCCCTTGCGCAAACAGCTTCAGGCGCACCTCGCCCGTCACGCCATGCGCACCGATGATGGCAGCAAGGGTGACGGGACGATCGGACAAGGCTTAGCCTTCCGCCGTTTCTTCGGTCGCTTCAGCAGCTTCTTCTACCGGTGCAGGTGCCTTGGCGGCTTCCTCGGCGGCCTTCTTGGCTTCTTCAGCTTCGGCCAGCTTGGTGGCGCGTTCTTCGGCGCGTTCCGTGGCCTTCTCGCCCGGCTTCGCCTTGTTGGGGTTGTTGCGTGCAGCGCGTTCCAGAACACCAGCGGCATCGAGGAAACGAGCGACGCGATCGCTGGGCTGCGCACCGACCGAGATCCAGTGCTTCGCACGATCGGCGTCGAGAACAACGCGCTTCTCATCGTCCTTGGAAAGCAGCGGGTTGTAGCTGCCGATACGCTCGATGAACTTGCCATCGCGCGACGAGCGGCTGTCGGTCACGACGATCTTGTAATAGGGACGCTTCTTGGAGCCGCCACGCGACAGACGAATTGCAGTTGCCATAAAATTCTACCTTACCTTTCTTGCATTCAAATCAGTGTATTAAAGTTATTTCTTCATGAACTTGTCGAAACCGGGGGGCAGCTTCGGCATGTCGCCACCCGGCAAACCGGGCATGGCGCCCGCTCCGCCCATGCCGCCGGCACCGCCGCCGCCGAGCAAACCGCCCATGCCGCCCCCGGCGAACATCTTGCCCAGCCCCTTCAATCCGCCCATCTTGCGGATCTTCTTCATTGCGCTTTCCATTTCCTGATGCATCTTCAGGACACGGTTGACTTCCTGCACCGTAGTACCGGACCCTTTGGCAATGCGGATCTTGCGCTTGGCGTTGATCAGCGCGGGGCGCGATCTTTCCTTCGGCGTCATCGACGTCAGAATGGCATCCATATGCACCAGCGTCTTGTCGCTGGCGCCGCTCTGCGCCATCGCCATCTGCGCTTTCTTGAGGCCCGGGATCATGCCCGCCAGCGCACCAAGCCCACCCATGCGCCGCATCTGGCCCAGTTGCGCGCGCAGATCGTCGAGATCGAACTGCCCCTTGGCCATCTTCTTGGCGAGCTTGTCGGCTTCGTCCGCGTCGATACTTTCCGCAGCGCGCTCGACCAGGCTGACCACATCGCCCATGCCAAGGATACGGCTGGCAACGCGACCGGGGTGAAACACCTCGATTGCATCGAGCTTTTCGCCGACACCGGCAAATTTGATCGGCTGACCTGTGACGGCACGCATCGAGAGCGCCGCACCACCGCGCGCATCGCCGTCCATGCGGGTGAGCACCACGCCGGTCAACGGCACCTGTTCGGTGAAGTTCTTCGCGACGTTGACGGCGTCCTGACCCGTCAGCGAATCCACCACCAGCAAGATTTCATGCGGCGTTGCGATGTCCGCAACCGCCTTCATCTCGTCCATCAGCGCCTGATCGACATGCAGGCGGCCAGCGGTGTCGAGCATGACGACGTCGAAGCCCTGCAGCTTTGCGGACTGGAGCGCGCGGCGAGCGATATCGACCGGCTGTTGCCCTGCAATGATCGGCAACGTCGCCACGCCGCACTGCTCACCCAGCACTGCCAACTGCTCCTGCGCCGCAGGACGCTGAACGTCGAGCGACGCCATCATGACCTTCTTGCGGTCTTTTTCCTTCAACCGCTTGGCAAGCTTGGCCGTTGTCGTGGTCTTGCCCGATCCCTGCAGACCGACCATCATGATGACAGCGGGCGGGGTCACGTCGATCATCAGGTCGACCGTGTCGGACCCGAGCATCGCGGTCAGCGCATCGCTAACGATCTTGACGACCTGCTGTCCCGGCGTAACCGACCGCAGCACATTCTGGCCGACAGCTTCTTCGGTAACCTTATCGACAAAATCGCGAACCACCGGAAGCGCGACGTCTGCCTCCAGCAGCGCGATACGCACTTCGCGCATGGCGCCACGCACATCCGATTCGGTCAGGGCGCCACGGCCCTTCAGCTTGTCGAATACGCCGCCTAAACGATCGCTCAGTGAATCGAACATGCAAACCTCACATTCGGGGGAAAGCCCCGAAAACCCACATTATCCCAAACGACAAATACGCCGGTGGGCGAAACCTCGCCAACCAGCGTTATCCTTCGGGCCGTTCACGCGGAACATCATGGCTCATCGGATTTGTCAGGATATCGACAGGACTAGCCTGCCAATGTTGAGCTGCCTGTACCCCAGCAGGCCCCTAGTTGCAAGCCGATCCCATACGGCCTCCCGCAATTGCGAAAGAGTTTACCCCTTCTCAATGCATTTCGCGCACACTCCGCCGCAAAGGGGATCAGCAGCATTATGGACGCGCCGCAGCCGGGAAATATGACAGGCTCAAAAGACAAGACGCAACAGGATTTGCTCACGGGCGGAATCCTCTTTGCGGCGGCGCTGCTGTTCGTATTCAATGGCAGCGAAGCGATCGGTCAGGTGATCGCGGCCTTTGCCGGCTTGGGCGCCGGCGTAGAAGAAGTGCTGACGATCGCTGTGTTGCTGAACGTCGCGCTGATACTGTTCGGTTATCGCCGATATCGCGATCTTCAGAAAGAGGTGTCCCATCGCGCAGCCGCCGAGCAACGCGCGAGCACGCTTGCGTCCATCGATCCGCTTACCAATTTCTTCAATCGGCGCTCCTTTCAGGAAAAATGCACGGCGATGATCCACGATGCCGGTCGCAGCGGTAAGACCGTTGCGATAATGCTGCTTGATCTCGACCACTTCAAAACGATCAATGACATCCATGGACATGAAGCAGGGGATGTCGTGCTGAAGATCGTGGCAGAGCGGATGTCCAAAATCCTCCCGCCCAGTTCCATCGCCGCCAGGCTCGGTGGCGACGAGTTCACCTGCGCATGTACATTCGACGATGGTCAGGGCGAGATGATCGAGAGGATCGCCGAAGACATTGTCGCTGCCATGACACTGCCGATTAGCCATGATAACCGCGAGTTGGCGATCAGCACCTCTCTGGGCATTGCACGGTCCGATACCGATGGCGACACCATCGACGTTTTGATCCGCCGTGCCGATATCGCCATGTACGCCGCCAAGAATGCGGGACGCAACCGCCACAGTTGGTTTGAACCTGCGATGGAAGAGGTACTGCAACATCGCAACATGATCGAAGGCGGCATGCGCGGTGGCATAGCCGCCGGAGAATTCGTGCCTTATTACGAACCGCAGGTTGAACTGACGTCGGGCAAACTGCTCGGTTTCGAGATGCTGGCCCGATGGGAAAGCCCTAGCCTGGGCATTGTTCAACCGGACATGTTCATTCCGATTGCCGAAGAAAGCGGCATGATCGGCGAATTGTCTTTCGCTGTGATGCGGCGCGCCTTTACCGATGCGCGCAACTGGGACCCCTCTCTGACTCTGTCCGTCAACATCTCCCCTTCCCAATTACGCGACCCGTGGTTCAGTCAGAAAATCCTCAAACTCCTTCTGGAGACCGGATATCCCGCCAACCGGCTGGAAGTCGAAATTACCGAAAGCTGCCTGTTCGAGAATCTGGACCTCGCCAAGGCCATCGTCCAAAGCCTCAAAAATCAGGGCATTCGCGTTGCGCTTGACGATTTCGGAACGGGATACAGCTCGCTTGCACATTTGCGCGCCTTGCCGTTCGATCGGATCAAGATCGATCGCAGCTTCGTAACTGCAATGGGCGACAATGGCGAGAATGCGGCTATCGTGACTGCGATAGCCCGGCTGGGCGAAAGTCTGGGCCTGCCTGTTACAGCTGAAGGCGTCGAAACGCTCGCGATTGAAACGCAACTGCGCGGCCTGGGTTTGGCCAAGGGGCAAGGATGGCATTTTGGAAAGCCGATGACCGTAGAACAGACTCGACGCATGCTGGCTGACCGCAACATGCTTCCTGCCCACGAAGCGCATTTACCCCGGACAGAAATATCTGCCGACGAGCAAAATCGCCTGGCTGGATAACAGACTTCAAACGACGTTCGATGGACAGCCCTGCTCATCATCCCTACATGGCGGGGATGAACGGTCGTTTCTCCAAAATGCATGGTCTGGGCAATGATTTCGTCGTGATCGACGCACGAGATGCGCCTGTTGCCATGCCAGCAAGCCGCGCCCGCGCCATTGCCGATCGCCATGCGGGGATAGGATGCGATCAGCTCATCGTTATCGAACCGTCGGATGCTGCCGATGTGAAGATGCGGATATTCAATGCAGACGGAAGCGAAGTCGAAGCCTGCGGCAATGCGACGCGCTGCGTCCCCCTGTTCTTGGGCAAGGACGTTTCCATCGAAACCAAGGGCGGCTTGCTCGACGCGCGCCTGATCGAAGGCGGCGCTATCGTCGACATGGGCGTCCCGCGCTTCGATTGGGACCAAATTCCACTCGCCTACCCAATGGACACGCGCGACATGCCTGTCGGATGGGAATATCTTGCTGACCCGAGCGCGGCAAATGTGGGTAATCCGCACATTGTCTTTTTCCGGCCCGGCATGGATATGGCCGAAGCGGCGCGGCTCGGCGCTGTGATAGAGACCGACCCACTTTTCCCTTCGCGTATCAACGTCAACTTCGCTGAAGTCGAAAGCCCCGACCGTATCCGCCTGATCGTCTGGGAGCGCGGTGCGGGCATCACGCGCGCGTGCGGCACCGGCGCCTGCGCCACAGCGGTAGCCGCCATACGGCGCGGCCTTGCAAAAGGTCCGGTGACGGTGGCGCTACCTGGCGGTGAACTGACCATCGACTGGCAACCTGGCGGCAGCATATCGATGCGCGGCCCCGCGGCGCATGTATTCGACGGAGAAGCCGACTGGAGCCGCTTTTGAGGAGCGCGGGACCGCAGCTCATTACATTGGGTTGTCGCCTCAACATTGCCGAGAGCGAGACGATGCGGCAGCTTGCGGGACCGCAGGACGATCTCGTCATCGTCAATAGTTGCGCCGTGACCGGCGAAGCTGTGCGCCAGACCCGTCAGGCCATACGCCGCGCCCGTCGCGACCGGCCGGATGCGCGGATCGTCGTCACAGGCTGCGCAGCGCAAACCGATCCTGCCATGTTCGCCGCCATGCCGGAAGTCGACCGGGTGATCGGCAACAAGGAGAAGTTTGAAGCAGAGAGCTTCGTTACGTCCGCCACAGATTTTATCGGAGAGGCGGAAGACCCCAAAATCCACGTCTCCGACATCATGGCCCTGCGCGAAACGACACCGCATATGGTGAGCGGCTTTGCCGACCGGGTGCGCGGTTTCATCGAAGTGCAAAATGGCTGCGACCATCGCTGCACCTTCTGCATTATCCCCTACGGACGCGGCAACAGCCGGTCCGTGCCAGCCGGCGCAGTCATCGACAAGATAAAGGCGCTGGTGGATAGCGGTTATCGCGAGATAGTGCTGACCGGCGTGGACGTGACGAGCTATGGTCCGGACCTCCCCGGCAATCCGACGCTAGGCCTGTTGGTTGAGCGCATCCTGAAGCATGTTCCCAATCTGCCCCGCCTCCGCCTTTCCTCGCTCGATAGCGTCGAAATCGACGACTGCCTGTTCAACCTTATCGTAGGTGAGCCGCGATTGATGCCGCACCTGCACCTTTCACTGCAGGCCGGTGACGACATGATCTTGAAACGTATGAAGCGTCGGCACACACGGGCACAGGCCATCGCCCTCGTCGATCGTATTAAAAGTCGACGCCCGGACATTGCTATCGGGGCGGACATCATTGCAGGATTTCCCACCGAAACCGACGCGATGTTCGCCAACAGCCTAGCGCTGGTTGAGAACTGCCAAATCGTCCACGGTCATATCTTCCCTTACTCTCCCCGCAGCGGCACCCCAGCCGCCCGAATGCCCCAGGTCAACGCCACAATCGTCAAGTCCCGCGCTGCCAGGCTGCGCAGCGCTTGCGAGGATCAGCGTCGGTCATGGCTGCGCAGCTTAATAGGCACACGTCAGGACGTGCTGATCGAACGCAGCGGCATGGCCGGTCATGCAGAAAGCTTCGCGCCTGTTGCGCTGGCCCGGCCCGCCACACCGGGCGAAATCCTTCCGGTCTACGTTACAGCGCTTGAGAATGGGCGCCTGATCGCGCAAGAGGCTCCCCATGAGTGAAACGAGCTGGCGCGACCGTCTTTTTGGCGGTCTGAAGCGCACATCCGATCGCCTTGGCGACAATCTGACCGGGCTGTTCAGCCGCGCCGCCCTCGACGAGCAGACGCTCGACGAGATCGAGGAAGCGCTGATCATGTCCGACCTCGGCCCTGCCATGGCCGGTCGCATCCGGGAGCGTCTTTCCGAAGGACGGTTCCACAAGGAACTGACCGAGGAATATCTGCGCGAGATTATTGCGGAGGAAATCGAGAAGGTGCTGGCCCCTGTCGCCCGCCCGCTTGAGATCGAAGCCTTTCCCCGCCCCCAGGTGATCCTCGTCATCGGCGTCAACGGATCGGGCAAGACCACCACGATTGCCAAGCTGGCCAATCTGTTCATTGAGCAGGATTATGGCGTGATGCTGGCGGCAGGCGACACGTTCCGCGCCGCTGCCATCGGCCAGCTTCGCGTATGGGCCGACCGTCTTGGCATCCCCATCGTATCGGGCAAGGAAGGTGGCGACGCTGCCGGGATCGTGTTCGAGGCCGTGAAGCAGGCGACCGAGACCGGCATCGACGTATTGATCGTCGATACGGCAGGGCGTTTGCAGAACAAGCGCGAGTTGATGGACGAGCTGGCCAAAATCCGCCGCGTACTGGGCCGTATAAATCCTGCGTCTCCGCACGATGTCGTCCTCGTCCTCGACGCAACCACGGGCCAGAACGCCTTGAGCCAGATCGAAGTGTTTCAGGACGTCGCGGCTGTCACCGGCCTGGTCATGACCAAGCTGGATGGCACCGCCCGCGGCGGTGTGCTTGTTGCCGCTGCAGAGAAATATCGCCTGCCTATTCACGCCATTGGCGTTGGTGAGAAGATCGAAGACCTGCGCCCCTTCGATGCTGCCGACATGGCGCGCGCCATCGCAGGAACCGCTTATGCCCGCTGACAATTCCGCTCCGGCAACCAAGCCAGCGCATAACGGCACGCTTAGCCTACTACTGGATTTTGGGCCGCTTCTTGCCTTCTTCCTTGCGTATAAATTTCAAGGCGTGATCGTAGGCACCGGCATATTCATGGCGGCGATTGCTGTGGCGGTGATCGTGTCGAAAGTGAAGCTGGGCAAGGTTTCCCCAATGCTCTGGCTCTCGGCCATCCTCGTATTGTTTTTCGGTTCGCTTACCATCTATTTCCACGACCAACGCTTCATTCAGATCAAACCGACGATCATCTACACGTTCTTCGCGCTCATGCTGTTTGCGGGACTGGCGCGGGGCAAACCGCTGCTCAAATATCTGCTGCAGGCAGCCTATGACGGTCTATCCGAAGAGGGATGGCAAAAGCTGTCGCGAAACTGGGCATTTTTCTTCGTTTTCATGGCGCTGCTGAACGAGGGGCTGCGGCACTTCCTCACATTCGATACCTGGCTTTCGGTCAAGGTGTGGGGCGTTACGGCTATCTCGTTCCTGTTTGCTGCGGCCAATATCCCCATGCTCATGCGACACGGCCTGTCCGTGGGCGAGAAGGTCGACAGCGACGAAATCGGCGAGACTACTCCGCCCCAAGGATAGCAAGGAATCGTCAGATAGCTGGGCATAGCAAAGGGGGAGCAGCCGAATAAATGTTCCAACCTGGAGGGGCCAGCGGATAAAGCTGCGCGTTTTCCTGCGCCACCCGCCGTTCGAGCGCAGCCAGTATGTCCTGGGTCGTCGTACAGAACTTTGGCCAGTCCTTGCCGATCTGCACATCCGTCCATGCCGCCATATATTGGCTGAATGCAGACGAGAGCTTGCCCATCTCCTTCTGAAACCGGTCCGCTTTTTCCTGAGCCGCGCGGTCGCTATGGCACAGCATGGAGGGATAGAAATGGCCGTCCTCTATGGCCAGATGCGCCAGCAAAAGCCGGGCCAAGCGCCAGCGTATGGCTGACACCGGTTTGGGCGTGGAAACATCGCCGACTGCAATGCGAAGCTCATTCGCAACGGCCATGATGCTGTCGTGCTGGTCTCGTAGCTCGGCGATATTCATAAACTATCCAACCCCCCAAGCCTGTTTTTAGAAACAACGGCTCGTACAATTCATCGCATTGAATAGATTACAAAAAAGTAAAGACGCCACCGTAATGAACGGCAGCGTCTTTTTACATCAAACGTAGAATGTAAGGGGCTGGATCAACCTTGCTGATCGGCCCGCGATGCACCCTTGCCATCAAGGTTCTGAGCAACGAATTCCCAGTTTACTGCATTCTTCAAAATGGCGCCGGCATAGTCCGGACGCGCGTTGCGATAATCGATGTAATAGGCATGTTCCCACACATCCAGAATGAACAACGGCGTATCGCCATGTGCGATCGGACAATCGGCGTCATGGTAGGACGTCACTGCCAACTTGCCATCCTTGAGGATGAGTGCCGCCCAACCGCTGGCAAAATGCCCCACCGCTTCAGCCTTCAGCTTGTCGAGCAATGCATCGACCGAGCCGAAGCCATCGTTGATGAGCGTAAGCAATTCGCCGGTCGGCTCCTGCTTTTCCGGGCTGAGGCCCAGCCAGTAAAAGCTGTGGTTCCAGATTTGACCGACCTGATTGAATAATCCGCCCTTCGACGATTTGATGAGGTCGACCAGCGACTTGCCCTGCAATGCAGGATCGGCTGCTACCAGCTCGTTTGCCTTGGTCACGTAAGCGTTGTGATGCTTGCCGTGATGATAGTCGAAGGTTTCGGCAGAAATCAGATCGCCAAAGGCGTCCTTGGCATAAGGAAGTTCGGGAAGTGCAAAAGCCATAAGAGTCTCCTTGGAATTTCTGAATGTCACCCGACCAACGCTAAAAACGTGATAGGCCCACAGTGGTAATCGGTATGGAGGGAAGGTATTTCAAGCGAAATAAAGTATTGAGAATCGTTCTCAAAAGTTGCCGAAAAGAATATCTGCGGTCAGGCTTCGATATTCGCAAGCGCGCCGAGCAATCCGTGCTTTTTCAAACAGTGCCGCAATTGATCGTAACTCAGGCCCAGCCCCTTGGCCGTCGCACGCTGATTGAAACGATAACGCGATAAAGCGCCCTGCAAAATTGCGACTTCATGCGCGTCCATAGCGGCTTTTAGATCGGTCACTTCATAAGCCGCGACCTGCGGCGCGGCTTCTGGAGTCGGGGCATCTTCCGATACCTGCGCGACTTTCTTTACCGACTGGCGCGATATGTTGGGCATCGCCACCGGTCTCCATGGCGATCCGAAGGGATCGAACACGATGCGGTCGATAGAGCGTGTGGGTTCGTCCCATCGATACACAGCGCGCTCCACCACGTTGCGCAGTTCGCGCACGTTGCCGGGCCAGCGATAAGCCTCCAGCTCCGCCATCGCGGGCGCCGCGAAGCCGGGCCATTGCGGCCACCCCAATTCTGCCGCCATCTTCCGCCCGAAATGATCGGTCAGCACCCGCACATCTCCCTCCCTGGCGCGCAGGGGTGGCAGTGTGATGACTTCAAACGAAAGCCGATCGAGCAAATCCGCACGGAAACGCCCCTCCTCCGCAGCCACAGGCAAATCCTCGTTGGTCGCCGCCACGATCCGCACATCGACCCGGATCGGCCGCGACGCCCCAATGCGCGTTACCTCACCATATTCGACTACGCGCAGAAGGCGCTCCTGCGCCGCCATCGACAGCGTCCCCAACTCATCGAGGAACAGCGTCCCGCCATCGGCTTCCTCAAACCGTCCCTGCCGCGTCCGCGTCGCACCGGTGAACGCGCCTGCCTCATGCCCGAACAGCTCCGCCTCGATCAGCGTTTCGGGAAGCGCCGCGCAGTTCATGACAATCAACGGCTCACCCCAGCGCAAGGACAGGCGATGCAGACGCTCGGCAATCAGTTCCTTGCCGGTGCCTCGCTCCCCAATCACCAGCACCGGGCGATTGAGTTCCGCTGCCCGTTCGGCCTGTTCCACGGAATCGAGAAACGCGAAGGACTGGCCGATGAATTGGGTGTTTTGCTCCATGCACTAAACTATGGCGAAAAATCCCAATGTTTCGCAAGTGAAATATGCCAACCGAGTGTGCCAACAGGTGAAATTCCGCAGAAATCCGCCATTTCTGAAAACTGGCACGGCCTCTGCAATACTATTGGCAACCCGCCAAACAAACGGCGGAACGACATGAAGGCCAAGTTTCAGGGAGAACCCCAATGTTCAATATCAAGCAAATCAGCCAGCACCTTTCCGTTGCCATCTGCGCCGTCCTGTTCGGGTCCACCATGGTCCTGAGCGCCGTCGGCCCCGCCCGCGCCAATGAAACCGGCGCAGCGATCCACAGCATGGCTTCTGAACAAACCCCCGGAACCGTCCGTTATCTGGCGTAAGCGGTTCCAACACCCCGCCGGGGTGGGCATCGCCCCCACCCTACCCACCCCGGCACCTTTCGAATAATCATCAGGAGTAGATCACGATGGGCATTTTTTCTCGAACCCGCGACATCATCGCTGCCAACGTCACCGACTTGCTCGACAAGGCAGAAGATCCCGCAAAGATGATCCGCATGATCATCATGGAAATGCAGGAAACGCTCGTCGAAGTCCGCGCCGGCGCAGCCCGCACCATCGCGGACCAGAAGGAAATGCGTCGCCACATCAGCAAGCTGGAAGCGCTGCAGGAAAGCTGGACGGAAAAGGCACAGCTTGCCTTGTCCAAGGATCGCGAAGATCTCGCCAAGGCCGCTCTGGTTGAAAAGCAGAAGGCCGCAGATATGGCCGATCAACTCAAGTCCGAAATCGTCGTACTCGACGATGCGCTGCGCGCTTCGGAAGAAGACATCGCCAAACTGCAGGCCAAGTTGCGCGAAGCCCGCGCCCGCCAGAACAGCCTCGCCACTCGCATGGAAAGCGCCGAGACCCGCCTGAAGGTCCGCGAAATGTATGCTGGTGAAAAGGTGCAGGACGCCTTTGCTCGCTTCGATATTCTCGAACAGCGTGTCGATTTCGCCGAAGGTCGCGCCGACGCGATGAACCTGGGCGGCACGCCGCCGACGCTGGAAGAAGAAATTGCCGCGCTCAAGTCGAACGACAAGATCGACGCCGAACTGGCTGCCATGAAGGCCGCACAGCAGAACGCTTCTGGCACCGGGGAAGGCTGATCCAATGGAAGACATACTTGTCCCCATCGTGGTCGTCGGCATCCTCTTCCTGGGCCTGCCGTGGGTGATCTTCCACTACATCACCAAGTGGAAGACCTCCGCAACGCTCACCAACGAAGATGAAGCGATGCTCGACCAGATGCACGAAACCGCCCGTCGCCTCGATGATCGCCTTTCGACTATCGAACGGATCATCGCCGCCGACAATCCCGATTTCCGTCCGGCGCGCCCTGCGGCCGCCGATGACGACTACAGCTTCGACCGGAGGAACTGACATGACCGCTCGCCGCACGAAATTCTACCTCGACAAGCAGAACGCCAAATGGAGCGGCGTCTGCGCCGGGATCGCCGACTATACTGGGATCGACGTCATTTGGGTCCGCATCGGCGCAGTGCTGGTGACCCTGATGGGTGCCTTCCCCTGGACCCTCATCGCTTACGGTATCGCCGTATGGCTGGCCGAGAAGAAGCCGCAAGGCCTCTATCAGGATAAGGAAGACGCCAAGTTCTGGCAGGGGGTCCGCAGCAATCCAGCGCGCAGCACTCGCGACGTGCGGTCCAAGTTCCGCGACATTGACCGTCGCCTCGCCGACATCGAGGTATACTACACCAGTCGCAATCAGCGCCTGTCCGATGAGATAGAAAGCCTGCGCTAAGCCGCGGCGACTAACAGGGGAGTTGAGACGATGAGCTTTGCAGGACCATCCTTCATAATCGCCATCATCGCGATATCGACGCTGGGCTGGATGTTCACCACATGGGTCCGTGCCCGCCATGGCTATCCGGTTGAAAATGAATGGGCTGGCACCGTTCATCGAAACGACCCCGACGCCGATCGAAAAATCGCGCTGCTGACCGGAGAAAATGAAAAGCTGCACGGTCGCATCGGCCACCTTGAGGAACGCATCGCCGTGCTGGAACGGATCGCCACTGATCCTGCCACCCGCACCGCCCGCGAAATCGACCCGCTGCGCTGAAGCGAAGCAAGGGAGACGAAAATGTATGAGGACAAGATAGCTCTTTTGGGAGCGGTGTTTCCGATAATAGCCATCGCTGTGACCGTGGGTGTCGGCGGGTGGGTAATTACCACCTGGATGCGAGTGAAGCACGGCTACCCTCTCGACGGTGCCTGGGGCCAAGCAGTCTACCCCAAGACCAGCGACGAATCGATGGAGCGGATCAAGCTCCTGAGCCAGGAAAACGCTCAACTCCGCGCTGAACTGGGATCGATCAAGGATCGCCTCGCGGTGGTGGAACGGATCGTGACAGATGGATCGCACAGCCTGACTCGTGAGATCGAGCAACTGCGCGGTCCGGCGAACTAACCCAAGCAAGAGGAGGTTATCATGGCCGCAACGTGGATCTGGGTACTCATTCCCTTGGGTGCATTCGCCGTAAAGGGGTTCAAAAGCTGGCTGAGCCTGAAGGAACGGCAACTCGAAATGCAGTCGCATGAAACTGCAGAAAAAACCGCACAATATGCGGCGCAAACCGAACGGCTGGAACAGCGTGTCCGCGTTCTGGAACGGATCGTCACCGACAAGGGCGTCGATCTATCCGACGAAATTGAAAGACTGCGTGACGCGCCGCTGAACTGAGCGCCGCTCACGGGATATCAACGCGCCCATCCGCCCCTGCACATCAGGTGGATGGACCGAGCAAAAGGGAAAAGCACAATGCAGGACCCAGTTTTCTATCTGACCATGGCCATGGCGGGGTTGTCCGCCGTCGCAATCGTCGCCATGACGTTGCTGCGCGGCTGGAATGGCTGGCTCGACCTCAAAAGAGCCGAGTTGCAACACCATCCTATCGAACCCGCGACGCCATCTGTCGGCAATCGCATCGAAGTTGCCGACCTCAAGGAACGCATCCGCAAGCTGGAAGCCATTGCTGCCGGGGTGGATCTATAGCCGACGCAGTGTTTATATAGTGGGCTAACGCGCCTTTCCCGCGCGTGATTTTCCCCTATATCGGCGGGCATGACACAGCCCCCCGCCCCGCTTGCCGATCTGCTCGAAGAATATGAATTTCTCGATGCCGACGACCGCTATCGATTGCTCATCGATCTGGGCAAGGGTCTGGAAGACATGCCCGACCCGCTAAAGACCGACGCCACCCTTGTGAGGGGTTGCTCGGCCGCCGTGTGGGTCTATCCCATCGCCCGTGATGACGGAACGCTGCACTTTCTGGCGGACAGCAATGCGGCGATCACCAAGGGCATTATCGCGCTGGTCCTTACGACCGTGCAGGACAGGCCGGCAGCGGAAATAGCGGGGACGGACATTGCACAGTCCCTTGCTCCGTTCGACTTGCGTAACCAGCTCAGTTCCAACCGGACGCAAGGCATTCCCAACATGATCGCGTTGATCCGCGAAACGGCTATGCGATACGCGCAAGCCTGACGAATGCCCTTCATTTCCGTTAGGGCAGCGGTAAAATGAGCGCTTGCGCCTTTTACGACGCTATGTGATCCTCTCTCGACTAAACGCCTCACAAGAAGGCGCTGGATGAGGATGTGCCGATGCGCTTACCACTGCTTGCCCTGGCCCTGCTCTGCGCTACTCCTGCGATTGCGCAGGGGCCAGCATCTGAAACCTGGACAACGACCTCTGACACCGTGCGCTCGCAAGCTGCCGGGATCGCTTTGCCGCAACAGGCAGGAGCGTTGGCGCTGGTGAAGACCGGAGAGATTTCGGACTATGGCTCAGGCATCAACAGCTATGCGCAATATGCCTCGGCGGATAATGTCGTTCAGGCGACCGCGTTCATCTACAAGCCGGGCTTCGCAGACACCGCGTTGGCAGCCGTCGCCACGGAACGCGCCATTTTCGAACGATTCGGCCCGACGACCCGACGCGCCTCGCAACAGGTCACGGACGCTGGCGGCCATGCAAATAGCGCACTGAGCACCCTTTATACCGGTGCCGCCGATGGCCAGCTCGTCCTTGCCGCGGCGTTCGTGCATGCCGGTGGCTGGATCGTCAAATTGCGCGTCACTGCAACGAGCGATCGGCAAGCCGACGTGGAGGCCGGCGTCAATGCCATGCTCAAAGGCCTGTCGTTCGACACGCCGTCGGCATTGCAGCGCGCATCGGCTGTTGATCTCAAAGCCTGCGCAGTCGACAGCAAGGCACTCTGTCGGCTCGGCACAATCAAAGTTGACGACGCGACATTCGATGTTCTGCAAGTTGCGGATGCGAACGCCAATGGATCGGTGGTCATCCCCATCGATGACGCTGGAGCATTACTCCGCTTCGATCGAGTTGCAGGCAGCCAAGGCTATGCTTTGACCCGCTATGGACTGGACAGCAGCACTGCTGTGGGACGTTACCCCGCTTTGCCGGATTCGAGGCAAATGGCGGCAATAATCGACGGTAGCGATCAAAAACTGGCGAAGGGCGACGAACCCTCTACCACCACCGTGCTGCGCGAATCCGTGCGCTAGATCTGCTCGACCTAAATCAGATAGCCTAGCTCAAATATTCCCCACCGACGTCCGTTCACGACCAACGGGACCATAACGCTCCGCAACGCGCGATACTGTCCATCGCCCAGATCCTGCCGGTAGGTGAACAGGAAGAAATCGCCTTCGCTATCGAGAGCCCGACGTGTCTGGTTGTCCATGAAAATCTGCCGATTTCGCGCGTTTTTGAGATTCCACTGACGCTCCCCCGTTTTTTGCGGCAGGCTTCTGCGGCTGATATGCGTGGGCAAATGGCCATTCATGTCCGTCAGGCAGCACCCCACTATCGTCGTGTCCTTTGCCGTCCACGCATCCAGGATCGGCCGGATATGTCGATCCGCGAAATCGACGAAGCCGCTATGATATTGAACGGGGTCCGTACCAGCTATCGGCTTGTAAGCCGTATCGAACAGGTCGGCAGTACGCAGGGTCCCACCCTCCAAAGCACTGGATATCCGTTGCAACGCCTCGGCCGCCGCGTCTTCGGCCATTGCAATGTACGCGCTGTTTCGAGTGGGTGCTTTACCATGGGCGACCTTGTTGAGCATGTCGTTCGCCCTATGCTCCAGATCGTCCAGGCGTAACCGCGCAGTATCCGCGCCCGATGCGTTGCTATGCGCCGACTGCGCAAAATGCGCTAGTTCATCCCGCAACATGGCCGCATCGACCCCAGCGGCGTCCGTGCAATGAACGATGGCATGGGACCGCTCCTGAAACTGCACCACCAGTCCCGAAAAATCCGCCATTACGATGCGCAGATCGTCAATATGATCCCCCGCATCATGTCCGAGGGCGATGTTCGATTCCACGCCCGAGATCAGCATCCGCGCGTCATTGTCCAGTTGGCGCAGCGTTTTCCCGACCGAGTGCGAAGAATCCCCCGCCTTGGTCGCCAACTTGCGTATTTCGTCGGCTACCACTGCGAAGCCCTGCGTCGCGGCTCCACCGCGCGCAGCCTCGATTGCGGCATTGACCCCCAAAAGCCGCGTCTGGCGGGCTATCGCCGACAACTCGTCGGACACGCTGCCGACCATCTCGATGGTGTTCAGGAAGCTGCGGAGTTTCCCTTCCAACCCCGTCACATGCGCGATCAGCGCCGATACTTCATCAAGGGAACGGGATGCCGCCTTGTGACCATCTGCCACGATCTTTTCCGCACGATGCGCTGTGGTCCGCAATTGCTGCGCCGCCACACCGGATTCCTCATGGGCCGCTGCAAGCGATGCCATTGTCTTTTCGAGATCGGCGAGGCGACCGATGTCATCCTGAATCGATCGGTTTAGCTGATTGAGAAACCCCGCGGTCTCGCTGCACTGCAGCGCGATATCGCCCGATCGCTCCCCTAAATCGGCCAGCAAAACGTCTTCTTGCAAATCAAAGCCCCCGCTTTGCAGGTCCGACGTTGGAATCGTGGACGAAACTGAATAGTGCGTTATTCATCATGCAATGCAATACTTAATGTTGCGTTTGCGAAATGCACCCGCCTGTTCAATGCATGCGTGGTGTATTAGGGTCACCGATATGTTTTTCTCCTTTCTCGACGAACTGCGCGCCGCGGGCATTCCAGCAGGCGTAAAAGAGCATCTGGTGCTGCTCGATGCGCTGCAACGCGATGTGATCGCGCGGCGGCCCGAAGAGTTCTACTATCTCGCCCGCGCGACCTTCGTGAAGGATGAGGCGCTGTTCGATCGCTTCGATCAGGTCTTCTCCCGCGTCTTCAAGGGGCTGGAAAGCGATTATGGCGTTGCCCAAGCCGACATTCCGGAGGAATGGCTGCGCGCCATTGCGGAGAAGTATCTCAGCCCCGAAGAGATGGAGAAGATCAAGTCGCTGGGCGACTGGGACGAGATCATGGAGACGCTGAAGAAGCGTCTGGAGGAACAGCATGGTCGCCATCAGGGCGGCAGCAAGTGGATCGGCACCGGCGGCACATCGCCCTATGGCAATGGCGGGTATAATCCCGAAGGCGTGCGGATCGGCGGCGAAAGCAAGCACAGGCGCGCGCTGAAGGTGTGGGAACAGCGCGAGTTCCGGAATCTCGACAGCACCAAGGAATTGGGCACCCGCAATATCAAGGTCGCGCTGCGCCGCCTGCGCCGTTTCGCGCGCGAAGGGGCCGCCGACGAGCTGGACATGGACGCCACCATTCGCGGCACCGCACGGCAAGGCTGGCTCGATATCCAGATGCGCGCCGAGCGCCGCAATGCGGTCAAGCTGCTGCTGTTCCTCGACGTCGGCGGATCGATGGACCCGTTCATCACGCTGGTCGAGGAACTGTTTTCTGCCGCCACCGCCGAGTTCAAGAACCTCGAATTCTTCTACTTCCACAACTGCCTGTACGAAGGCGTGTGGAAGGACAACCGCCGCCGCTTTGCCGAGCGCACCCCGACATGGGATATCCTCCACAAATATGGCCATGATTATAAAGTCGTGTTCGTCGGCGACGCGGCCATGAGCCCTTATGAGATCACCCAGCCCGGCGGCAGCGTGGAGCATTTCAACGAAGAACCGGGCGCAACCTGGCTCCAGCGCATGACCAACACATACCCGGCCAGCGTCTGGATCAACCCCACGACGCAGCAGCATTGGGGCTATAGCCAGTCCACGCAAGTCATCCGCCAACTGATGCACGACCGCATGTATCCGCTCACGCTGGCGGGACTGGACGATGCCATGCGCGAGCTGACCCGCAAGCGGTGATGACGCCGCGTTTTTCGCGGAAAGCCTCAAAGGCCTCACTACGTCACCCCCCAGTTGCATCCTTTGGCTCGGTCGATGGACGCTACAATGGGGTGAGGAAAGTGCGCGCAGAGTAACCTGAACATACGGGCCAGCCGGTCCCCCGTGGTCGCGTGCAGCTTTGGGGCGCTGCTGCCCATTGGACAATACCCGCTGCGTAATAACCTCAGCATCAATGCCGCCCTATGCCACCCGGCTGGTCGACCCGAAGGGCCGAGGGGTTTCAAGGCATGGACGGGCCTGCAGGGCGTTGGCCTGGAGTATGGGCCGGGTGTAGCGGAGACGGTTGCGTGTAGGACAGGGGAAATTGGTGGGGATGGTAGCCTCCTTCTCCATCGTCACCCCAGACCTGATCCGGGGTCTCGCTTTACTTGAGATGCTAAGGAAGAAAGCGGGATCCCGGGTCAAGCCCGGGATGACGGGGGTGATGGGTGCTTAGCGACCAAATATGACTTTGAGGCCAATCTATGATGTTATTCATAGCGGACAGACGGCTGCGCAATTAAGGTCAGATATGGCCAATTCTGAGCATGACCCTCGATCGATCTCGGCGCTTTTCGAAGCGCTCCTTCAATCCGACGATGACGCCGCATGGGAGGCTGTAGCGGCGCTCCACTGGCGGGGAACGAAAGAGGTGCTCAACAGGGCAATCGCCCTCATCACATCTGTTGATCCCATCGTGCGCAGCCGAGCTGTTGGCGTTCTCGGACAGCTTGGCGTTCCAGAGCGGACGTTCCCAGACGAATGTTTTTGCGCTTTGCTTCCGTTACTTAATGAGGAAATCGAGCCCGTAATGATGGAGGCAATATTTGCCCTTCAACACATCGACCGTGTGCGCGCCGCTTCTTACGTCACCCCTTTGGCCGATCATGAGAATGAAAACATCCGCTATGCCGTCGCGTTTGCGCTAGGCGCAGTGGATACACCGGAAGCCAACGCAACCCTTTTGGCGCTCATGTCTGATCGTGATGCAGAGGTTCGTAATTGGGCGACTTTTGGTATCGGGCAGCAGAGTGATGCCGATACAGACCAAATACGGAGTGAATTGGCGGCCCGATTGACGGACGAGGATTCCGATGTCCGCTATGAGGCAATTATTGGATTAGGACGTCGCCGCGATAGGCAAGCGGTAGGATATTTAAAGACTATCTTGCATAATGACCCCGATGACATTTTCGCGCGGGAAGCTACCGCGAAATTGTTGGGTATGGACGATAGTGGCGAACTAACAACGAGCGAGTTGCTCGGTGCCCTTCAACGGTTCCAGAGATGGAGTGGCAATGGTGGCCCACCTCACATTTGACGTCCGGTTTCTCCACTGCATGAACTAAAAGCCGACTGTTCACTTCCCACCCATACTCACCAATCTGCATCCTACCCCACCCGTCGCCCGGTCCACACCACGCGGCCGACAATATCCACCAGCGCGGGGTCGATATCGGTCCAGTCGGGATAATGCGGATTGTCGCTGAGGACGGAGAAGCGGCCTCGCTTTGGCCCCATTGCCACCCGTTTTACCATCAGCATGTCGTCGAGGCGCAGAACGTATATGCCGTCGCGCAGGCGGGGGGCGGCGTCGGCGCGGTCGACCATGATGTCGTCGCCATCGTTGAGCGTGGGGGCCATCGATTCGCCATCGACGCGAATGATCGACAGCCCCTCCCCCTTTACGCCCATCGTCCGCAGCCATGCAGCATCGAAGGCGAAGGCGCCCGACGCGCGTTCATCGTCGTCCAGTGACCCTGCGCCCGCCGACGCGCCGAGCGCCAGCCGCGGCACCACGACGACGGCAGGGGTTGCGCGCTTCCGGCTGAGGCTGACGACCGGCGTATCCTCCGGCCCGCCCAACACGCGCTCTTCCACGCCGAAATAGCGCGCGAGGACACGGCGGTCGGCTTCGTCCAGCTTCCGGGGCGTCCCGCGTTTGATATATTGCTGAATATAGGCGGGGTTGCGACCGATCAAGCGGGACAGCGCCTCATAGCGTTCATGCCGTTCGGCAATCAGGCGATCGAGCGCAGCGCGGGCAGCAACATTATCCATATTTTGCATATAGCGGCAGGATTTTTCCTAGACAAGTAGGAAATTGCCAATGAAATAGGAAAAACCCTATCCGGTTTCGACTCGTTGGCGAGTGGGTGCCGGGGCAATGATGGAAGGAGATTGTCGCCATGCACCTGCTACGCCGCGTCGAAAAATTCTTGAGGGAGCATGACATCCCGCCGACCCGCTTCGGGCGCGAAGCCGCGCGCGATCCGCGCCTTGTCCTCGACATGCGCAGGGGACGCGAACCGGGCGCCCGGATGACGAGGCGCGTAGAACATTTCATGAACATTTATGCAGGAGGGCAACCGCAATGAGCCAGTGCCTTCCCGTTTTCCCCGGGCCGCGCGATCCGTCCCGCCGCTTGCTTCGCAGCATTATCGAAATGGCCGACCCCGACACGACAGGCATTTGCAGCGAAATCATCCCCTGGGCGAGTGCGCTGTATGACGGGACGGTATGTTGTATGACGCTTGAATTTGCAGGCGCGGATGCAACGGCGCGAGCAGACGATATGGCGCGTCGATTACCTGAGGCGGAATTTCACATCAGCGGGTACATCGTCTGCGAAGTAGCGGTCGAAGGCAGCGTGGTTGGGGCTGGGGCTGGGGATGCGCAAACGCATTTCCTCAACCTTGCCGTACTGATTATTACCGACAGCGGCGTTTAGCGCCCCGTCATCTGCTGCAGCGTGCCAAGGGCATCGCGCAGCGCCTGATCGACCTCCGCATCGACATCGCCACGCACCGCAACGCGCGGAACAGGCGGGATATCGGCAAGGACGCGCGGTTCGCTTGCGACCTGCGTCGTCGATATTCCACCGGTTTCTGCCCGGATCGTTTCGATCTTTTGCGTGGCGGCGGCAGCCTGCGCCAATGCCCGGCGGCGAGCGATGCCGCGCTCGAAGCGATCGGCGAGTTCCGCAATGCTGAGCGTGTCGAGCGGCACACGAGCGACGATCGGCTGTGCTTCCACCGCTGCGTCCTGCGGCAAGGCATTGATGGCTTCGGTCAGGATCGCTCGGTCGTCCAGCGGTTCGGGCGCGTTGGGCATCACGAGACCGTCTGGCGCATCGAACTTTGCGGCGGCGGGTTCGGGTTGAGCCACGATGGCTTCGGCCACATCGTCGACGAACATACCGGACGACATATCAAGAGGGTCATGGACATCGGCAACCGCCGCAGTTTCCCTGGCGGGCGAGAGGGCGAAGATGTCCGCGCCTTCGAAATCACGGCTGGCGAAGATCGGGCGACGGGCCGGCGCATCGGGGTGCGAATCCGCGCGGCGCAGGACCGGCAACGGATCCGCCAGATCGGAGCCAGCGCGTTCGCGGTGACGCCCACGCGTAAAGCTGGTCAGTTTCGACAATGCAAAGCCCATCTTGCTTTCCTTCGGTTCGGATTCGGTATTCAGCCAGTCGTTGAGGCCCGCTTGCTCGGCCTCTTCTTCATCGTCCTGTGCGGCCACGCGCGGGTTGAGCGCGAGCGACACGCCCATGCCCAGCAATGCTGCAAAGCCCGCCATCGCGGCGCGCGCGGTGAAGCCCAGCGGCGGGGCTGCGGCGGGGATCGTTTCGGATATGCCGGTGGATGCCACGACCAGTTCGATCAGCGGGATCGGCACCGACAGCATGGCGAGCGCAGACGCGCAGCCTGCGAACAGCGTCATCAGGCGACGCTTGCGCCTGGCGTGCGCGATCTCCCGGCGGGTGCTCATGCGGCCCGCGCTGCGCGGTTGTCCGACAACAGCCGGTGATAGACAGGCTCGTAGCGCATGACGTTGGATGCCCAGTTGCGTTCGCGCTCGACGAAGCGGCGGGCGACGGCGCGGCGGGCGTCCCAGTTGCCTCGGTCGGCGAACATGCGATCGAGTGCATCGGCGATGCCTTTTGGATCGTCGGGCGGGAACAAGGTGCCGGTGACACCGTCCTCGATCAGTTCGCGGTGACCGCCGACGCTGGACGCGGCGACCAGTCGCCCCTGCGCCATCGCTTCGAGCGGTTTCAAGGGTGTCACCAGTTCGGTGAGGCGCATCGCTTTGCGGGGATAGGCAAGGACATCGACGAGGCTGTAGTAATTTTCGACCTGATCGTGCGGCACCCGGCCGACGAAAACGATGTGATCGGCAACGGGAGATGCCGCCGCCTGCGCGCGCAAGGCTTCTTCGCGCGGTCCGCCGCCGACGAGCAGCAGCTTTGCCGTGGGGCGAAGCGCGACGAGCATGGGCATCGCGGCGATCAGATCGTCCAGCCCTTCATAATCGTAGAAGCTGCCGATGAAGCCGACGACATCTGCATTGTCGAGGCCAAGGCTATGGCGCAGCGCAGGATCAGGTGGAACGGGCGTGCCAAACATGTCCATGTCGACGCCATTGGGCGATACAGTGATCTTGGCCGGATCGACACCGCGGGAAATGAGGTCGTCCTTCAACCCCTGACAGATGACGATGACGGCGTCGGACGCGCGCACCGCGCGGCTTTCGAGCTGTTTGGTCAGCCAGTATTTCGTGCTGCTTTCGGTGCCAGTGCCGTTGCCCACGGCGGCATCTTCCCAGAAAGCGCGAATTTCATAGACGAACGGCAATCCATGCTGCCGCGCGACGCGCAAGGCTGCGATGGCGTTGAGCACCGGCGAGTGTGCGTGGATGAGGTGCGGTTTCCATTCGCGGGTCACGGCATCGGTTGCGTCGGCCAGCGCGCCGATTTCACGCCACTCGCGGATGATCCCCTGCCCCGGCGTAATGTCGCCTGGTGTGCGGTGAAAGGTGAGACCGTCGATGATCTCGACATCCGGCCCCTGCGCCAGATGCCGGCGCCCGGTGACGCCGCGCACATTCCACCCCTGCGCCATCTGCGCCCGGAGGATGGCGCGCGTGCGGAAGGTGTAGCCGCTGTGCAACGGCAAGCTGTGATCGAGAACGTGAAGAATCCGTGTCATTGCGCATTGGATTTGCCGTAAAAGGATTAACGTCGCGTCAACCCCGATCGGCTAGTCCGGTTCGCGATATGCAACGGACGATGCACGCGCAGTGATCGACACTTTTTCCCTGCTGGTCAGTCATGGGCTGATCCTGCTGGCGTTGTGGCGCCTGCTGTCGCGTAAGGATCTGGATCGCGAATCGCCCCAATCCAGCAGCCCGGAGAAAGGCGCGCCCGATGCGTGACCTGTTCTTCGTCATTTACCTCGCCGGGTTCTTCGCACTGGGGCTGAAGCGACCGTTTCTGCTGGTGCTGGCCTATGCCTATATCGACATCGTTTCGCCGCAGCGTCTGTCCTATTTCCTGCTGAACAGCATCCCCATTTCGGCGATTGCGTTCGGGCTTGCCGTGCTTGGCTGGCTGATCGCGGATGACAAGGCGGAGTTGCGGCCTTCGGTGCGGCAGATACTGATGCTCACCTTGTTGAGCTGGTGCGCCTATACCACCATGAACGCAGACTTTCCGCTGGAGGCGATGACCAAGTGGGACTGGGTGTGGAAAGCGCTGATCTTTGCGATATTCCTGCCGCTGACCTTGCGCACCCGGTTGCGGATGGAGGCGCTGGCGGTCGTGCTGGTGCTGTGTGCGAGTTCGATCATCATCACCGGCGGTATCAAGACATTGTTGTCGGGCGGCGGCTATGGCGTGCTGAACCTGATGGTGGCGGACAATAGCGGCCTGTATGAAGGCAGCACCATTTCGACGGTCGCCATCGCGATCATCCCGCTGATCCTGTGGCTGACGCAATATGGCACGATCTTTCCGCCCGACCGCTTCACCAAGCTGTTCGGCTGGGCGCTGTGCGGGGCGTGCCTGCTGATCCCCATCGGCACGGAGACGCGCACCGGACTGCTGTGTATCCTGCTGCTGGGCGGAATGATGCTGATGCGGACGCAGCGGCGCTTTCTCTATGGGGGGATGTTGGGAATCGCGGCGGTGGCCGCCGTGCCGTTTCTGCCGTCCACCTTCACCTCCCGCATGGACACGATCGAGAATTATCAGGCCGACGAGAGCGCCTCGACGCGTGTCGCGGTGTGGCAGTGGACCTGGGGCTATGTGAAGGACAACCCGGCAGGCGGCGGGTTTGACGCCTATCTGGGCAACAGCTTCCGCTATGAAAAGACGCAGATGGTGGGGCCACCGGGCGCACAGACGCTGGAACGCAACGTGGTCGTCGACAAGGGCCGCGCCTATCACAGTGCCTATTTCGAGATGTTGGGGGAGCAGGGTTTCCCCGGCTTCCTGCTGTGGGCGCTGATCCACGGGCTGTCGCTGGCGCGGACCGAATGGATCAGGCGGCATTACTTACGTCGCAACGATCCGACGAAAGCATGGGTCGCGCCGCTGGCACTGGCGTTGCAACAGGGGCATCTGGTCTATCTGCTGGGCGCGCTGTTTATCGGCATTGCCTATCAGCCGTTCATCTTCATGCTGCTGGCGTTGCAGATCGGGCTTTCGACCTATCTGGCACGGCAGCGCAAGCATGAGGAGACTGTCCCCATCTTTGCGCCGCGCGCTCCGAAAGGCGTGACGGCATGAAAGGCGAGTTGCGCAGCCTGACCGCCGCGAGAGGCATCGCGGCCTGGCTCGTGGTGGTCTACCATATCCGCAGCGGCGCAAGCTGGGCGCCTGCGTGCCTGATGGATTTTGCGCACAAAGGCTATCTGGCGGTCGACTTCTTTTTCCTGCTGTCTGGGTTCGTCATCTATCTGTCGGCGCATCGTGCGATGCTGCGCGATGGAACGGCAGCCATCGGCCCGTTCCTTTCGCGTCGTTTTGCGCGCATCTATCCGCTGTATGCCTTCATGCTGGCACTGACGGTATTGTTCGTTTTGGCCGTGCAAGGAACGGGCGGAAGTGCGGACGGCTATCCGTGGGGCGAATTGCCGCTGCATATCGCGATGATCCAGAATTGGGGGCTGACCGACACGCTGACGTGGAACCATCCGGCATGGTCGATCAGCGCAGAAACCGCTGCTTATCTTCTGTTCCCCCTGCTCGTGCTGGGGACACCGATTGCAAAAGCGTCTCGCCCGCATCTGCTGGCAGGCATGATCCTGTCGCTGGGCCTGCTGGCCCTGATCCTGCATCTGGCGGGTGAGACCACATTGGGACATGACATTCCCCGCTTCGGCCTGATCCGTTGCCTCACCGAATTTGCGTGCGGCGCGATGCTCTGTGCGTTCTGGATGCGCGGGCCGGATGGGGAGCCATATGCGTTCGTCCTGTCGCTGGCGGGGGTAGCGATGTTCTGGGGGCTATGGGCGACAGGCCTGTCGCGTGAGATATGGGCGTTTCCAGCGGGAGCCGCCTGCCTGATCCTCAGCCTTGCGCACGCATCGGCTTTTACGCGCAATCCGCTTCACTGGAAGGGGTTCCAGATTCTCGGCGAGATCAGCTATGCGACCTATCTGTCGCATTTCATGCTGTATATCTGGTTCAAGATTGCCTTTGTCAGCGATCCGCGCGCTGTGCCGCCGATGCTGATGCTGTCTTTCCTTGGCTTTACATTGGCGGCGTCTTTCCTGCTGCATCACTGGATCGAGAAACCGGGGCGGCAGTGGTTCGCGATCCGTAACAATCGCCGCCAGCCGCTGGGTACCGTGCGGAACGAAGCCCGCTGAGGGCCGTTCGTCTCGCAGGGACTGGTCGCTGCCACCAAAGCGCGGTAGGCGATCAGGCATCCGACAAAGACTGACCATGTCGCACAGAGGAACCGCATGACTGCCGCCGCCAAATCCACGCCCAAGGAACCTTTGGTCGAAATCAACGCGCAGCCGCCAGACATCGACCATGTGGTCCGCAGCACGTCGCACTGGTTCGAGCTGCATGGTATGGAGATATTGATTGCGGCGGGCGCGGGCTTTCTGATCTATCTGGCGCTGGGCGGCATCAAGCGGCTGGCGCAGAAGCTGCGCGACCGGGAAGGCGACGCTACCAGCCTGATGAGTGTGATGGGCCGGGCATTCTCCCGCACCACGCATTTCTTCATGATCATGGTCTCCGCGCGGTTGGTGGCGGGATACGCCAATCCGCCCGACATGCTGCTGCGCACGATCCAGTTCCTGTTCACTGTCGCAACGGTGTTTCAGGGCGCGATCTGGCTGCGCGAAATCATCCTTGGCCTGATCGAGCGCAAGACCGGCGACGATAATGGCAGCGATACGCTGAGCAACGCGATGGGCATCATCCGGTTGCTGGTGACCGTGGCGCTGTTTTCCATCGCGATCATCGTGGTGCTGGACAATCTGGGCGTCAACGTGACCGGGCTGGTCGCGGGTCTGGGCGTTGGCGGCATAGCCATCGGCCTGGCCGCACAGGGCATATTTTCCGATCTGTTCGCGGCGCTGTCGATCATCTTCGACAAGCCTTTTCGCCGGGGTGAGACGATCAATTACGATCAGACGACGGCCACGGTCGAGCGCATTGGCCTGAAAAGCACGCGCCTGCGCGCGGTTACTGGCGAGAAGAAAGTGATTTCCAATGCCAATTTGTTGCAGAAGGAAATCACCAATTATCAGCATCTCGACCACCGGCGGATCAAGTTTGCACTGGGCCTGATCTATCAGACCGACCCCGATCTGGCGGAGCGCGTGCCGGATATCCTGCGCGAAATCGTGGAGCAACTGGACGGTGTTTTCGTCCGTTGCGGCATGATCGCCTTTGGCGCGAGCAGCATCGACTATGAAGTCGAGTTCGACGTGTATCTGCCGGATTGGGACGCGATCTACAAAGTGCGGCACAAGGTCGCGATCGCGATATTGAAGCGGTTTCAGCAGGAAGGTCTGGAATTTGCCTATCCGACGCAGACCAGCTTTACCGCCGATCCGAACGGCAAATTCGTCATGCCTTATCCCAAAGTCATGCCCGTGAGTGACGTGAACGGATAGAGACTTGGCGGTTTACGCCATGCGTATGCTGAGCAACCACTGGTAGCTGAGCGTGCGGATCGCGCCGCGCAGCATCTTGGTTAGCTCCCGCCCTTCAACGCCGGGGCGACGCAAGGCAGCCTGTAACTTGTGCAAGGCAACCAGCAGGGCTTCGGTGCGGAGGATGGCATCCGGCGATGCGCCTTCACGGCGCAGCTTTTCCAGCGTGCGCCAAAGGGATGGGATCGTGCCGGGTGAGACATTACCGGGGCCGGTCGCTGCGTTGTCCAATGCTTCGAACACAGGCGCAAGCCAGTGTTCGTCCATCAGCGCAATTATCGCCTCGCCATCAGCTTCAAATCTGGAACAAATCAACACGCCCCGTTCCTCCCCCATGCAACCTATGCATTCATTATGGTAAACAGAGAGTTAAGCTGGTTTTGTTTCAAAATCGCTGAACGACACGCCGTTCATCCACGCACGGGATGTCCGTAGCAGCTCCGCAGCGCGCGCGTTGAGATCGGGGAAAGTGTCGCGCAACGCCTTCGAGCGTTCCTCGATAGCAATCGGCAGATCGGGAGCGAGAAGATCGGCGATGGCGGCGAGCGGCAGCCCGCCCTTCCCCATTGCAACCCGACCGTCGAGGGCTTCTTCGAGGATCGCGGCGGCATCGGCCGGGTCCGCGCCCGGATCGGGCGCATCGCACAGTTGCGCGTAGCTTATCCATTCGCGGGGGACGGCGGCGATATCGGCCAGCGTGCCGCCGGAGCGCCGCCAGTGCAGGCTGTCGATCAGCAGGCCACCCACCGGCGAACCGATCTGGCGCAGGATGTCGCTCGCCTGATGGATGGTCTTCACTTCGGTGAAGATGCCGAATTCCAGATTGATGCGGATGTCGCCCCCCGTGGCATGATCCATCAGCACCGCCAGCTTGTCGCGCGTTGCCCCGGCATCGGGGTCGCTGCTGACGCACAGGACGTTGCGTGCGCCGAGGTCCATGCCGATGTCGACGATGCGCAGATGGTTGGGGTCCAGCGGGCCAGGTTGTATCCAGACAACCTCGACATCGAGCAGCTTTAAGCCCGTGTCCGAAAGAGCGGCGCGCACATCGCGCGTGGTCTGCGGCGTCCATTGGTCCGCCTCGATCCACATGCCACCATAGTCGAAGCCTGCCTTTGCGGCGGCCTCGACCAGTTGCAGCGGCGTGGCTTCGGGCATGATCCCCGCCGCCATCGAAAGAGGATGGTGGCGGGCCATCGGGGTCAGCCTTGCTGGGCCATTGCGGCGGCGACCGATGCCTCGATCGCGTCCTTGGTCGGGTTGCCGCGCAGCGTGAGGCCGCCGTTTACCTGCATCGTCTCGCCTGTCATGAAGCATTCGTCGCTGGCCAGCCAGACACAGCCCGCCGCTATATCCTGAGACGTGCCATAGCGGCCCAGCGGATAGCCCTTTGCAAAGGCATCCATCAGGCCGGGAACGGCGGCGGCCTCCGCCGTCATCGGGGTTTCGGTGACGCCGGGGGAAATGCTGTTCACGCGAATGCCCAGATGCCCGAACTCATTGGCGATGGTGCGCAGCATGTGATCGGTGCCGGCCTTCGTCGCCATATAGGCGCTGTGGTCGTGGAACATGATCGATGCCGTCGCCGAAGTCACCTGAATGATCGATCCGCCCTCGTCCTGCATGACCGGGATCAGCGCCTGCGCAAACTGAAACGGGCCACGGAGCTGGAGCGCATACATCCGGTCGAAATCGTCGTCCGTGGTTTCGAGGAAGGGTTTCAGCAGACCCCAGCCGGTTGCGTTGACGGCAATATCGATACCGCCCAATGCCTCGCGCGTCGTTTCCACCATCGCGAAGATGCTGACACGGTCGGTAAAATCGCATTCGACCGCGATCCCGCCGATTTCCTCGGCCAGCGTATCGAGGATCGCGCGATTGCGACCCGCCACAGCGACCTTTGCGCCTTCCGCCGCGAAGCGTCGGGCAATGACTTGCGCCATATTATCCTTGCCCGCCGCGCCGACAACCAGCGCGGCTTTCCCCGCAAGACGTCCGCTCATACGAACTCGTCCGCGCGGGGGGTGCGGCGGAGCGCCTGACCAGCAGTCACGTCGATGCGCTGGCCGGTGACGAAGGCTTCGTCGCTGGCGAGCCAGAGGGCGGTGTTGGCGACGTCCTCGACCGTTGGAAAACGGCCCAAGGGCATTTCCTTGAGGAAGGCGTTTGTGACTGCTTCGATGCCGAAATAATCCTCAGTCATCGCGCTTTTCGTAAAACCGGGGGCGATGCTGTTAACGCGAATGCCCCGTGCCCCAAGCTCATTGGCAGCAACACGTACATAGACATCAGCGCCGCCTTTCGACCCGGCATAGGCACCCAGATCGGGTGCCTGCACTAACACGGTCAGCGACGACGCCGTGATGATCGAGCCGCCGCCGGTCATCGCCTTCGCCATATGCTTGATGAACAAGGCAGTGCCGACGAAATGAATGTCCGACTGGCTGCGCAGGCTTTCGGCGGTGACGTCCAGCACGGATGCCTGTGCGCTTTGCCCGGCGTAATTAACGGCAATATCGAGATGGCCGTAATGCTCCAGCGCCGTCTGTGCGAGCGCGGCGAGCGATGCCTCGTCGGCAATGTCACAGGCAACGCCGATGCCGCCAAGTTCCTCAGCGATCTCTTCCACCGCTTCCTTGCGCCGCGCCGCCAGAACGACTTGCGCGCCTTCCTCGACGAACCGCCGCGCCGTTGCCGCGCCCATGCTGCGCGCGTCGGAAGCGCCAAGAATGACGGCGACCTTTCCTGTCAAACGTCCCATTTAATATCTGCCTTTCTGTCGCGACCCTCTCCGGCCGTCAGCATTCTTCGGTGTCGAGCATGGTGAAGCGGCGATAGGAGAAGGCCCAGACGCCATCGCGCTTGCGATAGCGGTCGTCATATTGCCCCATCACGCGCAACCGCTGTCCGTCAACGGTACGCGCAAGCTCGCTGCTGTAGGACCGCCCCGTGGCGGTATCGCCATCGACCACGACATCGCCCTGCGTGCCATGCATCACAACGAACGGGAAGCCCGCCATCGCGTCCAGCCATGCGGCCACAATGGCATCGCGACCGACGACAGTGTCAGGGCCGAAGAGATACCATTCGGCATCCTTGTCCCACGATGTCGACCACAGATCGGCGTCCCGCTGATTGACGCCATCGATATAGCGGGCAAGCGCGCGGTTGATTCCGACGATATCCTTTGCTTCGCTCATTCCTTGTCATCCAGTTCGCCGTGGATGCCGCAGGCGTCGTTGAGCAGTTCGTGGAAACGCTGAATGCGCTTTTCCTGACCCGAAATATATCCGCCGCGATAGCCCATCGAGTGCAGCCCCTGTTGCTGCCCCACGGCGATGGTCATGTCCTGGTCAGCGACATAGCCCAGCGTTTCCGCGCCATAGATAACCGTCTCGCGTTCGCACGACTTGAACGGGCGCATACCCACCGGCGTTACGACCTCGGTGCGTCCCTTGACCGGCGGCATCATGTACCAATGGTCGAAAATGCACTTTTCCGGATCGGTCGGATGCGGTTCAGAGCGCAGGATCTGGAAGCCGTCCGGGCTCATCGTGATCGTGGTGTTCGGCCAGAGCGTGTAGTGGTGGTAATCGGTCAGTTCGCTGTCGCTCATCGTTTCGAAATGCACGAAGCCGCGTTCGGGACCGAGGCGACGCTTCGCCTGCTGGATAGCAGCGCGCGCTTCGGTGGCGCGGTCGGTAAAGTCAGCCGGGTCCAGTTCCCATTCGCGCAGGCTATCCTCGACCAGCGGCTGCATCGCATCGGGATAATCGAGGCGCTTGGAAGGATGGCAACCCTTTTGCACCATGCGGTTATGGCCGCTGGGATACATTTCGAAACTGGTGTCGGTATATTCGTCGTCGATGAAGCTGGCCAGTTCCGGGTGGAGCGTGGGCAGATGATAACTTTCGTTGAAATTGTCGCGAATGATCTTCCAGTTGCAGGGAATCTCGCACCGCACGTCGAGCACGCGCACCATCTTTTCCATCTGATAGCCTGCCAACTGCTGCGGCAGCGGCGCAAGCCAGTCATGCAAAGGCTGCGCATTGCGATCCATGTTGAACCACACGAACGGTCCCCAGGTATCGACGGCTATTTCGGTCAGATGCGCCTTGCCGCAGGGATTGCCCGCCGGAAAATCCTCCGCATCCTGTGCGAAGAGCAGCGTGCCGTCCTTGCCGAACTGCCAGCCATGATAGGAACAGGTGATCCGCTCATTGCTGCCCATGTCCGACCAGAGCAGCCGGTTGCCGCGATGGACGCAGGCGTTGAAAAAGGCGCGGATCGAGCCGTCGTCCTGCCGCATCATAATGACGCTGTCGCGCATCAGGTTGTGCGTGATCCAATCGCCCGGCTCCTCCAGATCAGCCAGCAGACCGCCGATATGCCAAACCTTTGCAAAGACATGCTTCCATTCGGCACGCGCCCACGCCTTGCTGTAATAGCGTTCGCAAGTAATGGGATCGCCACGCACCGGCGGGTCATAAGCTTCCAGCGTCCGGCCCAGAAAATGCTCTTTCGTCACGCTTCTCTCCATAAGATCACGACTTTAGAACAGCGTAGCAGGTCAAGTGACAATGCAAACTCGGCTTTATGCTAGGCGGTGAGGGGTGTCAGGCGATGGTGGGCGACCTAGTGGAAACACAAGTCGCCACCTTTGCCCAGCCTATCTACCTTGCGCCCAACGCTAAGCCGACAGGAGAGGCAATTGCAGGATATTGAACGCGAAATACGCGATTTGACCGCGCGTCGGGATATTACGCAGGCGATTCAGGATTATATGCGCGGGCAGGACCGGCTTGACCGCGACCTGCAACTGCGTTCCTTCCACCCCGATGCCGATGTCGACTGCGGCCTGCTGCGTGGCGGACCGGAAGCCTATACCGATTTTGCACAGGGGTTTCTGGCCGACCTCGTTTCCAGCCAGCATTTGCTGGGTCAGATCGACCTTTCCATTGATCTCGATGCAGGCACCGCGACGGGCGAAGTCTATTTCTTTGCTTGGCACCGCACCAATGAGAATGACGAGCCGAAAGACCTGTTCATGGCCGGGCGCTATATCGACGAATATAGCTGCAAGGATGGCAAATGGGCGATCCAGCGGCGGCGTGAACTGATCGACTGGGCGCGGCACGATGCGGCGAGCGACGGCATATTGAACGAGATGCCCGCCATTCACTTGTCCGGCCGCAAGGGCGCGGATTTCAGCCAGACGCGCGATTGGGCGTCGGGCACTTCGGGACGATAAGAACCATGACCGATACCAACCGCCGTTTCCTGCTGACTGCCCGTCCCGACGGGATGCCCAAGGACAGCGACTTCGCGCTGGTCGATGCGCCGCTGCCGGAATTGCAGCCGGGGGAGTTCCTGATCCGCAACCATTATGCCTCGCTCGATCCGGCGATACGGGGTTGGCTGGACGATGTGCCGAGCTATCTGCCCCCGGTCGCGCTTGGCGATCCGGTGCGCGCCACGACGGTGGGTATCGTTGAAGAGAGCAAGGCCGAGGGTTTCAAGCCCGGCGACTGGGTGATGGGCCTGAACGGTATCGAGCACTATTCGGTCGGCAAGCTGGGCGGGTTTACGCAGCCCATCGACGTCAGCCTTGTGCCTTCGCCGACCAACTTCCTGTCGGTCATGGGTGCGGTGGGCCTGACGGCCTATTTCGGCGTGATCGAGATATTGCAGCCTAAAAGCGGCCAGACCTTGCTGGTCAGCGGCGCGGCGGGTGCGGTGGGTTCGCTCGTTGGTCAGTTGGGCAAGCGGGCGGGATGCCGGGTGATCGGCATTGCTGGCGGTCCGGCAAAATGCGCGCGCCTGATCGACGATTACGGTTTCGACGCTGCAATCGATTATCGCGGCAAGGACGCAGCGGCGCTGAGCGCGGACATCGGCGCGGCGGCACCTGATGGCATCGATCTGGTGTTCGAAAATGTTGGCGGCGTCGGGCTGGACGCGACGCTCGACCATCTGAACCAGTTCGCACAGGTCGCGCTGTGCGGGCTGATCTCCGAATATAATTCGGAGCATTATGGCACGCGCAACCTATGGCAACTGATCGTCCACAGCGCGACGATCCGGGGGTTCCTGATCAGCGAATTTCTCGACCGGTTCGTGGAAGGCGGCACAGCCATGGCGAAGATGGCCGCCGAAGGCACGCTGCGCTTCGACGAGCATATCGAGGAAGGCATCGACAACGCCCTCCCCGCCTTCCTGCGCCTGTTCGAAGGGTCCAATCAGGGCAAGATGATCCTGAAACTGATTTAGGGGAAAAGCGTGTCCAGATGTGCCAATGACTGCCGCGCGGCCTCCGCGGGCGTCATGGCGCGGAAGGCGTGGGACAGGATTTCCACGCCGAAGGGGCCTTCGTAGCTGCATTTATCCAGCGCCTGTAGGAAATCGGCGATGGGAAACGCCCCCGCGCCGGGTGGCAGGCGGTCGTTGATCGTTTCCTCCAGAAAATCGCCTTGCTGCGATAACGGGCCATCGTCCAGTTCGACATGGGTAACGATTCCCGGCGGCAGCGCGGCTATGGCCTCCATCGTGATCCCGCCGCGAACCATGTGCCAGATATCGAGCAGCAGACCGCCATTGCTGCGCCCCGCCCCCTCCACGATGGCCCGCCCGGTTTCCAGCGTTGCGATGCTGGACGGCGGGAACAGTTCGATGGTGACGGCGGTGCCAACCTCCGCTGCTTCATCGCACAGGATGGCGAACGCTTCGATGGTGGCGTCGCGCGAAACATAGGGCAGCGTCAGATCGCCCGCGACCTTGATGTGGCGCGCGCCGATGGCTGCGGCGGCGTGCAACATTTCACGGCGCTGACGGTCGGACGCTGCGCGACGGTCGCCGCTTGCGAACCAGTCCGTCAGCACTTCGACTTCCCGGACTGCCAGTCCGTTGTCGTTAAGGATCGCATTCACCTCCGCCGCGCCAATGGTCGCAAGCAAATGGGCGATATCCTGATGTCCGAAGCCAAAGCCGCCATAGCCCGCCTGCGCCGCTGCACAGGCGCGTTCAGCGAGCGAATGCGGGCTGATCGTTATGGCGTCGAACGGACCGATATTGCCCGCCAGCGTGAAATAGGTCGGTATGAAAAGCGGTCGCGCCCTCACGCCGCGCGATCTTCCGTGAGTATTTGAGCCGCCCGCCAGCCGAGCGCCATCGCAGGCGCGTTGGTGTTCCCCGAAATCGTGCCGGGCATGACGGAGCAGTCCGCGACCCGCAGCCCTTCCACGCCACGCACCTTCAGCCGCGCGTCGAGAACGGCAGTCTCTCCGCCGCCCATCCGGCATGTGCCGACGCCATGCAGGCCGCTGGTGGACAAGGCGCGGAAACTGTCGAGCAGCGCTTCGTCGCTTTGCACCTGCGCGCCGGGGATGCACTCCTCGCCGACATCCTGCGCCAAGGCGGGTTGCGCGACATAGTCCCGCATCATGCGGATCGACGCGATGGCGGCAGTGCGATCTTCCGGCGTCGAGAGCCAGTTGGGGTGAATGGATGCAGGCGACTCCGGTTCCGGCCCGGTGATCTGAATGCTGCCTTCGCTCGTCATGCGCAGGAGGGTGCCGGACACCGTCATCCCCGGCGTCTTGGCGACTGCGCCCAGAGGCACCGGATGATTGTCGTCCGCGAGCGCAAACATATAGCCGCTCAGATACAGTTGCAGGTCGGTGCGCTGGCCGATGCCCATCGTGCTCAGGAACGCGCCGATTTCGAACGGCCCGGTCGCCATCGGCCCGCCGCGCGTCAGATAATAGCGGGCGACCGATGCCAGCAGCCCCTTGCCGTAATAATGCCCAGCGATGCCGCTGTCGCGCTTGAGGCGGAAGGGCATGGTGAAGGACAAATGCTCCAGCATCCGGCGACCCACATCGGGGCTGTGAAACCGGGTTTCAACGCCCGCGGCCTGCAGCACCGCTCCATCGCCGATACCCGACCGTTGCAGCAGGCGCGGGCTTTCCAACGTACCCGCGCTCAGGATGATTTCCCCCGCGCAGTTGACCGAAAAGTCGCCCCGTTCGGGATTGCGCAGCCCCAGCCCTACCGCACGCCCGTTTGAGATACGCACATTGCGCGCCAGCGTGTCGGTGACGATATGCAGGTTGCTCCGCTTTGCCGCCTTGCGCAGGAAGGCGACGGCACCGCTTTGGCGACGACCCTTGCGGATATTGTGGCTGTAATAGCCGACACGTCCGCCGCCGCGACTGTTGAGGTCATCGGTGCGCGCAAGGCCCATCGCCTCCCCCGCCGCGATCATCCGTTCGGCCAGCGGATAGCGATAGGTGTCGGGTGTGACATGCACCGGGCCGCCCTGCCCGCGCGTCTCGCTGCCGCCCATGCCGTGATCTTCTATGGCGCGATAGGCCGCCAGCATCGAGCCAGCGTTCCAGCCGGTGCAGCCCGCCGCTTCCCAATCGTCATAGTCCGCCGCTTCGCCTCGGCTCCAGATCATGCCGTTGATGGAGGAGGAACCGCCCAGCCCCTTGCCCCTGATCCACACTTCATGCGGGTCGGCATCGGGCGTCCGGGGCTGATCGACCTGATAGGCCCAGATATGCGACGGACTGGTGACGAGCTTGGCGATCCCCTTGGGCATGGTGATCCAGGGCGAGCGGTCCGGCCCGCCTGCTTCCACCAGCAGCACGCGATTGCGCGGATCGGCGGACAGCCGCTCGGCCAGCACACAGCCGGACGAGCCTGCACCGATGATGATATAATCGTAACTGTCCGCCAGTGCGCCCTGCATATCCGCTCCCTATGTTTGGAGCGAGGATCGACGGGCGAGCGCCCGCCGACTACTGGCGTTTACGTCAGGCGGTCTTGTGGGCGCGCTTGATCTTCTTGGCGAGCGACCATTTGTGGACCTCGGTCGGGCCGTCATAGATGCGGAAAGCGCGGATTTCGCGGAACACCTGTTCGACGATGGTGTCCTGCGTTACGCCGGTGCCGCCCATCACCTGAACGCAGCGGTCAGCGATGCGGAACAACGCTTCGGACACCGCCACCTTCGCCATAGAGCTTTCGGTCGTGCCCAGTTCACCGCTGTCCAGCACCCCGGCGCACCAATCGATGATGAGTTCGCATTGCTTCAGGTCGATCATGTTTTCGGCGAGCGGAAAGCCGACGCCTTCGTGATCGATCAGCGGCTTGCCGAACGCGTGGCGGCGGCAGGCATAATCGGTCGCGATTTCCTGCGCGCGGGTGCACGCGCCAAGCCAGCGCATACAGTGCGTAAGCCGCGCGGGGCTGAGGCGGATCTGGGCATAGTCGAAGCCTTTGTGCACTTCGCCCAATATCTGATCGGTGGACACGCGCAGGTTCTCGATGGCGATGATCGCGTGGCCGCCGGGCATCGAATTGTCGATGGTGTCCAGCACCCGCTCGATGCGAATGGCCGGATCGGGCAAATCGACGAGGAACATGGTGGCGGCGAGTTTATCGGCGGTGCCGCTGTTCGCCATGACTATGCCGACCTTTGCACCTTCGGCACCGGTAATGAACGCCTTGCGCCCGTTGATGACCCAGTGGTTCCCGTCCAGCACCGCGCGCGTCTTCAGCATCGAAGGGTCCGACCCCGCGCCGCCATCTTCCGCCGGTTCGGTCATGAAGAAAGCGGAACGCGCCTCACCCGCGATCATCGGCGCAAGGAAGCGTTCCTTCTGCTCGGCACTGCCGACCTTGCCCAACAGATACATATTGCCTTCGTCCGGCGCTGCGGTGTTGAGCGCCAGCGGTCCGAGCGGCGACAGGCCCGATTTGCGCAGGACCAGCGCGACTTCGCTGTGCATCAGATGGCTGCCGTCGGGCAGGATATGCGGCGTCATCAACCCGGCGTCGCGCGCCTTCTGCTTAAGTTCGGCGGCGAGTTCTTCGCTCGGCCCATGCGAGGTGCGGCGCGTATCCTTTTCATAAGGGATGACGACCGTGCGGACGAAATCCTCGACACGGGCAGCAATTTCAAGGGCGCGTTCTGTGTAAGCCATTACGGGCATTCCTTCGTTTGAATATCAGCGATTGGCCGTGGCGCGGGCGATGGCGGCAAGTTCGGGCAGCACCGTCACCAGACTGGCCGCTTCGGGAGAGGATGCGGTGCCACGCACCATCCGTCCCTTGATCCCATGGATGATTGCGGCAAAGCGGAACATGTTGAACGACAGATAGAAATTGAGGTTGTCGATCCCGTCCCGTCCGGTGCGTTCACAATAAGCGGCGACATATTCCGCTTCGGTCGGGATGCCTAGCGCGCGAAGGTCCGCGCCCTTGAACCCGCCGATGATATGCGGCGGCAAATGATACATCATCAGATGATAAGTGAAATCGCCCAGCGGATGACCCAGCGTCGACAGTTCCCAGTCCAGCACCGCAAGGATGCGCGGCTCCGTGGCGTGCCAGATCATGTTGTCGGCACGGAAATCACCGTGAACGACGGCACTTTCATCGCCCGGCGGAATATGCGCTGGTAACCATTCGGCCAGCCAGTCCATATCATCCAGCCGCCCTGCCGCGACATCCTGCGCATATTGCCCGGACCATCGGGTAATCTGCCGGGAGAAATAATTGCCGGGGCGGCCATAGTCGGCAAGGTCCGCTGCAACCGGGTCGATGGCATGAAGCTGGGCTATGGTAGCGTTCATTGCGTCGAAATGGCGGGCGCGGTTGGCGGGATCGAGACCGGGGAGTGTCGAATCCCAGAAGATGCGCCCTTCCACCATATCCATGACATAGAAGGCCGTGCCGATGACGTCGGCATCCTCGCACAGAGCATAGGCTTTCGCGACCGGGAACCCCGCTGCCCCCAGCGCACGGATCACGCGATATTCGCGTTCTATGGCATGTGCGCCCTTGAGCAACTGGCCCGGTGGCTTGCGACGCATGACATAGCTGCGCGCGGGGGTGATGAGTTTGTAGGTCGGGTTGGACTGGCCGCCCTTGAACTGCTCAACCGTCAGCGGACCTGCGAAATCCGCGACATTCTGTCCGAGCCATTCGGCAAGGCGCGCCGCATCGAACCCGTGGCCGTCTCGAATGGCGCCGGACCCGGCAAAACGCTGTTCGCGATCAGTGCTGCTCATATGCTGCCTTCCGGCTCCCGTCCTGCGATCATCTGTGGTCTGGCGATATTTGTACTGGGCATAGCCTATCGCTGCCACCCGTGCTTTGCGATTCTCGCCGTGCAAAGTCCCCTCTTGTATGTGACAGGTGCACGGTTGCCGCTTTCCGGCACCATGCCATGATGGACATATTGCACAAGGCTCCGCCGCTTCCGCCCTTTCCCCATCGGCTCGAAGGCCGCATCGCGCTGGTGACGGGTGCGGCGTCCGGGCTGGGCGCAGCGATTGCAGCGCGGCTGGCAGGCGAAGGCGCGATAGTCTGGGTCGCGGACATCGACGAGCAAGGCGCTGTGGCACATGCGGCAACGCTTGCGGGCGCACAGGCGATGACGTTGGACGTCACATCGAAAGAGCAATGGCATAGCGCGATAGCCCGGATCGAAGCTGCGCATGGGCGGCTGGACATACTCGTCAACAATGCCGGGATCACGACCATGGGGTCCATCGAAACGCTGGATGTAGAGGCGCTCCGGCACGAACTGGAGATCGATGTCATCGGCGTGTTCCTGGGATGCCAGAGCGCCCTGCCGCTTATGAAGAAAACCGGCGGATCGATCGTCAACATGGCATCGGCGGCGGGCCTGAAGGCCGATCCGGGCCTTGTCGGCTATAACGCAGCAAAGGCGGCCGTGACGCTGATGACCAAATCCATCGCGCTCCATTGCGCAAAGGAAAAATACGGCATCCGCTGCAACAGCGTCCATCCCGGCGCGATCCACACGCCGATCATCGACAAGGTGTTGGCGCAAGTACCCAATCCGGAGGAAACGCTGGCTGGGTTCCTGTCGGTTCACCCCATCGGCCATCTGGGTCATCCCGACGATATCGCCTCTATCGTTGCGTTTCTCGCGTCGGACGAAGCGCGCTTTGCGACAGGTGCGGCGTTCAGCATCGATGGTGGGATGACGGCGCTATAGCGCGATAGCCAAACGCAACGGCGATGCGGGTGCACAGCCCCTCTTTTAACGACTGCATAATTACGCCATATCCTGTCCATGTCATCGACCCTGGTATCTATCGAACCCGCCACCGGCGCCCATTTATGGGAAAAGCCGATCAGCGATGTCTCCGCCGAAGTCGCGCGCGCCCGTGAAGCCTGGCCCTTATGGGCGGCCAAACCGCTGGCCATCCGCGTCGAGACGATGCGGCGCTTCGCCAACGCCGTGCGGGCGAAGGAAGAGGCGCTTGCCGACCTGATCTCACGCGAGACCGGCAAGCCGCTTTGGGACGCGCGCACCGAAGTCGCCGCCGTGATCGGCAAGGTGGATATTTCCATCGCCGCCTATTCCGAGCGCACCGGCATGAAACGGCTGGAAGGCGCGATGGGGATGAAGCAGGCCGTCCGCCACAAGCCGCATGGCGTGATGGCGGTGCTGGGGCCGTATAATTTCCCGGCGCATCTGCCCAACGGTCACATCGTTCCGGCGCTGATCGCGGGCAACGCGATTGTGTTCAAGCCATCGGAAAAGACGCCTGCGGTGGGCGAGATGCTCGTCGATCTTTATTATCAGGCCGGGGTTCCCGAAGGGCTGGTGCGCCTTATCGCGGGCGGCCCGGACGAAGGCCGCGCGCTGACGGCCAATCCCGACGTCAATGGCATATTGTTCACCGGCTCCGCCAACACCGGCATCGCCATTAACAAGGCGTTTGCCGGTCAGCCGGATAAGATCCTGGCGCTGGAAATGGGTGGCAACAACCCCATCGTCGTGTGGGACACGCCCGACATTGCCAGCGCGGCTTCGCTCGTCGCGCAATCGGCGTTTCTGTCCGCGGGCCAGCGCTGCACGGCGGCGAAGCGCCTGATCGTGCGCGACAGTCTGGCCAGCCTGCTGATCGCCGAAGTGAAGAAGATCGCCGACAGGATGATCGTCGATCATCCCCATGCCAATCCGCAGCCTTATATGGGTCCGGTGATCGACAATCAGGCTGCCGATGGCCTGACCGAAAGTTTCCTGATCCTGATGAGCAATGGCGGGCGGCCGATCAAACATATGGTGCGGCCGCATAAGGACTTGCCCTTCGTCTCGCCCGCCATGATCGACGTAACCGACATGCCCGAACGCCCCGACATCGAATTGTTCGGGCCGCTGTTGCAGGTGATCCGCGTTCCCGATTTCGATTCCGCCATCGCTGAAGCCAACAACACCCGCTACGGCCTGTCCGCCTCGCTGATCGGCGGCACGCCGGAGCATTACGACCAGTTCTGGTCCAATGTGCGCGCGGGCATCATTAACTGGAACCGCCCGACCAACGGCGCATCCTCTGCCGCACCGTTCGGTGGCGTCGGCCTGTCAGGCAATCACCGCGCCAGCGCTTATTATGCTGCCGATTATTGCGCATTCCCGGTGGTATCGTCGGAATCCGACCAGCCCCGCGCCAGCATCGCCGTGGGTCTGAAAGACGTCGACGTTTCTGCCATGGGCGATTGAGGGCCAAACATTTCCTACATGCGTCGCAATCCATTCTCGGTTGCGATGCAGCAGGCGGGTCGCCATTTGCGGATCATGGAAATCAATAGCTCTGGAACAGTCTATCTGGTCGGCGCCGGTCCCGGCGACCCCGATCTGCTGACGCTCCGCGCGGCGCGGCTGATCGCGGCCGCGGAACTGATCGTGCATGACGGGCTGGTCGATGACGCGATACTGGCGATGGCGCGCCCCGATGCGCGCTTGATCAGCGTGGCCAAGAGCCGCAGCCGTCATTCGATGCCGCAGGACCAGATCAACGCGCTGCTGGTGCAGGAAGCGCTGGCCGGACGCGATGTCGTGCGGCTGAAAGGCGGCGATCCGTTCATTTTCGGGCGCGGCGGCGAAGAGGCGGAGGATTGCCGCGCCGCCGGTGTCCGCGTCGAGATCGTGCCGGGTATCAGCGCGGCCATCGGCTGCGCAGCGCAAGCGCAAATCCCGCTGACCCATCGCGATGCGTCCAGCGCGGTCACCTTCGTTGCGGGCCAGTGCAAGGGCCTGACCGATCAGGATTGGTCGGGCCTCGCGGGCGTCGGTCGCACATTGGTGATCTACATGGGCGTGGCCACCGCAAACGACATAGCCGATAAGCTGATCGCCGATGGCGTATCGCCCGGCACGCCTGTTGCGGTGCTGGAAAAAGGCACCCGACATGACGCGCGCGCGATGCGGACATTGCTGGCCGATCTGGGCGGCATGATCGCGCGCGAGCAGGTGCAAAGCCCTGCGCTGATCGTCGTGGGCGATGTAGTATTGCGCGGCAATGCGGAAGACAGGCTGGCGGCGTTCGCTGCGCAAATGGAGAGCTTTTCGTGAAAATTTTGACGGGCAATGACTTGCCGACGGGCGATGTCATCTGGTGGGCGGGCGATGGCTGGTCGCGCCTTGTCGCCGATGCAGTGGACGTTGGCGAAACCGGAGACGACCTTGCCCGGCGCGAGGAAGCCGCGCGGCATGTCGTGGGCGCCTATGTGATCGACGCTACGCCGTCGGACGATGGCCCCCGCCCCGCCCATATCAAGGATCGCATCCGGGCGCTCGGCCCCACGGTGCGCCCCGACCTCACGCTGAAACCGGCGGACCCCAACGCCGGACAGTGGGTAATTTAAGGGCCAATCTGACATGTATCGTTACGACCAATATGACCAGTCGATCGTCGAGGCCCGCGTTGAGGAGTTTCGCGACCAGACCAATCGCCGCCTTGCCGGTGCGCTGACCGAGGACCAGTTCAAGCCGCTGCGGCTGATGAACGGCCTCTATCTGCAACTCCACGCCTATATGCTGCGCGTGGCCATTCCCTATGGCACGCTGTCGGGCAAGCAGATGCGGATGCTGGGCCATATCGCGCGCAAATATGATCGCGATTACGCGCATTTCACGACGCGGCAGAACCTGCAGTATAACTGGATCAAGCTGGAGGATGCGCCGGACATCCTAGCCGAGCTGGCCACGGTCGAGATGCACGCCATCCAGACCAGCGGCAATTGCATCCGCAATATCTCATCGGACCAATATGCCGGTGTCGCAGCGGACGAAATCGTCGATCCGCGCCCCTGGGCCGAACTGCTGCGTCAGTGGTCGAGCTTCCACCCTGAATTCACCTATCTGCCGCGCAAGTTCAAGATCGCCGTGATCGCGTCGGAAGAAGACCGCGCCGCGATGCGCCTGCACGATATCGGTATCGAGCTGGTAAAGCGCGATGGTGTCGTCGGTGCGCGGATTTTCGCGGGCGGCGGCATGGGCCGCACGCCGATGGTCGCGCCTGAAATCAGGGACTTTGTGGGCGAAGACGAGATCATTTCTTATATCGAGGCCTGCCTGCGCGTCTACAATCGCTACGGTCGCCGCGACAACAAGTACAAGGCGCGGATCAAGATCCTAGTCCACGAAATCGGCAAGGACGAATATAAGCGGCAGGTCGAGGAAGAATTTCTCGCGATGAAGCAGCTTGGCCTCAATCCGCCAACTGCAGAGCTGGACCGCATTCGCGGCTACTTCGCCGATCCTGCATACGAGACAGGACTGTCGGACGACATCGATCGCTCCGACCCTGCTTTTGCGCTGTGGATCGACCAGAATGTGAAGGCGCACAAGCAGCCCGGCTATGCCATCGTCAACATCAGCCTGAAGCCAATTGGCGGCATCCCGGGTGACGCATCGTCGGCGCAGATCGACCTGATGGCGGACCTTGCCGAGCGCTTCTCGCTGGACGAATTGCGCGTCACCCATGCGCAGAACATCGTGCTGCCCTTCGTGAAAAAGGCGGACCTGTATGCGATCTGGCAGGAACTGGATGCAGTAGGACTGGCCGAAGCCAATCTGGACTTGATCAGCGACATCATCGCCTGCCCTGGCCTCGATTATTGCAGCCTCGCCAATGCACGCTCGATCACCGTCGCGCAAAAGATCGCCGAGCGCTTCGCCGATCCGGTGCGGCAGCGTGATCTGGGCGAATTGAAACTGAAGATTTCCGGCTGCATCAATGCCTGCGGCCACCATCATGCCGGACATATCGGCATATTGGGTGTCGACCGGCGCGGCGTCGAAAACTATCAGCTTTCGCTTGGTGGATCGGGCGCGGAAGATGCGAGCGTCGGCAGCATCACTGGTCCCGGCTTCGATGAGAACGGAATCGTCGATGCCGTTGAAAAAGTCACTGACCTTTACGTCCGCGAACGCACCGAAGGCGAACGCTTCCTCGACACCTATCGCCGTCTGGGCATGAAGCCGTTCAAGGAGGCCCTCTATGGTTGATTTCCTGTCTTTCCGCGATGACGAGCCGGGTCAGGAACCGACCGTGACCGTCGAGGCCTTTGCGGGCCAGACCAACGCCACCGCCGTCCGGATCGAACCGAGCGACGACGCGCGTCAGTTGCTGGGGACGCTGGATCGGATTTCGCTAGTCGAAGTGAACTTCCCGGTCTTCGGCGACGGGCGCGGCTATTCCGCCGCACGTATCCTGCGCGAAGCAGGCTATACGGGCGAACTGCGTGCGGTGGGCGATGTGCTGGTCGATCAGTTGATGGCGATGCGCCGTTGCGGCTTCGACAGCTTCCAACCCGATCATCCGTTCGATCAGGCTGTCGTCGATACCACGCTCGCGCGCTATAAGGACGTATATCAAAAGTCCGTCGATGGCCGCGTGCCCGTTTGGGCCAAGCGCCATCCCGAGGCCGCGAATGGCTGAGGCAGCACGCAAGCTGGACATTATCGATAGCCGTCCTGCCTTTACGCAGGCGGATGCCGATGCGCTCAACGCTCGCTTCGCGGGTGTCGATACGCTGCCCATGCTGCGCACCTTGTTTGCCGAAAAGACGCTGGGGCGGATCGCCACTGTCTCCTCCTTCGGCACTGAAAGCGCTGTGCTGCTGCATCTGGTGGCGCAGGCGGACCCAGACGTGCCGGTAATCTTCGTCGATACGCTCAAAATGTTTCCTGAGACGCTTGCCTATCGCGATCTGCTCGTGGCGCGCTTCGGCATTCGCGACAGTCAGACGGTCACACCCAATCTGGAAGTGCTGGCAAAGAAGGACGAGACGGGCCTGCGCTGGTCCTACGATCCCGACGGTTGCTGCGAAATCCGCAAGGTCGAACCTTTGGCACGCGCCAAGGACGGGCTGGATGCGTGGATATCCGGTCGCAAGGCGTTTCAGGCCGCCACCCGCCAGAACATCCCCCGTTTCGAAGTGGCGAACGGCCAGATGAAACTGAACCCGCTGGGGGACTGGACCAAGGACGATCTGGACGCCTATTTCGAGACGCACGATCTGCCGCGCCATCCGCTGGAAGCGGAAGGCTATCCCTCTATCGGTTGCGAGCCGTGCACATCGAAGGTTCTGCCCGGCGAAGACCCGCGTGCGGGACGGTGGCGCGGATGGGACAAGGTCGAATGCGGCATCCATTCGCCGGTCTCCCCACTCGACCCGAACGACCCGGCAAACCTGCCGTCTTTTTGACCTTCATGCCAGCGTAACCCGTAAGCGGCGCAGGCCGATCGAGTCGTGCCTGAGCAGGGCGCGAACATCGGCCGCGTCGTTCACGTCCCAGAGGTTTCTCTCCTCAACGAACCTCATAGCGACACTTCAGCTCGGTCGTGATCGCGCCGATCGCGCCATAGGATCCTGACCAGCTCTCCCAAACCGCCGCAGCCCAGTCGCGCACCGCCCGCACGTAATCCGACGATCCGACCTTCAGCGCGACATCGAAGATCGTGACGCCCGCCCGGCGTTCGGGAGAAGGGAGCTCAGGATAATCCCGCGTGGTATCGACGAGGAACTTGAGCCGATCCCGTGCCTCGAAGCCCGTCATCCCGTCGACGAGCTGAAGATGGAGGGAGACGAGATGCGAGACGAGCGATTTGGCCGGGTGGTTCACCGCATGTTGAACGGCGTAGCAATCGACCGTCAGTTGATGCACGGCCGAGTAGATGACGACGTTCTCGTACTCACTCGCGAGCACCTCGGAGAAAAGAGACCAACATTCAGGCGAGGCAGGGATATAACGGTGCCCGGCCACCTTCGCCTGACGTGGCAGGATCAGACCACAGCCGGGACATTCCACATCATGCTCAACTGTCAGGATACCCCGCTCCACGCGTTACGCGCCACTTGATACTGCTTTTCATGAAGGCAAGAGGCATGGTACGCAAGGCGTTGCGCGACGGGAAGGTGACATGCGCTACTGTTCATCCGGGCGGTGTTGGCTTAAGGGCCACCGCGAATAAACAAAACGGAGCGGTCGCATGCCCGACATATTTCAACTGACCTACACCAGCACTGCGTCTCACCCGCCCGGGGTACAAGACTGCAGCGAAATCCTCGCCAAGTCGCGGCGGAACAACAGTAAGTTCGATGTCACTGGGGTGCTCGTCCACAACACCACCCATTTTTTACAGACAATCGAAGGACCGGAACTGATCGTGCGAATTCTGTACGACAGAATATCGAAAGATCCGCTGCACCATACGCTCAGTATCGTGGATGCGTGCATGCTGGAGCGTCGGCAATTTGGCGGGTGGGCGATGGCCTATGACGATGGCAACAGCGGCCCCGTCCTACGCGGTAAGATCGAAACATTGCTCGAACGCTGCGGGCCGCCGGTTAAGGCGCAATTTTGGGTGCCATCCACGCATGCAGGGCATACAGGTTCGATCGCCCACTAATCTCCCGTTTTGACGGTTGCATCCTGATAATAGGGGACCCGCCAATGGGGCGCATCGGGGTTGCGGACAACGGCGTGCTGGGGCGTTGCGATATCCGCCCGCGCCAGCACGACACGGTCGACCTTCAATTTGGGCGGCGGTGCAGTGGGAACGTCGCGCGGTGCCGATGCAATTGCCGCCTTCACCGGGGGAAGAGCCGCTACGCGCACAGGTGGCGGGGGCGCTGCCTGTGTCGCAAGCTGAATGTCTCGCACCCTGCCGTCCCATGCCGGGGCAATATCCCCTGACAGGCTGGCAACGTCCACCTCGATCCGCAAAAACGGCCCGCTTTGGCCGTCGGATACGCTGACCACTCCGCCCATATCGGTGGCGGCAAACAGCTTTTTGGCGAACGCGAGCGGTACGCGGATGCAGCCATGTGAGGCCGGATAGCCTGGCAGTTGCCCGCCATGAATGGCGATCCCGCCCCATGTCAGCCGCTGCATATAGGGCATCGGCGCATTGCTGTAGATATTCGAGCGGTGATGAACGTTCTTCTGCAGGATGCGGAATTCGCCCAGCGGCGTGTCTTTCCCCGGCTTACCGGTGGACACAGTCGACACGCCGATCAGTGCGCCATCGCGATAGACGTAGAGATGCTGCCGGTCGATGCTGACCATGATAGCGACCGGCCCGGTACCGCTATCGGTCTCGTCCCACAAGAACTGACCGGGCAGCAGCGACGAAGAGGCACTTTTGGCCAATGTCGGCGACAAAGCGGCCATTGCGCTGCACGGCACGAGGATCGCCGCGAGCGCCAGTAGCGCGCTATTCGTAGGCAATCGCGCCATAGCTATCCTCGGCAAGGTCGCTGAACTTGGTGATCTTGGCATCGAACTTCATGCGGATGCGCCCCGTGGAACCATGGCGCTGTTTTGCGACGATCAGTTCGGCGAGGCCATAGACCTTTTCCATCTCTTCGGCCCAGACGCGATGCTCTTCGCTCTCCACATCGCGCGGCTGCTTGGCGGAAACGTAATAATCCTCGCGGAACACGAACCACACCATGTCCGCGTCCTGCTCGATCGACCCCGATTCGCGAAGGTCGGACAGTTGAGGGCGCTTGTCTTCGCGCTGTTCCACCGCGCGGCTAAGCTGCGACAGCGCCAGAACCGGGACATGAAGTTCCTTCGCCAACGTCTTCAAACCACGCGAAATTTCGGAAATTTCCTGCACGCGATTGTCGCCGCCCTTGCCGGTGCCCTGCAACAATTGAAGATAATCGATGACGATGAAGCCAATGTCGTGCCGCCGCTTCAATCGGCGCGCACGGGTGCGCAGCGCGGCGATGGTGAGGCCCGGCGTATCGTCGATGAACAGCGGCAGATCCTGCAACTCACGCGCCGCGCGCGACAGGTTCTGGAAATCGGCATGGCTGATCTTGCCCATGCGCAATGCTTCGCCGCTGATCCCCGATTGTTCGGCCAGCACGCGCGTAGCCAACTGATCGGCGGACATTTCGAGCGAAAAGAACGCCGTCTTTGCACCCATATTCTTGGCCGCATCGATCCCCTCGGCATCGTCGCGCACCCAGCGCGAGGCGGCGTTATAGGCGATGTTGGTCGCTAGCGAAGTCTTGCCCATGCCCGGACGTCCCGCCAGGATCATCAAGTCGGAATTGTGCAGGCCGCCGATTTTCTCGTTCAGTGAATTCAGCCCGGTGGTGATCCCCGACAGATGCCCGCCGCTATTGAGCGCACGCTCCGCCTGCTTCACGGCCAGCGTACTGGCGGTCAGGAAGCTCTTGACCGACCCCGTCTCGCCTTCGCCTTCGGACACCTTGTACAGCGCGACTTCCGCCGCTTCGATCTGCGCGCGCGGATCGACATCCTCGCTGGTGTCCAGCGCGTTTTCAACGAGTTCGCGGCCGACCCCGACAAGCTCTCGCAACAAGGCGAGATCGTAAATCTGCGTCGCGAAATCGCGCGCGCCGATCAGCGCCGCGCCATTGCCCGTCAGTTGCGCAAGATAGGCCGCGCCGCCCAGTTCCTTCAGCGCCGGGTCCTGCTCCACCATCGGCTTCAACGTTACCGGATTGGCGACCATGTTCTTTTCGAGCAGCCGCATGATCGCGTCGTAGATGCGCCCGTGCAGCGGCTCAAAGAAATGTTCGGCGCGCAGCTTCATCTGCACGTCTTCGGCAATGCGATTGTCGATCATCAGCGCGCCCAGCAGCGCGGCTTCCGCCTCCACATTGCGCGGCAGTTCCTGCGGCGCCGCATCTCCCGCGGGCATCAACTTCATCACTTCGGCCATGGCTCTATCATCGGCCTGTTCGCCGTCAGGAGCAAGTCCGGCGCGACAAGGCGCTGTGGATGACCTGTGGACGAAGCTGTGGATAACTTGATTCCTTCCCGTTCCGGCGAAAGGGAGATACTTATGGCCTCTTGCATTTCCCGGCTCATCGCCGCACTGACAACACAGCAATATGGCCGATCCCCGCATCATAGATATCGAGCTGGACCAGCGTACGATCATCTGGCGCAATGCCGATGTCGAGCAGGAGCGCCGGATTGCGATCTTCGACCTGCTCGAAGAAAACCATTTCGCGCCGCAGCGGGAGCATCCCGACAAGTACGCCGGCCCCTACAAAGTGCGGCTGGGTGTCGAGGAAGGGCGGCTGGTCATAGAGATTCGGCGGGAGGACGACAGCCCGCTGGAAACCATAATCCTTGGTCTTGCGCGGTTTCGCCGTGCGATCAAAGACTATTTCGCGATTTGCGACAGCTATTATCAGGCGATCCGCGCTGCCACGCCGCAGCAGATTGAAACGATCGACATGGCCCGCCGGGGCATCCACAACGAGGCTGCGGATATCCTGAAGGAACGGCTGGACGGGAAGATTGACGTCGATTTCGACACCGCCCGCCGCCTGTTCACGTTGCTCTGCGTTCTGCATATCAAGGGATAAGCAGTTGCGCGTACAACGAAATCGTGGCCGCAATTATCGCGGCACGCTCGGTCGAATCGGGCTGATCCTTATCGTGATGGCGATTTTGGCGGCGGCAGGCTGGGCCTATGCGATCCGCTGGGCACCGCCGCGCGACACCTATCCGATGCAGGGGCTTTCGGTCAGCGAAGCCGACGGTCCAATCGACTGGCGCACTGTCCGCGCCCGTCATGCCGACTTCGCTTATGTGCTGGCCTCTTCTGGCGCGCACCATCGCGATCCGGCTTTCGCCGCCAATTGGGCAGGCGCGCGAGCGGCTGGGCTGCGGTACGGCGCGGCGCATCGGTACAGCCTGTGCGACCGGGCGGTGGATCAGGCGACCTTGTTCATGGCAACCGTGCCGCGCGACAATGCTGCCTTGCCCCCCGTCGCCCGGCTCGATTTCGACCCGCGATGCGCCCGCCGCCCCGGCCGCGATATCGTGCTGTCGGACCTCAACACCTTCCTGAACCTGATTGAAGCGCATTCCGGCAAGCCTGCACTGGTCCGCGTGTCGAAGGCGTTCGATGCGCAATATGATATCGGCGCAGGCATCAACCGCACGCTGTGGCTGGAGGGGAACTTCATCGCCCCGGATTATGCCAGCCGCCCCTGGGTGATGTGGACCGCATCGGACATGCGGCGGCTTGACGGCGTCGACGCCCCGGTGGAATGGGATGTCGTAGCGCAATGACAGACAGCCCCGCCCTTCCCCCCGCAGACATCACCGCGTTGATCGCATCGGCGCGCGGCGCGATGGCTCATGCTCATGCGCCATACAGCCGCTTTGCCGTTGGCGCAGCCGTACGGCTGACTGACGGAACGGTCGTGACCGGCAGCAATTTCGAAAACGCAAGCTATGGCCTGTCGCTCTGCGCTGAGACGGTGGCGATTGCCACGATCAGCGCGCAGGGACGTCTCGCCGATATTACCGCCATTGCCGTCAGCGGCGGCCCGATGGATGCCGCCGCCGATCCTTCCGCCGTCATCACCCCCTGCGGTCGCTGCCGTCAGGTGATGAACGAAGCCGAGCAGATGGCAGGCCGCACCCTTGCCATCTATTGCGTCGCGCCGGTGGGCGATGCGATCCACGAACATCGGGTGGCCGATCTGCTGCCCCACGCCTTTGGTCCCGCCAATCTGGGCATCGCGCCCCTGAAGGACGCTTGAGACATGAGCATACTTTCCGACAAATGGATCCGCAAACAGGCACAGGAAAACGGCATGATCGAGCCGTTCGTGGAGAGCCAGCGGCGCGATGGCTGCATTAGCTATGGTCTGTCCTCCTATGGCTATGACGCGCGCGTCGCGGACGAGTTCAAGATCTTCACCAATATCGACAGCGTCATCGTGGACCCCAAGGATTTCGCCGCGAACAGCTTCGTCGACCGCCAGACCGATTGCTGCATCATCCCGCCCAACAGCTTTGCGCTGGCCCGCACGGTCGAATATTTCCGTGTGCCGCGTGACGTGCTGGTGATCTGCCTTGGCAAATCGACTTATGCGCGGTGCGGCATCATCGTGAACGTCACCCCGCTAGAACCGGGTTGGGAGGGCCATGTGACGCTGGAATTTTCCAACACAACGCCGCTTCCCGCCAAGATTTACGCCAATGAAGGCGCGTGCCAGTTCCTGTTCCTGGAAGGCAATGAACCCTGCGAAACGAGCTATGCCGACCGCGCCGGCAAATATATGGGACAAAAGGGCGTGACGCTGCCCCGGCTTTGAGTTAGCCCTTTGTAACAGCGGACTTAGGGCCTGTCCGCCAAGGGTAGCGCCTATGCTGGGTTTCTTTCGCAAGTCCCCCTCCCCAGACCCCGACAGCGTCGATGAAGACGCCATCGAAACGCGCGCAGCCAGCATCGGCGATGACAAGCGCGTCTATGCCATCGGCGATATCCACGGGCGTGCCGACCTGCTGATCGATCTGTTGCGTCGGATCGACGACAATGACGCCGATTGCATCCCCTGCCCCACCGAACTCATCCTGCTGGGCGACCTGATAGACCGGGGGCCGCAATCCTGTCAGGTGGTGGACCATGCGCTCAAGCTGGCGAGAGCAGGGGTGCCGATCCGCTTCATCAAAGGCAATCACGAGGAAATCTTCGTCGAGGCGGCGCGTGGCGATGTGGCATCGGTGCGCTTCTTTTGCCGTATCGGCGGCGAGCAGACGCTGCTCAGCTATGGTCTGAGCGCAGCGGACTATGCCAAGATGAAGGCAGAGGACATAGGCCAGTGGATGCTCGCCAATATCCCCCGCGCTCATGTCGATTTTCTCGATAGCTTTTCCGACATGATCGAAATGGGCGACTATGTCTTCGTCCATGCCGGTGTACGTCCGGGCGTGGCACTGAACGCGCAGAACAGCCAGGATTTACACTGGATACGCGGCGATTTCCTCAAATGCCCCGACCCTTTCGACAAGGTCGTCATTCATGGCCACACCATTACGCAGGACGTGGACGAACATCCCAACCGCATCGGCATCGACACCGGCGCGTATCTTAGCGGACGGCTGACTGCCATCGGCCTTCAGGGCGACGAACACTGGTTTCTTTCCACAGCAGATTGAACGACTTGCGGACAGCGCAGAGGCATTGCACAACAGCGCGCATGAAAACCGCTCCCTTGCTCGCCGCGACTGCGCTCGCCCTCTTCGCCCCCGCCAGCTTTGCCCAGACCAAGGCGCCCGACCCTGCGCGATTGAAGACGACCGTCGAAAAGCTCGTCAGCTTCGGCACGCGCCACACGCTGTCCTCCGCCACCGATCCCAAACGCGGTATCGGCGCAGCGCGCAAATGGGGGGCGGCGGAGTTCGAGAAGATTTCCAAAGGCTGCGGCGGCTGTCTGAAGGTGGAGATGGTCGAGGACCGCTTCACCGGCCCGCGCGCGCCGGACGGCGTGAACGTCGTCGATGTGCTGGCGATCCAGCGTGGCACGGGCGATCCCAATCAGGTCGTGATCGTCGCGGGGCATATCGACAGCCGGGTGAGCGACGTGATGGACTTCACCAGCGATGCGCCGGGCGCGAATGACGATGCGTCGGGCACCGCGCTGGTGATCGAAGCGGCACGGGTGCTGGCGGGCGAGAAATTCGATGGCACCATCGTTTACGCGCTGCTCTCTGGCGAGGAACAAGGCCTCTGGGGCGGCAAGCTGCTCGCCGCGACCGCCAAGGCGCGCGGGTGGCAGGTGCGCGCCATGCTCAACAACGACATCGTCGGCAACACGCTGGGCCAGAACGGCAGCATCGTCGATCAGCGCGTGCGCGTATTTTCCGAAGGCGCGCGCTCTGCCGAGGATATCAAGGCCGCAATGACCCGGCGCGGCATCGGCGGCGAGGATGACAGCCCCTCGCGCGCCCTCGCCAAGAAGATCGACGGCATTGCGGCGGGCAACCCCGCCATTGGTCTGGACGTATTCGCGGTACGCCGCCCGGACCGCTTCGGGCGCGGCGGCGATCATACTCCGCTGCTGGAGGCTGGCTATCCGGCGGTGCGCTTTTCCGTGGGCGTCGAGAATTACGACCGCCAGCATCAGGATCTGCGCACTGAAAACGGCCGCGAATATGGCGACACCGTCTCAGCGATGGACTTCCCCTATCTCGCCAAGGTCACCGCGCTGAATGTCGCGGCCCTCCGCGATCTGGCCAGCGCCCCTGCCGCCCCGGCGACGGTCAGTCTGGACGGTGCCGTTTCCTCGGACACGAAGGTGATGTGGGACGCCGTGCCCGGTGCCGTCGCCTACCGCATCCGCTGGCGCAAGGCCGACGCGCAGGACTGGACCGATAGCCGCATCGTGAAAGACGCCACCGAAACGCTGCTGAAGGACGTCATCGTGGATGACACATTCATCGGCGTGGCGGCCGTCAGCGCGAGTGGTGCGGAAAGCATCGTGACGTTCGGCGGGATGGCACCACGGAAGTAGAAGTGCCTCCAAACCGTTCGCCCTGAGCTTGTCGAAGGGCCCTTCCTTTGAAGAAAGGGAAGGCTTTGACAGGCTCAGCCCGAACGGATTTGTTAAAAGCGAAAAATCAGCGCGTCAGCTTCTTATACGCCAATCGTGTAGGCCGATCCGCCGCATCGCCCAGACGGCGGCGCTTGTCGGCTTCGTACGCTTCGAAGTTCCCCTCGAACCATTCCACATGGCTGTCGCCTTCGAACGCCAGGATATGCGTCGCGAGGCGATCGAGGAAGAAGCGGTCATGGCTGATGACCACGGCGCATCCGGCGAAATTCTCCAGTGCCTCTTCCAGCGCGCGCAGCGTTTCGACGTCGAGATCGTTGGTCGGTTCGTCGAGCAGGAGGACGTTGCCCCCCTCCTTAAGCATCTTGGCCAGATGGACGCGGTTGCGCTCACCACCCGATAGCTGACCGACCTTTTTCTGCTGGTCTGGCCCCTTGAAGTTGAAGGCACCGACATAAGCGCGCGTCTGGATCTCATGCTTGCCGATGGTCATCAGGTCATGACCGCCGGAAATTTCTTCCCAGACATTGTGGTTCGCGTCGAGCGAATCGCGGCTCTGATCGACATAGCCAAGCTGGACGGTGTCGCCGACCTGGATTTCGCCTTCGTCGGGCGTTTCCTGACCTGTGATGAGGCGGAACAGCGTGGATTTACCCGCGCCGTTCGGGCCGATCACGCCAACGATGCCACCGGGCGGCAGCAGGAAGTCGAGATTTTCGAACAATAGCTTGTCGCCATAGGATTTGGTCAGGCCATGCGCTTCGATCACCTTGCCGCCCAGACGCTTGGGCGTCTGGATGACGATCTGCGCCTTGCCGGGTGCGCGGTTTTCCTGCTTTTCGACCAGTTCATCGAACGCCCGGATACGGGCCTTGGACTTGGTCTGGCGCGCCTTGGGGGACTGGCGAATCCACTCCAGCTCTTCCTTGATCGCCTTCTGGCGACCGGCGTCCTCACGCTCTTCCAATTCCATCCGCTTGCCCTTGGCTTCCAGCCATGCGGAGTAGTTACCTTCGTAGGGAATGCCGCGCCCGCGATCTAGTTCGAGCACCCAGCCCACGACATTGTCGAGGAAGTAACGGTCATGGGTGACGAGAATGACGTTGCCGGTGTAGTTGATCAGATGCTGTTCGAGCCACTGAACGCTTTCGGCGTCGAGATGGTTGGTCGGTTCGTCGAGCAGCAGAATATCAGGCTTCTCAAGCAACAGGCGGCATAGCGCGATACGACGCTTTTCACCGCCCGAAAGGCTTTCCACGCCCCAGTCACCCGGAGGGCAACGCAACGCTTCCATCGCGATTTCAAGCTGATTGTCGAGCGTCCAGCCATCGACGGCGTCGATCTTTTCCTGAAGCGTGCCCATTTCTTCCATCAGCGCGTCGAAATCCGCGTCCTCCGGCGGATCGCCCATGATCTCGCTGATCTTGTTGAAGCGGTCGAGCATGTCGGCGACGGGGCGCACGCCATCCTTGACGTTCTCCATCACCGTCTTGCTGTTGTCGAGCTGCGGTTCCTGCGCCAGATAGCCCACGCGCAAGCCTTCGGCCGACCATGCTTCGCCGGTGAAGTCCTTGTCGTAACCCGCCATGACTTTCATCAGCGTCGATTTACCCGCGCCGTTGACGCCGATGATCGCGATCTTCGTACCCGGCAGGAACTGCAGGTGGATGTTGTTGAACAGCGGCTTGTTGGCGCCGGGGAAGGTCTTGGTCAGGCCCTTCATGACGTAGCTGTATTGGACGGCCATGTAAGAAGTCTCTCCACACTGGAATAGAGATAGGAACGGGATCGGGATATAAATGGGTTGGCGCCGGGTTAGCGGACAGCGCGGATATTGGCAAATGGGCAGATGCCCGCTACCCCTCAAACCATGCATAAAATCGGACTGACCCCGCTCGCCCTCCCCTTCCTCCTGCTTGCGGCGACCGCCAGCGCGCAATCGCCCGCCGTTGACGTGGCCGCGTTACGCGATGCTGCGTTGAAGGATGATATCGCGATGGACATCGTTGAAGGCCTGACCACCGAAGTCGGCCCCCGCCCCGCCGCGACCGAGCGGGAAGCCGAGGCCCGCGATTGGGCCGTAGTGAAGCTGAAGGCTTTGGGGTTCAGCAATGTGCGGATCGAACCTTACACGATGCCCGCCTGGGTGCGCGGCGAAGAAACCGCAACGCTCGTATCACCCTTCCCGCAAAGCCTGACCATCACCGCACTCGGCAACAGCGGCGCGACCGGCAAAAAGGGACTGACGGCAGAGGTCGTGTATTTTCCGACACTCGCCGATCTGCAAGCGGCTCCCGATGGTAGCCTGAAAGGCAAGATCGCCTTCGTCAGCCACGCGATGAAGGCGACGCAGGATGGCTCCAGCTATGGCGCATTCGGTGCGGCCCGCTTTGCCGGTCCCGGTATCGCCGCGCAAAAGGGCGCAGCGGCGATCCTCATCAAATCGATCGGCACCGATAATCACCGCGTGCCGCACACTGGCGTCACGCACTTTCCAGAGGGCGTAACGCCCATCCCCGCTGCCGCGCTTTCCGTGCCCGATGCCGATCAGCTTGAGCGCGTGTTCAAGCGCGGCAAGCCCGTAACGCTGTCCCTGCTGCTCACCCCTCGCTTCAACGGCACCCAGCAGTCGGGCAACGTCATCGCCGAAGTGCCGGGCAGCGATCCGGACGCCGGGATCATCATGGTGACGGGGCATCTGGATAGCTGGGATCTGGGCACCGGCGCGATTGACGATGCTTCCGGCGTCGCCATCGTCACGGCGGCGGCCAAGCGGATCATGGACGCAGGCACGCCGCGCCGTACCATACGCATCCTGCTGGCAGGCGCGGAGGAAGTCGGCTCCTATGGCGGCAATGCCTATTACGAGGCCCACAAAAGCGAACCGCACGTCCTGACATCCGAGTCCGATTTCGGCGCCGACCGCATCTGGCGCGTCGATTTCGCCTTCCCCACAGCGGCCAAGCCCGTTACCACGCGGATCGCATCGGCCCTTGCGCCGCTGGGTATCAGCGCCGGTGCACAGCGCGCGGGCGGTGGCGCGGACAATGCCAAATTCGCCGATGCGGGTATCGCGACCATCGATTTGCAGCAGGACGGCACCCGTTATTTCGATCTGCACCACACCGCGGATGATACGCTGGACAAGATCGATCCCCAGCAACTGCGGCAGAATGTCGCGGCCTGGACGACTGTTTTGGCCATCGCTGCCAATGCACAAGAAAGTTTGCGATAAAAGTGAACTTATGTAGTAGAGAACACGTCGTCGCGTGATTCCATCGGTTCACCGGCGCAAAAAAACGTTGATTTGTGGACCGCACACACTAAAGCGGGTCGCTCGCGTAAGGCCATATAAAACCTGCCGCGTGCTAATGCTATGGGAGCCATACAAGATGAAGAAGATCGCTGTAGTTTTCGCTTCGGCCAGCCTGATGGCGCTTGCCGCTTGCGGCGAAAAGCCCGCCAACGAAACTGCGAACGCTTCGAACGCAGTTGTCGAAAACGTCGTTGAAAACGCCGCTAACGCGATGGACAACGCTGCCGACAACACGATGAACGCTGCGAACGCTGTGGAAAACGCTGCGGGCAACGCAATGTAATCCACGCTTATTGCGTGAAATTAAAAGAGGCGGGTCGCATCAGCGGGCCGCCTCTTTTTTCGTCTGCCGTCTGGCATCTGGAACTGCGGCTTGCGGTTCAATTCCCCGTCATGCTGAACTTGTTTCAGCATCCATCCCGCCATTTGGAGCGGAGGTGCGGGGTGAGAAATGGACCCTGAAACACGCCTGTCCTGAGCACGTCGAAGGGTTCAGGCTGACGGCTTTTCCATGCTGAAAACTTTGATGTTCGCTTTAGCTTCTGATGCCACCGGCTTGTATCCCTGCCGTGCAAAGTCTTTTCGCCACAGGCCACCGCATCAAAACGGTATCGCCGCCCCATCCCACGCGAACAGGCCGCCGCTATCGGCAGGGGACAAGCGATCCAGCACGCCCAGCAGATATTCTGCGCTTTGGTCGGGCGTAAAAAGATCGTCCGCATCGCGGCCCCGCGTAAACGGCTGCGACAAATCGCTGGTCACAGTGCCGGGATGCAGCGCTACGCACAACGCCTCCGGTCTGTTGCGCCCCAGTTCGATCGCCAGCGTCCGCACCATCTGATTGAGCGCAGCCTTCGACGCGCGATAGCCATACCAGCCGCCCAGCCGATTATCGCTGATGCTCCCGACGCGCGCCGACAACGCCGCGAACACGGCCCGCCCTTCGCGTGGGAAGAGCGGCAGGAAGTGCTTGGCTACCAATGCCGGACCAATCGCATTGACGGCAAAACTATTGGCAAGCCGCTCCGCATCCAGCACGCGCCAGCTTTTCTCCGGCTGCTGCGCGCCATCGTGCAACATGCCCGTGGCCACGAACACCAGCCGCACCGCGCCTAACGCGCCTGCCTGGCCTGCAGCGGCAGCGATACCGTCCTCGTCACGCAGATCGATGGCGCTGGAGACAACGCCGTCGACCGTCTCCACCGGACGACGACTGAGCGCCAGAACCGCGCCAAAGCGATCATCCCGCGCAAGACGTCGCACCACCGCATCGCCAATCGCGCCTGACGCGCCGATCACGACTGCGACATCGGGCATCACCGCGCGCCAGCACCTGGCGCGTCCCGCCATTCGCCCGGCGGCACATCGTCCAGCGTCCAGTCCCCGATGCGCCAGCGCACCAGCCGCAGCGTCGGATGCCCGACCGCTGCGGTCATCCGTCGCACCTGCCGGTTGCGCCCCTCTCGGATCGTCACCCGCAGCCAGCAATCCGGCACGCTCTTGCGGAACCGCACCGGCGGATCGCGGGGCCATAGTGCCGGATCGTCGATCCGCTCCACTTCGGCCGGCAATGTCCGCCCGTCTTTCAGATCGACTCCGCGCCGCAACCGGTCAATCTCGACGTCCTGCGCATCGCCTTCGACTTGCACCAGATAGGTCTTGGGCGTCTTGAACTTTGGGTCAGCGATCCGCGCCTGCAACCGTCCGTCGTCGGTCAGCAGCAGCAGCCCTTCGCTATCCAGGTCGAGCCGTCCCGCCGGATACACGCCCGGCACCTTGATATGATCCGCCAGCGTCGGGCGTGGCGGCCCGGTGCGTTCGTCGGTGAACTGGCACAGCACGCCATAGGGTTTGTTGAACAGGATCAATCGCGCCATGCCGTTACGCCTCTCGGTCAAAAGCGACACTGCCCTGATCGACGAGCTTGCCGATCAGCGCGAGGATATCCTGAGATACGCCCGGATCGACTGCAAACTGATCCTGCGCGCAAAGCTGCTCCACAAACGCAACGCCGTCCGCGCCGCTATCGAACCCCGTGCCATCGACGAACAACGACACACCGCCCGGTCGCCGAATGAAAGAAAAGCGGCTGGCCGGGTTGCGGGACAGAGGAACGCCCTCACCAATCAACGCCTCCACCTCGGCCACCGAAACGCTCTCGTCGGGCTGCCACTCGGTATCGGGATATTTACGGCGGCTGTTATACGCGCCGAACCAGCGCGCAAAGGCATCTGCATCGCCCATGACATCGGTGATCATCGCGTGCAGCCGTGCCAGCGCTTCGGGCGATATCTCCCCCGGATGCGCTATAGGATCGAGATTGCGATCCTCATATCGGTCGTCGTCGGGCAAGGCGTCGACGATATCGTCGCTCCAATCCGTGATCAGCTCGCTGCGCGCCGGTGCCCGAAACCCAACCGAATAGGTCATGCAATCGCCGCCCACCGCAACGCCATTATGCGCCATACGTGGCGGCACATAGAGAATATCGCCCGGATCGAGCAGCCATTCGTCGGTGGCCTCGAACTCCGCCAGCAAGCGCGCATCCTCATGCGGCAGCAAGGGCGTGTCGGCGTCGCACATTCCGCCCACTTGCCACCGGCGCTGCCCCAGCCCCTGTATCAGAAACACGTCATATTGATCGAAATGCGGACCCACCCCGCCCCCGTCGGTGGCATAGCTAACCATAACATCGTCGATCCGCCAGTTGGGGATGAAGCGAAACGGTTCGATCAGCGCAGCAACGTCCGGCACATGATGATCGACTGCCTGCACCAGTAGCGTCCAGGGCGCCGGATCGTCCCGCGCAAAGCGGCTTTCGGCGAAAACCCCATGATCGACCGCCCAGCCTTCACTGCGCCGAGCGATGATCCGCGATTCGATCCCTTCCTCGCAGGCGAGCCCCGCCAGTTCGTCCGGCTCCAGCGGGTTGGTCCAGGCGGCCCATGCGGCCTTGATGAGCAACGGCTTCTTCTGCCAATAATCGCGCAGGAAAATGTCGATATCGAAGTTATTGAGCGGCATGGCTACCGGCCGGGAGGACACTGTCACTCCTGCCGCAACTGCATAGCCAGATGGGCGATTTCCGTCGGTTCCAATATCCAGGTCCGGGTCTTGCGCCCTTCCCGCGCCACCGGTCGCGTGAGCAGGACGCGGGCTTCGGCCTGATGCTGGGGTTTCAACGCAGCAAAGTGTCGCGCGCATTCGCGCAGATTGGCGATCAACGGCGCTTTTCCATCCAGATCGATCAGCGTCGCGGCTTCATCCCAGGCGATATTGGTCACGTCGATATTCCTTGGCAGTGCTGTGATGCCCTGCCTCTAGGATGCTTGCCCCGCCGGGTCAAAAGCCGATGTCGCCCGCCAATATTGTCAGCGTCGTTTCGTCGCGCGCCCCGTCGAACCAACGGTCCAACGCTGCCCCGAACAAAGGCCCACCGCCCGCCGCCTCGAACAGCGTCAGTGACGACCGGAACTTGACAGCGTCCACATCGCCCAGCACGGCGGCCGCGCTCTGTCCGTGCGGCAAATCCTGCATTGCGCCCACGCTGTCGCGCAGACGCTGTCCCAAAATGGCGTGGGCGAGATAAGCCCGCGCTTCGTCCAAAGACGCAAGGGCATAATGCTGGGCAATCGGGCTGCGACCCAGCCCGCGTACTTGCGGAAAGATGAACCACATCCAGTGGCTGGTCTTCCGGCCGCGCCGCAGTTCGGACAGCGCCGTGGCATAGCTGTCTTTCTGAGCAGCCAGAAACCGCTGAAGATCGTAGGGGTCGATCTGGTCCGATCCCTGTGTCGCTATATCCTCTTGACGCACGCGGTGTTCCTCGCGGTTGGACTATGCGGTTCGCGGACTATTTCCCGTCGAACTCACTGAATACCGACTCGACGGTTTGCGCCATGGACTCATCTTCAAGATCGATGGACACGACGATCCGGCTTTCCAAGGCCGCGTCATCGCGTTCGTCTTCGGCTATTGTCGCCCGATCCGCGCGACTTACATCCTCGCCAGCGCTATTTTCCTGCCCTTCAGGCGCAACGAAGATATCCGTCCGCTCAAAGCCATGTTCCTGCACCAGATGCTCGATAGCCAGTTCGGCTTGCCGTCGCGTGGCAAAGGTTCGTTCAATGGTCGTGCTCATGCGATCGCTCCTCGATTATGGCGATGTTCACGTCGTTTCACCGGGTGGATCGACGCACGATAGCGGTGCGCCGATCCACTTCCGGATGAAGGCGTCAAATCGACGAAGGATAATCCGGGGTACGCTGCACCGATGCTTCGGAGCTTAGCGGACCGCCAGCCAGACGAAGGTCCGGGGCGCTTCGCTCCGGGGTCTTGGCCTTGAGATATTTGTAACCGGCATAACCAACGGCGCCCAGCGCAGCTAATTTCAACAACATGGTCGTCTCCTTATACAGCATAAACTTCACCGCCGGGGGACCGCATCGCGCACGAACTCTACCCGGTAGCTGGGACAGGTAACGCCGCAGCCGCGTGAAAGTCGCATAGGTAAATCGCTAATCTGGATCAGGGCGGCGCTGTCGGCATGTCACGGGAAAGGGATGGGAACATTCAACCGGCCTCTCCATTACCTGCCCGACGTTGCGCCGCGGAATGGCACATGCAATAGGGGCCGCCCCCCGAAACCGGACACTCCAGAAAGACACCAGGCGATGCCCACGACCGCACTTGGCCTCGACTTTGGCACGACCAACAGCGTCGTAGCGCTGGGCGATGGCGAAGGAGATTCGCACCTCGTCACCTTCGTCGGCAAGGAAGCAACCGGCGAAGTGTTCCGTTCGGCACTATGCTTCTGGGAAGAAGAGCGCGGCTGGAACGGAGTGGCCTATGACGCTGGCCCATGGGCTATCGCGGAGTATCTCCAGTCCCCCCTCGACAGCCGGTTCGTTCAGTCGTTCAAGAGCGTCGCGGCCAGCCCCCTGTTCGAGCGCGCACAGATATTCGGGCGGAATTTCCGGTTCGAGGATTTCGGCAGACTGTTCCTGCAAAAGCTGGTGGCCCATTCAGGCGGTGCCCTCGCCACCCGCCCCGATCGCGTCATCGTCGGCAGGCCCGTCGAATATGCAGGCGCACGGCCCGACCCGGAACTCGCGCGCAAACGCTACGATCTGATGCTCGAAGGATTCGGCGTCGATCTGCACTATGTCTACGAACCCCTCGGTGCCGCGTTCAGCTATGCTTCGCGCCTTACCGAACCGGCGACGGTGCTGGTCGCCGACTTCGGCGGCGGCACCACCGACTTTTCCGTGGTCCGCGTTGCCGAACCCGGTGCCAAACGGCGATGCATCCCGCTGTCGTCATCAGGCGTAGGGATCGCCGGAGACCGTTTCGACCGGCGCATCATGGACAGGCTGGTGCTCCCCTTGCTCGGCAAAGGGACACCCTACCGATCCTTCGGCAAGGAACTGGAGATACCCGGCGGCTACTTCGTGGATTTCTCCGACTGGTCCCGCCTCGCGCTCATGCGCAACCGGCGCACGCTCGACGAGCTACGCAAGCTGCAACGCCATTCCCTCGATCCCGAACCGCTTGGCCGGATGATCGCGCTTATCGAGCATGAACAGGGCTTCCCGCTCTACGACGCCATCGGCACGCTGAAGCGCAATCTGTCCCAGGCCGAGGAAGCGCAGCTCGATTTCACCGGCGGCGGCGTAGACATCTCCGCGCACGTCCTTCGCACGGATTTCGAACAGTGGATCGCCGACGACCTGCGCCTGATCGAAACCGCAATGGATAGCGCCCTGACGCGGGCAGGCATAACCGCCGACCAGATCGACCGGGTTTTCCTGACCGGCGGCTCCTCCCTGATTCCCGCCATCCGATCGCTGTTCCACCGGCGTTTCAGCACGTATCGCATCGCCACCGGCGGCGAACTCACCTCCATCGCCCACGGCCTCGCGCTGATCGGCAATGAACCGAGCTTGACCGAGTGGACGGTGTGACAGCCAGCCCCGTACTCTTCAGTTTTCGCCGCTGTCCCTATGCCATGCGAGCGCGGCTGGCGTTGACCATCAGCGAAACGCCGCACGAACTGCGTGAAGTCAAACTATCCGCCAAGCCGCCGGAAATGCTGGCCGCCTCGCCGAAGGGGACCGTCCCGGTCCTTGTCCTGCCCGATGGCCGGGTGATCGACCAAAGCCTCGACATCATGCGCTGGGCGCTCGCCTTCAACGACCCCGAAGGCTGGCTCACGCGGGACGACACCGCGCTGATCGCCGCCAATGACGGCCCGTTCAAACATAATCTCGACCGCTACAAATATCCCGACCGCCACCAGTCCGACCCCATCGCGCATCGCAACGAAGCCCTGAAATTTCTCCGCGAAATCGATTCCCGCCTGTCCGCCGCCGGTCAGCTATGCGGCTCGAAGCGCGGTATCGCCGATGCGGCGATCCTGCCATTCATCAGGCAATTTGCGGCCGTCGACCCCGTCTGGTTCGAAGCGCAGCCCCTCCCCCATCTCAAGACCTGGCTTGCCGACCATATCGGCTCGACGCTCTTCGTGAAAATAATGGCCCGTGGGACCATTTCCTGAAAGATCGGGAAATTTGGTAGCGGAGGAGGGACTTGAACCCCCGACACGCGGATTATGATTCCGCTGCTCTAACCAGCTGAGCTACTCCGCCCCGAAATCCGCTTTAAAAGCAGGCCGCGATGGGCAACCGGGCCGCCATTGGCGTCACGGTGAGGCGGCGCTATACGCAGCCTTGTGATGGCGGTCAACCGCTCGTGTAAACATGTCGTGTCACCCCTTAAAGATCGCCGGGACTTGCCTTGCGCATTCTGGCGCGCCAAGGACGGCAGCAACTTGAAAATCACAGGGGCATAGGTGACGGATGAGCTATTATGACGTTCTGATCGTAGGCGCGGGCCATGCGGGCGCACAGGCCGCAATCCAGCTTCGCCAGATGGGGTTCGAAGGCTCCGTTGGCATGCTGGGCGATGAGCATGAGCCGCCCTATGAACGCCCCCCCTTGTCCAAGGAATATCTGGCAGGCGACAAGCCGTTCGAGCGCATTCTTATCCGCCCGCACAGCTTCTGGGGCGAGCGCAATATCGACCTGCTCCTTGGCCAGCGCGTCAAGAAAGTCGATGCCATGGCAAAGATCGTCACCGTCGGCGACGACAGCGAATATTCCTACGGCCAGATGATCTGGGCGACCGGCGGCACCCCTCGCCTCCTGTCCTGCGCAGGCAGCGACGCCAGCGGCATCCATTGCGTGCGCCGCCGCGACGATGTTGATGCGATCATGGCCCGCCTGCCCGACGTCAATCATGTCGTCGTCATCGGCGGTGGCTATATCGGGCTGGAAGCAGCCGCCGTCCTGACCAAGCTGGGCAAGTCCGTCACATTGCTCGAAGCCCTCGACCGCGTGCTGGCGCGTGTCGCCGGCGAAGAACTCTCGCGCTTTTACGAAGCCGAACATCGCGCGCATGGCGTCGATCTGCGCACCAGCACGATGGTCGATTGCATCGAAACCGATGGCGGGCGCGCAACGGGCGTGAAGCTGGCCGATGGCACGATCATCGCGGCGGACATGGTGATCGTCGGCATCGGCATCATTCCGGAAACCGGCCCGCTGATCGCAGCGGGTGCGACCGGTGGCAATGGCGTGGACGTGGATGCGTTCTGCCGCACCAGCCTGCCCGATGTCTATGCCGTCGGCGATTGCGCATCGCACGCCAATGGCTTTGCCAGCGGCGCGCAGATCCGCCTCGAATCCGTCCAGAACGCCAACGATCAGGCGAAGGTCGCCGTGCAGCACATCATGGGTCAGGAAAATGCCTATGACGCGGTGCCGTGGTTCTGGTCCAACCAATATGATCTCAAGCTGCAGACGGTTGGCCTGTCCACTGGCTATGACAGCACCATCCTGCGCGGCGATCCCGCCACCCGCAGCTTCTCGGTTCTGTATCTCAAGGGCGGCAAGCTGATCGCGCTAGATTGCGTCAACATGGTGAAGGATTATGTGCAGGGCCGTGCACACGTGGTGTCGGGCGCAGTGCTGGATCAGGCACAACTGGCGGACGCCAGCGTCCCGTTGAAGGAAGTCGGGCTGGCCTAAGGCGGGTCAGCTAATCATTTGAACACGTCATAAGCCGTTCCCCCGCGAAAGCGGGGGTCCAGTGCGACAAAGTGCACCGTTTTAGACCCTGGCCCCCTGCTTTCGCACGGGAACAATGGGGTACATGCCTGAACGGTATAAGCGGCCTACTAACCCCGAAAACGGTAAGCGCGGATGGCCTCCCACGGGCCACCGCGATACCACCACGCCGCCAGCCCGCTGATAGCAAAAGCCCGGGGCTGAAACGCGGCCTTCAGCGCAATGAACAGCGCACGCGATTCCTCCGGCGACACCTTGTTCTGGATCGTGACGTGCAATCGTGGCGGCGCGCTGTCCTGCGGCGTCAGCAGCCCATGGAAAGCCTCCGCCAGATCGCGCCGCATCTCCACCAGCGCCGGACATTCGATCCGATAGGCCACCCCCTGCCCCAGATGCAGCACATCCGATAAAGTCGCGCTCGGCGGCGGACCCGCACAAAGCATCTTCAACCGCTCACACAATTCCCCCTCCACCGACGGCGGCAAATGGTGGAACAGCGTGATATGCGCCGACAAAACATTACGCCCCGGCGGGAAATGCGCGCGCCGCAATCCATCGGCCCATGCAAAGTCCGCGTCCCCCATCGTCGCTGTCACGATGATCGGCGCAGCCTGCGCCATCAGGCGCTTGACCCTTTTTTCAGCGCCTCCGCCAGCGATACCGTTGCGCTCCCGCGCCGCGCGGGCCTGGGCTGCGTAGCATCGGGCTTCCATCCCGAAAGATAGGCGATCGCAAAGCGCTCGGTCGTCTTGCCATCAGGATCGGCGGCCTGCGCGAATATCTCCGCCGCGCGCCCCAGCACCGCGCGGCTCAACATCGGCGGCCTGGAGCGCAGCATGTTCGACGCCCCCATCCCGCGCAGATCGCCCAGCAGCCCGAACAGACTGCCATAACGCACGCTCAGCACATCCCCATCGGCCACCGGCATCGCCAGCCCGGCACGACTCAATAGGTCACCAGCCGCCCGCACGTCGATCTGCGGATGGATATGCTGCCCCACCCTATCGCCTTCCGCCGCCAGCAATGTCGCACGCAACACCGGCAGAGATCCCGCCCCCGCAAATGCCGCCAGCAGCAGCCCGTCCGGGCGCAATATCCGGCGCATCAGCACCAGCGCACCGGGCAAGTCGTTCAAACTGTCCAGCGTCCCGCACGCCACGATCAGGTCGAAACTATCGTCAGCAAACGGCAATGCATCCTCATCCGCCTGCACCCCGCCACAGGCCGCCGCATTGGCATAGCCCGGATCCGTGCAGACCACCCGCTTGCCCATCGCCGACAATTGCGCCGCCAGATAAGGCGAAGGGCAGCCGACCACCAGCACATCGGACAGATCGCGCTTCACGTCCGCCAGCCGGTCGATCAGTTCGTCCGCCATGTGCCGATAAAGGAAATCATGCGCGGCAAAATCCCGCGCTGCCCGGTCCCGCCGGATCGCACGCAGGCGATGGTCGAAAATCTCCGGGGCGTGATGCGAGTCGGACATGGCTTTTGGGATACCGTAGAAAAAGGAGGCGGCGCGCCTTGTGCTACGCGCCTCGTCAGGGAACAAGGGGCTATGCGCGCGCTGTCCCGTTTCGTCCCTTCCCCCGTCCGGCACCTCACGCGCATCGCAGTGGATTACGCGCTTCCCCCGCGCTGCCCCGGTTGCGGCGTCATCGTGGAGGACGATCATCGCTTCTGCGTTTCCTGTTGGCAGGGGATGACCTTCCTCGGCTCGCCCTGCTGCGACTGCTGCGGCATCCCCTTCCCCTTCGACATGGGGCCGGATGCGCTCTGCGGTGCCTGCCTTGCCGATCCACCGGAAATCGACCGCGCCCGTGCCGTGCTGGCTTATGGCGACGTTGCCCGCACCATCGCGCTGAAGCTAAAATATGGGCGACGCATCGGCCTTGCGCGCCTGATCGCAGCACAGATGGTGCGCCATGTGCCGGAGGGGGATCGGGACACTATGCTTATCGTCCCCGTGCCGCTGCATCGCTGGCGTCTGTGGTGGCGCGGCTTCAATCAGTCGGCGATCATCGCGGACCATCTCGCCCGGTTGAGCGGCATTGCGGTGGACAACGAAATCCTTATCCGCACCCGCCGTACACCCCCGTTGCGGGGCATGGGACCAAAAGCGCGGCGGAAGGCGGTGCGCGGTGCGTTTCGTTTGTGGGGCGCAAACCCCAACCCGCTGAAGGGCCGCAACGTCATCCTGATCGACGATATCCACACCAGCGGCGCAACCGCCGATGCCTGCGCAGCGGCATTGCGGAAAGGCGGCGCGCTGTCCGTTACCCTTTTATGCTGGGCGCGCGTTATGCCCGAAACAACGGAGCAGGCCGATTGACAAACGACGCTCCACTGCCAATCTCTACACAAAGGAGTTTCCCGTTTAATGGCGCACGTTGAAATCTATACAAAGGCGTTCTGCGGCTATTGCGCGCGCGCGAAGTCATTGCTGAATGACAAGGGTGTGGCGTTCGAGGAATTTGACATCACCATGGGCGGGCCAAAGCGGGCCGAAATGCTGGAACGGAGCAATGGCGGCGTAACTGTGCCGCAGATTTTCATCGACGGTAGCCATATCGGCGGAAGCGACGATCTGGGACGCCTCAACCGCGAAGGCAAGCTGGACGCGCTGCTGGGCCTTTGACTGTCATGCGCGCTGCGCTTTTTCAGATGACCAGCGGGATCGATCCGTCGGCCAATGCCGACGCGATCGTCGATGCGGTGTGGCGCGCCAAGGCGCAGGGCGCAGACATGCTGTTCACGCCCGAAATGGCGGGCTATCTCGACCGGGATCGCAAGCGCGCGGCGGATCGTGTCACCAACGAAGTTAACAATCTGGTGCTGACCCGCGTGCGCGAAGCGGCGGCGAAGTCGGGTATCTGGGTGCATCTGGGATCGCTGGCCTGTTCCGACGAACGCGAGGATGGCCGGTGGAGCAATCGCTCCTTCATGATCGACGACAGCGGCATGATCCGCGCGCGCTATGACAAGATGCACCTGTTCGACGTCGATCTTTCAACAGGAGAAAGTTACCGCGAATCAAATGCTTATGCTCCAGGCGAGGCCGTGGTAGCAGTCGACACACCATTTGCACGTGTCGGCTTATCTGTCTGCTACGACCTCCGCTTCCCGGACCTCTACCGCGCCTTGACCAATGCCGGGGCGACCCTCCTGCTCGTGCCCGCCGCATTCACCGTACCCACCGGCGAAGCGCACTGGCACACTCTCCTCCGCGCCCGCGCCATCGAAGCGGGCGCCTTCGTCATCGCCTGTGCGCAGGTCGGCCAGCACGCCGATGGGCGCACCACCTATGGCCACAGCCTGGTCGTCGATCCCTGGGGCACGACCCTGCTCGATATGGGCGATGTTAGAGAAGTTACGGTCGTCGATATCGATCTCGATCAGGTCGCTGCCGTCCGCGCCCGCATCCCCGCCATCGCCAACCGCCGCCCCGTTCCTCCGGTAGTGACCATCACATGATCGTATTCGACCTCAAATGCAGCCGCCACGGCCACCCCTTCGAAGCATGGTTCGGCTCCAGCGCCGATTATGAGGATCAGCGCACCCGTGGCCTTCTGACCTGCCCGGTCTGCGGCGACCCGGACATCGACAAGGCGTTGATGGCCCCTGCCATCCCCGCCAAGGCAAACCGCCGCAGCGATACGCCCGCGCCGTCTTCCGTCGCTATGGCGCAAGGCCCGCAGGCGGTGGAGGCAGCCAAGGCCCGCGCCGTCATCGAACAGCTCGCCAAGGCGCAAAGCGAAGCGCTTAAGGACTCGCAATGGGTCGGTCGCCAATTCGCCGATGTGGCGCGCGCCATGCACTATGGTGAGCAGGATCACGCCAGCGTCCACGGCGAAGTCGCCCCTGAAGAAGCCAAGGCGCTGATGGAAGAAGGCGTCCCCGTTGCCCCCCTGCCCTTCCCGGTCATCCCGCCCAAAGCGCAGAACTGACCACCCTGCCTCCCGCCCTGTAAACGTAACGAATTGTTACCTCGCCGTTATAAAGTATAGCGGCGCCGGCTTACCGCATCCAAAACTGTTTTTCGGTGTTATGCGTCCGCCATCTCGGGAGATAAGAGTGATAGTCGATGCCGTTCCACGCATCAGCCATATCGTGCGCGATGTCTGGAAACCCCTGCTGGTTCTGGCGATCTGGGATGTCGCGGTGACCGTCGTTTATTACGTCCTGCCGTTCAAGGCACCTGCGCTGCCGCTCACCATCTTCGGTACGGCGCTCGCACTGTTCCTGGGTTTTCGCGACAATTCCGCCTATCAGCGCTGGTGGGAAGGGCGCGTGCTGTGGGGCGCGATGATCAATGCCTCGCGCAGCCTCGCCCGCGCCGCCAACAATTTTCTGCATCTGGAAGAAGCAACCAGCCTGCGCCGCTCCATCGTGCTGCGTCAGGTTGCCTATGTGAACGCCCTGCGCTGTCAGTTGCGCCGCCAACCATGCGATGAGGAAGTGTTGCGCTTCCTGTCGAGAGGCGAAGCGGAGCCTACCCTGGCCCGCGCCAATCCCTCCAACGGCCTGCTCGACGGCACCGGCCATCGCATATCGGAGGCACAGCGCGCCGGGTGGATCGACACCATTCAGCAGACGCAGATGGAACAGGTACTGATCGACATCGCCAATGCGCAGGGCGGGATGGAGCGGCTGAAGAACACCCCGCTACCCAATCAATATCGTTTCTTTCCCTATTTCTTCACTCACCTGTTCTGCATCCTGCTGCCCATCGGTCTGGTGGAGACGCTGGGCTTTGCGACGCCGCTCGGCTCGACCGTCGCAGGCCTCATGTTTCTGGCGGTGCTGCGGATCGGCGACGATCTGGTCGATCCCTTCGCCAACACCGTGCACGACGTACCCTTGACCGCGATGTGCCGCACGATCGAGATCGACTTGCTGCAGGGCATCGGCGAAACCCCGCTTGCCCCGGTCAAACCTGTTAATGGCGTGCTGTGGTAGATGATCCCGCACAGCGCACTGTCCTACACCCCCGTCACCCCCTAAAGGAGATTATTATGCCCACTTCCGGCCAGCCCACCCCTGACGAAGCCCTGCAACGCCTCAAGGACGGCAACGCTGCTTTCATGGCGGACAAGCCTGTCGAAGCGGACGTGTCCCGTGATCGCCGCCTCGAACTTGCGCAGGGTCAGCAGCCTTTCGCCACGCTCGTCGGCTGCTCGGATTCGCGCGTCGGCCCGGAACAGCTTTTCGGCGCAGGTCTGGGCGAACTCTTCATCGTCCGCACTGCAGGCAATAATGTCGACACCGCGGGCATGGGCTCCATCGAATATTCGGTCATGGCGCTCGGCGTGCCGCTGATCGTGGTGCTGGGGCATGAGAAATGCGGTGCCGTCGCCGCCGCAACCGATATCGTGACGAAAGACGCGCGTTTCCCCGGCAGCATCGGCCGCATGGTCGAACCTATCCTCCCAGCCGTCATGGCCGCCCAGCGCGCCCATCCCGATGGTGATCTGGTCGAGCACGCCGTCGAGGAAAACGTCCGCCGCATGGTGGAAAGACTGCAGGAATATTCCGAACCGATGCTGCTGGAACCGCAACAACGCGGTGCATTGAAAGTCGTGGGTGCTGTATACAGCCTCTCCACCGGCGAAGTGCGCTGGCTGTAATAGCTACGAGTTGGTTTGCGGGTCGGGTTAAGCACCCGGCCCGCCACTCGGTCAGATCACAAAGTCATCCACATTAAGCAAAGGCTTGTTCGTCAACATTGCAATAAGGACCTGCGCCTCACCACCTGCACCGTCGTGATCATAATACAGAGAACCAGTCGAGCGGTCATATATGACATGCTGATCCGCCGTCGTCGCTTGTGCACCAGCGTAGAACTGCGACTTACTTAACGCTTGGGGGTTAACACCATGATCCAATGCGGCGTAATATGGATACGGCAGGACTAGGCTATCCACGTTCGTTTCGAAATCGGTGATTGTGTCCCAGCTCCCGGGCGCATCCCAACGTTCGAAGAAAAAACGATCGAAACCGGCACCGCCCGTCAGGGTATCGCCGCTCGGGCCGCCAATTATGGTATCGTTTCCATCTCCGCCCGAGATATTGTCGCGACCTCTCAACCCATCAAGAAAGTTATCCCCAGAATTGCCGACGATCATATTGGCCATATCATTCCCGCCGCCGGAAATGTCCCCCGTGCCGGTCAACCGAAGGATTTCAAGGTTGTAGAATAGAAACGTACCGACGCTGGCGAAAACCGTATCCGTGCCTTCCCCATCTTCTTCGATCAGCGATGTGGGGTTAGTATCGATATCAACAAAATAATGGTCGTTACCCGCGCCGCCATGCAACTCGTCGTTACCTAAAGACGCATACAGCTTGTCCTGGCCCTCGCCCCCGAACAGCCGGTCGTTGCCGATCCCGCCTTTCAGGATGTCGCTGCCGCTGGTGCCGATTAACGTGAAATCCTCGAAACCGCTGAACTGGCCGGTTCCCAGTTTGAGCGACCCATCAGCGCCCCATACGACTTTGGCGGAGGCTCCGGCACTCATCTGGAGCGTCAAACGGTCGTTCCCCTCGCCCCCCAGCATGGTCAAGACCGTGCCCGTGAATAAAGGTGCCGTATCGACCGAAACGAAGTCGTCGGACTTACTGAGGGTCAGATACAGTTTTTCGATATTGCGTACGCCATTGCCGCCTACTCTGCCCTGCAACCCGCCCAGACCGTCCGCAACCAGATCGCTGTAACGATCGGCATACACTCCGCTCAGGTTGACGCTGGCAAAGTCGATGCCCGCGCCGCCATCGATCGACATGCCCCGTGGCCGGGTGAGGCGGAACACATCCGCGCCTGCCCCGGAATTGATCGCACCGTTCCACCCTTCGTTCATAGTGATCGTGTCCGCGCCCGATCCCAGCACGGCGTTCACGACTTCAACATTCTTTGCCGTCACCACGCCCGCAATGGACGCAGTGGCTTTCAAGCGGTCATGCACCAGCGCATAGGACGCGATGCTACCGCCCATTTCGATAGACAGCGTGTCCCAATCGTCGCCCCCGTCCACGATATCCTGTCCGCCATGCACGATGATGGTGTCGTTGTGCGCGCCGGTTGCGATGGTGCTTGTTCCCACGCCGACGGACACGATGTCAGATCGCGCACCGGTCGTGATCGTATTGATACCGCCACCGACATACAGCTGAAACGCTTCGAAATTGGTCAGCGTCAGACCAAGATTTTGCGTAACCGCGCCGGTCGCATCCACCTTGAAAGACACGTTGTCGAACGTGGGAGCGTCGAACTTGAAGCTGTCGATACCCAATCCGCCGTCGACAGAAACGACCTTTCCGTTAAACGGCTTCAGGGCCGTAAACTCGAATTGGTTGGTGCCGTTATCCAGCCGCAAATCCAGTGCTTCGATCCGTCGAAAACTGACGAAATCACTGGCCAACGGAAAACCGATGGTGCCGCTCAACGCATCGTCCATCGTGATCCAGGAATAGGATGTCGGCCGCAGTGCGGAATAATCGACGATCAGCTTGTCGTAACCGCCTGCGCCATCCACCTCGTCCGAAAAGCCGGTCAGCGCGTTGAGTATGTCGTCCTGCTCGGTTCCGACAAGTCTGTCGCTGCGTATAGTCCCGGTAATGATGGCCATGACAATCCCCCCTGATCGCGTATCGTCTAGCAACGGCCCGGTGATTGTAAAAGCCTGATTAACCGCCTTTTTCGGAAGGGAGGGAAAATTGCCGGACGCACGATCTGTCGCACGTCCGGCCCGCCATTATTCCGCAGGCATCCGGTGGAGCGCACACAGCTTGTTCCCGGCAGGATCGCGCAGATACGCCAGGTAGAGCTTGCCCATCGAGCCTTCGCGCACCCCCGGCGGATCTTCGCAGGCGGTGCCGCCATTTGCCACGCCTGCCGCGTGCCATGCATCGGCCTGTTCGGGGGACTCCATCGCAAAGCCGATGGTGGCTCCGTTGCCGTAACAGGCCGGTTCCCCGTTGATGGGCTTGGTTACCATAAAGACGCCCGTCGGGGTCATCCAGATTAACCGACCCTTGGGGTCTTGTTGACCGGATTTGGCGCCCAGCACGCCCAGTGTCGCGTCATAAAACCTCTTGGATGCGTCCAGATCGTCCGAACCCAGCATGATATGGCTAAACATAGATTTTTCCTACTTTCGCTTTGTGAATTACAGGACCAACTCAGGCTGCGTTGCCATCGCTTCGATCAGGGGCCTTTCCTCCGCCAGGACCGATGCGAACGCCGGCCGGGTCTTCAACATATTCAACCACCGGCACAGTCGCGGATGAGTCGCGCTATCCACCGGCGGACAGCAATAGGCCAGGTTGATCAGGGGCGAGGCGACGGCAATGTCCGCAAGGGTCAGCCGGTCCTCGATCAGAAAGCCGCTGTCTGGCAGCACGCCCTCGATATAATCGAGCAGGCGCGGCAACTCGTTGCGCTCGGCTGCGTCGGCGGCAGCCAGATCGCCCGAAATCTTCATAAACTTGGGGGCCACTACCCTGTTGAAGAATATCTTTCCGCCTGTCGCAAACAATACCGTATCCGCGAATTCATCGAACCAGACCGCCCGCGCTCGCGCCTTTGCTTCCGTCGGGATCAGGTTCGGCTCAGGATACAGCGTTTCAAGATAATGGACGATCGCACTGCTGTCGCTGATCGAAAAATCGCCATCGACCAGTGCGGGAAACTTGCCGAAGGGAGACGCCTTGGCGAATTCTTCGCCGCCAATACCCAACCCGGCGGGTCGCAGCTCAAAATCGATGCCCTTTTCCTCTAAATAGAACAGCACCTTGCGTACGAACGGCGACGGCCGCATGCCATAAAGGATCATCGTCTCTCTCCCTGAGATTCCCTGGTCGGATGGTGCAATTCTATTCATTGCGTTGCAAAACACAACCAATATTGCCGGTGAAACGATCGCCGCCATCCGCGACAGACACAAAAAAGGGGGCGGCAAGGGACCGCCCCCTTTTCTAAAGATCAGTTACGCAGGCGCTGTCAGAAACCTACGCGCAACTGAACCCGTGCAGAACGTGGTGCCTGGAAAACCAGTGGCGAACGGTAATTTGGGTTGACGTTGCCGCCGTCGTCTTCGCCGAATTCGTCGAAGTCGAGCGCCGACTTGGAATTGAACACGTTGAACACATCGAAGCGAATGCTGGCGTCGAAATCACCCGGCACCTGGAACGCGGCGGTCAGGTTGACCTCCTTGCGCCAGTCGCTCTTGAACACGGTACCGCGCGGCACCAGAGCCCCCCCGCAGAAGTTACCGGCTGCGCCATAATCCGCCGCAAACTGATCGACCGATGTCGGCACGACGCCGATGCAGCCGAACTTCTTGGGCGACTGGATGAACGCATTCACACCCAGCGTAACAATGTCGTTCACCTGATAAGACCCATAGACCTTGAACGAGTGACGGCGATGGCCCGGCAGATAGCCGTAGGAGCCAAGCGTCAGGCCCGGCTGGTCGAAGTCCTGCGTGGCGCCGGTATCGGCCTGCCCCACATCGGATTTTGCGCCCCCTTCGTAGTTACCCTTCAGGCTCGCCCAGGTATAGGAGCCCGACAGACTCCACTTGCCGTCGAACTCCCGATCGAAGGTGAAGGTAACTGCCTTGTACGTGCGCTTCGCCTTGGGATAGCCGAGTTGCGCGGCGGTGAAGTCCACTACCGGCGTCGTGCCATCGGGCAGGCCCAGCAACTGGATGCTGGCATCCTTGCCGGGATTGACGAGCACATACTGGCTGAAGCCGGTATAGATCTGCCCGCAATCGTCGGCGCTGAAACCCTGCGACGTGCAATAGGCCAGAGCCGCCTGGTCGATCGCGACGTCTTCCAGCACTTCGCCCAGCTTGCGATAGGTGAAGTTGAGGCCCAGCTTGATCCGCGGCCCGAACCGCCTTTCCACGCCGAAGCTGTATTCATCCAGCGATTGCGGCTTCAGGCCTTGAGCGATGAAGGCCGTGGGATCGGTAATTTCCCCGTTGCCAGTGACCACACAGTTGGCAACACCTGTATCTGGACATGGGCGCGCATTGGCGACGCTCAGCACCGGTGCGCCCAGTATCGGCGTGCCATCCGCGTTCACACCGTCGAGCACGTTAAACCGCGTGTAGTCAAGTTCACGCCCTGCGCCGCGAATATTGGTGTTGGCGGCGATGGGTACGAAATACCGGGAGAAGGTGCCGAATATCTTGGTCCGTCCGTCACCTGCCGGATCGAAGGTAAAGCCCAGACGCGGTCCCCACTGATCACCCGACTCGTAGAACGCGTTGCCGGCGGCGTCCTTGTTGGTGAACCGGTCGTTGCGGATACCCAGTTGCAGCGTCAGTCGGTCGTCGAACAAGGACCAGCTATCCTGCAGATAGAAGGCTTCGTTGCGGGTGCCGAAAGACCCGCCATTCTCGAACGTCCGGGTCTGAACATACTCGGTGCCTACGGGCAGGCCAGTACGGTCCGTCGCACTGGTGACACGCAAAAAGGTCGATGTGCCACCGCCGAGGCTTGCCGAAATCTGCTTAGCCGTCAGGTCTTCGCGGTCATAGCCACCGCGAATATGGTGCGACCCGAACAGGTTGAAGTACAGATCGACGTCCGCACGATAGAATTCGCGCTTGTCGTCATTGGTCACGACCGACCCAACCGGATTGCCGATTTCGCTCGCAGTGCCGCTGCGCTGATCGATGATCCGCGGATTGACGGTATCGAGCGGCAGCGTGCCTGCACGGTTCTTGTTGACGCCATAGGCAGCCGACAGCGTGACCCAGGGGGCAAAGGTGCCGGTGTAGCGACCGACATAGTTCTCGCCACCCGCACGGATACGGCTGCCGCCTACGGAAGCGCCCCGCTCATTCGTGTCGGAATTATAGATGGTCGTGTTGGTGTTGGTGATCTGGGTCGTATTGAAATAGGTGCCTTCCAGGCGATGCCCATCGGTTATGATCGCGTCGATCTTGCCGCCGTAAAACGGGCTGGTCGTCCGCTGCCGCGTGGAACGGTTGCCCGCCGCGAACAGGTTGCCGTCATCATCGACCGCGCCAGTCGTCCCGTTTTCGACGGTCGAATCGCGGAAATTGTACAGGCCATAGAAGAACAAACGATCCTTGATGATCGGGCCGCTCAACTGGAATACCGTATCCGTGCGATTGGTGTAGTCGCCGTCATTGTCCGCTTGATAACTGTTGGGCGCATCGTCGGTCAGCGAATTGGGTTCCCAGTTGAAGAGGACGCTGCCGTGAAACTCGTTGGTGCCGCGCTTGGTGGTTGCGTTGACCACACCGCCGGTCGCCCGACCGAATTCCGCCTGGAAGCCGCCGGTCTTCACTTCGACCGTTTCGTAGAAATCGAACGGCACCGACACCGGCGCAAATCCCTGCCGGAATTCAGTGATGTTGAGGCCGTTCACATAGTAGGCGTTTTCGGTGAAGGACGAGCCGCTGATGCTCGACTGATTGGCAAAGGCGCTGTTCGACCCTGAACTGCCCTGTGTCGTGCCCGGTGCGAGCAGGATGACCTGATTAAGCGAGCGCGAGACTGGAATCCGTTTCGACAATTCTCCCAGATCGATCACTGCGCCAGTTGTGGTCCGATCGAAATCGGCAACCTGGACGCGCGCGCCCGTCACCACGATGGCATCGCCTCCATCAGCGGTCGCAGCATTGCCCCCCGGGCCATTAAGGCGGAAAGTGTTGCCCCCGCCGCCTGCCGATAAGGTGACGGCCGGATCGGTGAAAGGTGCTTGGCCGGGAGCAGTAATCGTGAAGCTATAGCTGCCCGGCGGCAGAGCCGGAATGCGGTAAGACCCGGTATCGTCCGTGGTTGCCGTGCGCTTGAAACCTTGCGCATTCGACGTGATTTCGACCGTTGCGCCACCGATGCCATTGCCCTGGGCGTCTACCACGCGGCCCGACGCGGACACGTTGGTATAGTCCTGCGCAAATGCCGCCGTCGGCATCGTGGTGGACAGCAGGGTGCCGCCGCCCAACACCATCATCGCCTGAAGCACCGAACCGGTGCGCAGGAGGTTGCGGCGCATGTTGTGAATTTTCGTCATTGTCCCTCGCATGAAATGCGGGGTGGCCTTTGCGACCAACCCTGTTGTTTCAGTGTTCAGGAAGGGGCCGACACCCCGCATATTCCCGAACGCCATGCGCAGGACCGTCGCGATAAAGCGTTCGAGGGAAATGATATTACGGTAAATGTTACGCCGGGTTTTGCGCAACATGTTGCTTATTTATGACAGGTGAAATCGCTTGGAAACATTCCAGCGCAGGCCCGAATATCCAGACGACTGCGCATCAACCTTCAACCATTGCTAATCATCGGCGTAGCTTTGCATCGTCGGCCGACCGTCTAAAAACCGAGGAACATAGAACGCGGCTTTAACGTGTTATTGGGGTCGGAGGTCGTGATGCCCTGCCTCCGACCCCCTGCCTCCGACCCCCTGCCCCCGACCCCTTGCCTCGTTTCAGGTCAGACGGATCGTCAATTCGACTTCGTCGCCAAACGGAATGGACATATATCCGCTCTGGGGCGCTCTCACGCGCTCCAGATAGGCAGGGCAGTGATCGGCATTATCGGCCACGATCAGGGCGCCGGGGCGCAGCCGGACCTCCACTCGGTCGAGTATGTCGGAATATAGCGCTTTCGCCCCGTCAAGCAGAAGTAGGTCTATGGTCTCGGGCAGATCGGTAGCAAGGGTCACCAGCGCATCGCCCTCTCGAAACTCGACGAGGTCGTCCAGCCCGGCGGCGATGAGATTGTCCCTGGCGCGTGCCAGCTTTTCGGGTTCGAATTCGCTCGTGATGAGCCGCCCGCCACCATTGTCACGCAGGGCTGCCGCAAGATGGATGGTGGAGTTGCCGAACGATGTCCCGAACTCGACGATTGAGCTGACACCTACAATGCGGGCGAGCATGTAGAGGAGCCTCCCTGTTTCCCGCGACACGGGAAGCGCGAAGTCCTTAAGCGCGCCATAAAAGGCTCGATATTCGGTGCGGCTCTGCATTAGCCGCGCGCTTTCCTCCGCAGAGACATTCGCGAACGCGAGACTGGTCTGGGGACTGGTCGCATCGGCTTCTTCGAAAAGCCGGTCGAGGAGGGGGACGACGGGGATTTCGGTCAGGGTGGACATAGACAACTCCATTTAAGGTGCGGCGTTCTTGCGCGGCTCCAGAAATACGAATAGTTCGTCATATTTGCTATTCGCATTGGCCGGAGCAAGCATGACAGAAGCCCGAAAACCCCTGATTTCCTCACGCAAACAGCCCAAGCAGGCGCGCTCTTCAGGGCTGGTCACTGCGGTTCTCGAAGCGGCTGTTCAGGTTTTGATGAAGGAAGGCGCACAGCGATTTACGATGGCTCGGGTCGCGGAGCGAGCCGGGGTGAGCGTGGGTTCGCTCTATCAATATTTCCCGAACAAGGCGGCTATCCTCTTCCGCCTGCAAAGCGACGAATGGCGTCAGACTAGCAACCTGCTGCGGGCCATTCTCGAAGACAAGCAAAGGCCGCCACTGGAAAGGCTGCGCATTCTGACGCACGCTTTCTTGCGGTCAGAGTGTGAAGAGGCAGCGGTACGCGGCGCGCTGAACGATGCGGCCCCTCTCTATCGCGACGCGCCAGAAGCGATAGCGGCAAAAACGTCCGCCCACGCGGCAATTTCGCAGTTTATGGAGGAAGTATTGCCACACAGATCAGATGCTCAACGGGCGCTGGTCGCCGATCTTTTGAAGACGACATTGAGCCAGGTGGGAAAGCACTTTTCCGAAACGCCGCGCGCCGACGCCGAAATCGAAGCCTATTCGGATGCAATGGCGGATATGTTCAGCGCCTATCTGACGGTATTGTGCTGATAAGTCGCACACGGTATGCGGCTCACCCCTGCGCCGCGCCCGATGGCGGCACGGGCGAAGCGACAGCCGCCCGCTGTCGCCACGCCCCCTCAAAATTGCGCCCATGCCCCGCAAAAATCGCATGGGCACGCAGGAAGAATGGTGACAGCGCTATCGCAGCCACCGACTATGCTGGCCCGACAGCGCGTATTACAGCGCAAACCCTACGCCGATGGTAACGCGAGCGTCATCGTTGCCGCGGCCCCAACGGCCACGGCCAGACACGTAACCCGAAACCGGGCCGTCGCCCATCGCAATGCGTAGTTCGGCGAAGGCCGTATCGCGCTCGGTATCGCCCAAAGAGAGCAATGCCGAACCCATGCTGTGCTCCGCACTGGCAAGGCGCACCGCTGCGCTTTTGTCGCCACTTTCCTGTTCGAAGCTATAGCCGCCGCGGATCGCCGGGTGGATCGCACCGATATCGACGCTCAGTTCGCCGCCCATGCTGATCGTAGCTTTCTTGAAGCTGCGATCGGCGTAAACGATGTTGGAAACCGACGCGCCGCTTTCGGTGTAGCCGTCCAGGTCGAGGTCGGTGTAATCCACAGCGGCAAATGGCGTGACGCCGACGCGGCCCACGGGAAAACGCCAACCGATTTCTCCGCTCACGGCCCAGCCTTCACCCTTGGTCTTGCCAGTTGCCGTTTGACCGTAGGCCGAGGCACGCCCGATCTCCCTGAACTTCACGTCGCCGAGCCACGCCGCCGAGATTTGCGCATAGATGCCCATCGGCAAGGATGCGCCAGCATAAGCGCCGACCGTCCATGCATCCGCGTCCAGTGGTGCGCCATAGGCCAGTTTGCCGTCCATTTTGCGGTAGCCGCCCATGACGCCAACACGGACGCCAGTGCCCAGCGGCACATCTAAACCCAGCGTAGTCCCCATGGTATCGACGTCGAGTCCCGTCAGCGGGCTGGCACCAGCACCGATCTTGCTCCAGTCCCCGTCCATCCAGAGCTGCGCCCGGGGGCGGACCCCCTCCGGCGCCCCTACGCTGCGCTGTGCATTGAGAAAGCGCATTGCTGGCTGCGTCGCGGTCATGCCCAGGCCGTTCATCGCCATGCGCGTGCCATAGAGGACGTCCGGCGCCATCGCGTTCATCGCTGCAAGCGCCTGCGGATCTACATAGGTAGGCAGCGTCAGCCGATAGACCAGCAGGATGCTGTCATTGTTCCCCGTGCCATCCAGCGCGCCGGAGGCGGAGGACACGCCGTTGAAGCGGATGTTGGTCCCCTGGAAGTCATTGTCATTGCCAACGAACAGAAAGAAGTCCTGCGGCGCATTTTCTTCCAGCACGGGTGCCAGCGCCATCGCTTCCCACTTTTCGCCGATCGTGGTCGAATTGGTCCGGGGGAGCCGTGTTATATTCATGCCGACGCGCGCAAGCTGCGTCGGGTTCAACATGTTGACCAGTTCGACTTGCTGAACCGGCACGATGGCGGGGATCAGAACGCCGTTACTGGCGATCGGGGTGGTGCCGGTTTCATATGGCGTTCCGGCGAGGTTGGTCGCCCCGGTCGTATCGACCAGGAGGACGCTCTTGAACAGCGGCGTGGTGCTCGTGCTTGCGTTGGCGGCGACACCGCGGCCCAGACTGTCGCGGGCAAGCACAAGAAACTGGTTGTCATTCAGCGCCAGCATTTCCGATTGAGCAGCCGTACGATCGGGTGCGCCGCCCGACCCGTTGTTGTTCAGAACCGGCAATTGCAGCACATAATGTCCGACCGGGTTCGTCGGGATGGCGTTTGCGCTGATATCGTAAACCAGAATGCGCGTATTGCTGCGTGTCTGCTGATTTGCTCCATTGGTATCCTGCACCGTCGCCGACTGCAGGATGGTCACCAACTTCTTGTTGTCGGGCGTGATCGCCATCGCCTCCAGGCCTTGGTTATTGCGGCGGCCGGTCTGGCCAGGCGTGGTGCTGTTGAAGTTGATCGCCCCGTTAGTGCGCGGCAACAGCGCAGGTACGGTTTGAATGGCGCCGATCTGCTTCCCGGTCGCGTCGAAATAATAGAGCCCCGCTGCATATTCATCGGAAACGTAGAAAGTCCCGTCCGGCCGGAAAGCAATGGCCTCTGCGTCGAGGCTGATGTGGCCGGCAGCCGTGCCATCTGTCGCGCTGGGATAGACGATGCCCGCCCGGGTAACGGTTTTCGCACCGGGATCGCGGCCGGTCATCTCGATCCCGTCCGTGTCCTTTAAGGTGAAGCCGCCGGTCGGGGTGATCGTCAATTGGCTTTGCGACGAAGGCAATTGCGGCAGGATCGCGGTGCCGTTCAGCGGCGTAAAGGCAATATCATGGGTGTGAACGCGATTGCGATAATCGATCGCGCCATCGAACGGGCCGCGGTCGGGCAAGGTTGCGATACTGCTCGTATAGCTCCCGTTTGGATTACGGCGCCAGGTCGACAGGTTCATGGCCATGCCCGAAAAGCTGCCAAGGGTTTCATTGCGGAAGTCGAGCGCATTCGCGTCCAGCCGACCGGCACCGGTCAGCCCCTTGTTGGTGAATGTCTTCCCACCGAGCGTGACGCTGCTTGCGCCTTCCACATTCGTGACGTTGGCCGTTCGGATTTGCGCAGACTGCGCAAAAGCTTGGCTCGCTGTAAACAGCATACCGGTCGCTACCGCCGCACCACATACGGTCGAATAAAAGCCCCAAATCTTCATGATACCCCCCACCACGAAACGTGATGGACGTGCCGCTAAGTGACGGATGTTACGGTTTCAGGGCAGTATGATGAAAGTTCGATGATGACGCTCTGCCTTCGAACAGGCATGAAAATCATAGCAGGCGAAATCAACGGCCTAGGCGAATTTATAAATCAACTTGTGAACGTGGTCTAATCGATAAGGACAGGTCGAGAAGAGGCTTAAGACGCGCGCCATCCAATGTGGCGTCCTCTTCCTCAGGCCGCGAACCTCGAAGCGCTCAACATGGGGTTGGACCAGCACTGCAGGGCATTGTGGACCTGTGGACTGGCCTGATCGCGTTGATCCGTATCAGTCGTCCGACACGGTGCTCGTCAAGATCGAGGCCGACCGCTGGGTTTGATAGGCCCCCCCAAAGGGCGATTTATCCCTCCGCCGCCATCTTGTATTTCAATCCCAAAGCCTGCGACAAATTCTTCAGCCGCCGTTCCACCGCTTCGCCGTACAGGTCCGCGTGTCGCGCAGGCAGAACCAGGGTCAGCGTTTCGCTATCCGCGTCCAGCCGACCGCCCAGTAGCGGCCCTTCGACCCCACCCGAAAGCCGCTGACCCAGCCTGATAGCCATGCCCCACAACGCCGCCCGCCGTAGCGCGTCCGGCGCCGCCAGCCGCGTCAGTTCTTCCGGCACCTGCGTCCCGCCGCCGAAATTGCTGTGGAGCGCCTGCGCCAGCATTGCCCGACCTTCGACATCGATACCGACCCAGTTGCCATGCAGCGCGATTTCCACGCCCCGCTGCGACCGGAAATCGGGGTTTGCGCGCCATCCGACATCGGCCAGCAGGCACGCCGCGCGCCGTATTCGCCGCCACTTCGCGCCATCCTCCAGAAACAATGGTGCGATCCAATTTTCGATCAGGTCGCCATGCCCCGTAAACCGCCCCTGCGCTTCGCCCTCGGCTTCAACCGCGACCAGCAGCGGGTCTTCGTCACGCACAGCCTTGGGCAGTTTCTCGAAAAGCAGGCCTTCGCGCAGCCCATAGGCCGACACTACCAACGTGCTGCTCTTTAACTGCCGCACCATCACGGACAGCAACGCCGCTGCTCCCGGCAAAGTGGGAATGCGCGTCCCGGTCAGTCCCGGTATGTCCTTCAGCGTCTCGCGCTGCATATGGCTCACCACGCGCACCAGACGCGCTGCCCGATCCGCGGGCATCTCATAATGGTGGATCACCGGCAGCGCGAATTGGTTGAGGTGCATGTCCAGCCGCGCCAGCGACCGCCACGATCCGCCCACGAGGTAGAAGGGTAGACCCGGCTCGATCTTGTCCCACCCAGATTTCTTCAGCAGCTTTTTAACGTAACGATCCAGCGCGCCCTGCCCCTTGGCCCGCACTTCTGGCAAGCGCAGCACACCCAGCGGCAGCGAGGTAATCTCATGCACTTCGCCATCGCGAATGCGAACCAGCTCCAGACTTCCGCCGCCCAGATCGCCGACGATACCATTGGCGCCAGGGATGGCCGACAACACGCCATAGCCGGAAGCCGCACCTTCCTGCGCACCGCTCAGCAGTTCGACCTTCAGGCCCAACGCAGAAGCCCGACGGATCAGTTCCCCGCCATTGTCCGCATCACGCACCGCCGCGGTTGCAACGCAGCGCAAAGACGCAACGCCCATCTCCTCGCACAGATGCCGGTACCGGGCCAGCGCAGCCAGACTGCGCTTCATGGCACCCGGCTCGATCATGCCGGTCTTGCCCAGCGAGGCACCGAGACCCGCCATCACCTTCTCATTGAACAGGATAAACGGAATGCGCCGCGGGCCATCGTACACCACAAGGCGCACGCTGTTCGATCCGATGTCGATAATCGCCGACCGCGTTTCGATCGACGTGGCCGTATCTCCGCGCGTCGCGGCCGCACGGATCAGGTTAAGCATCGATGCCATGGATCAGCTACGCCGACGCAAGCTGAGGGTTGGAACCGCATCGCTGCTCTGCATGGCAGCACCGCGCCCGGACAGCGAGGGATTGGTCATGAAATAGCGATGCAGGTTGAATGGACGTTCGCCCGGCTCCAGCCTGTGATAGCGTCCATCGCTATCCAGTTCCCAGCTTTGTTCATTGTCGATCAGGTTCGCGACCATCACCTGATCGAGAATCTGATCGTGCACCGTCTCATTCTCCAACGGCAGCATATACTCGACACGCCGATCAAAATTGCGCGGCATCCAGTCCGCCGAGCTGATGAATACCCGTGCGCCGTTATTGGGTAGCGGTTTGCCGTTACCGAACACCGTGATGCGGCTATGCTCGAGAAAGCGCCCCACTACGGACTTCACGCGAATATTCTCCGACAGTCCGGGCACACCGGGGCGTAGGCAACATATGCCGCGCACGACGAGTTCGACCTGCACGCCTGCATTGCTGGCGGCGTAGAGCTTCTCAATAATCGCAGGATCGACGAGAGAGTTCATCTTCGCCCATATCGTACCCGGACGCCCTTCGCGTACATGCACGATTTCCGCGTCGATCAGATCGCACAACTTTCCGCGCAGATCGCGCGGCGACATGATGAGACGCTCCAGATGCTGCGGCTCGACATAGCCGGTGATGTAATTGAACAGCGACGCCGCATCGCGTCCGACCCGCGGGTCGGCGGTGAAGAAGCTGAGGTCGGTATAAATCCGCGCAGTTACCGGATGATAATTGCCCGTGCCAAAATGGCAGTAGGTACGAAACTGCTCGCCTTCGCGCCGCACGACCATCGAAATTTTGGCATGCGTCTTCCAATCGATGAAGCCGTAGACGACCTGCACCCCAGCCCGCTCCAGCGCGCTGGCCCACAGCAGGTTCTGCTCCTCATCGAATCGCGCCTTCAATTCGACGACGGCCGTGACGGACTTCCCCGCTTCTGCAGCGTCGATCAGCGCACGGATGACAGCGGATTGCTTGCCCGCGCGATACAGTGTCTGCTTGATCGCCACGACATCGGGATCGTCCGCTGCTTGTTTCAGGAACGCGACCACCACGTCGAAACTCTCATAGGGGTGGTGGATGACGATGTCCTTGGCCCGAATCGCGGCAAAGCAATCCCCGCCATATTCGCGGATTCGCTCCGGGAAGCGCGGCGCATAAGGTTCGAACTTCAGATCGGGGCGATCCTCGTCCACAATCCCGGACAGATCCCCGATTCCCACGAACCCATCGATCTCCGCGATGATCGATTCGTGCCCCTGCAACATATCCTGCAGCATGTCCTCGACCGCTGCAGGAATGCCTGCCTCGACTTCCAGCCGTATCACGCGACCGCGACGACGCCTTTTGATGGCGCTACGGAAATAGCGGACGAGGTCTTCGGCTTCTTCCTCGATCTCGATGTCGCTGTCGCGGATGATGCGAAACACGCCGCTATGCTTTACGCGATAGCCGGGGAACAACTTGTCGCAGAAGCGGCGAATCACCGCCTCCAGCGCCATGTACCGCGCCGGTTCGCCAGGCACGCGCACAAACCGCGCGAGCGTCGCCGGTATCATCACCAGTTCGCGGATCGGCTGTTTGTCCGAAAGGCGCACCAGATCGAAAACGATCGACAAACCCTGATTGGGGATGAACGGAAAGGGATGCGCAGGGTCCAGCGCCTGCGGGGTCAGAATCGGGAAAATTTGCGTGAGGAAATGGTTGGACAGCCAGCTATCGGCCTTTTCGCCCAAGCTGACATCGCTTGCCGCGACTTCGATCCCGACAGCCGACAATTCTTCATGCAGTATATGCCAGACGCGCTGCTGCGCGGTCATCAGGCGATCTGTCTCCTGCGCGATTGCCGTCAGTTGCTGCGCGGGTGTCAGGCCGTCCGCAGAGCGCAGATCGACATCCTGCAGCTGCTGCCCCTTCAAGCCGGCAACGCGAACGGAGAAGAACTCATCCAGATTCGCACCCGAAATCGACAGGAACCGCAACCGCTCCAGCAGAGGATGCGCGGGGTTCATGGCCTCTTCCAGGACTCGCTGGTTGAAGCTGAGCCAGCTCAATTCACGGTTAAAGTATCTCTCTGGCGCTGCGGCCAAAGTTGCGGACGGATCGACTTCGGCCAAGGAGGCTTCCTTTTGGGTCACTGCGATATCTGGTTTCACGAGGCTCTCCGCAACTATGGTTCCGGGTCGGACCAGACTATAGGCAGAAAACCTGCGCTTTGCAGGGTCTCTTTAGCGAATGGCACGGAAATCTTTCGTCCGTGTGAAAGGGACGCAGCATGAAGGCACGCGATCACTTCGGTAATGGCAGCATAGCTGCGCTCGATCCGACGATGCAGCCAGTCGGGCAGATCCGGCGACCACAAGGCGGCACCACGCGCAAGCCCACGCTCGATCAACGCACGGACAAGGGCATCGTCGGGCTCCTCGATCCGTACATGCGGCACGGCGGCCAGACGAGAGCGCAAGTCCGGCAAAGCCACCGTCCATCGCTGCGGAGCAGCATCGGCAATCATCAGCAAGGGCCGTCGATCCAGTTGCGCCCGGTTCCAGGCGTGGAATAAAATCTCGTCCCCTGCCCTTTCCGCGTCATCGATCACATTGCCGCCGGACAGCCGCACAAACTGCCGTCCCAGCGTCGATCGACCGGATCGGGGCGGGCCGGAAAGCACACTCACCTGCACAGGCCAGTCGTGCCATCCCTCCAGATGACGCACCGCACGCGCGTTTGCGTCGCTCACGATAAAGCCATCATCCGCCGAAGCGTTCTGGTCACTCCAATCGAAAGGCAGGCTGATCTGGCTCATTGCCCCGTAGCCGGGGCCGCTCCCCGACGGCTGATCCGCAACGTATTGCCCGACGCGGACACCGTGTATCCACGCGACTGAAGCGCCGCGCGAAGGGCGTCTGCCGTGCCATCATATGTCACCGCCATGACGGACGTCCCGCCAAGCGCAAGGCTGGTGGTCGCTGCCGAACGGACGCCGGGGATACCGCGCAGTGCGGTCTCGCTCTGACTTACGGAAGTGGCACTCGGCGTGTCGTACTGGATCGAGAAACTCGCGGTCGTTGCAGTCGTCGCCGGAACGTCGATCACATCCACCGGCGCATCGCTGGCATTCTCGATGGCCAGAGCGTCCTCGTCTACCGGCTCCTCAATGATCAGCGACGGATCGGGTCGCAACGTGCCTTCCAGCAACGCTTGCGTATAAAGGCCATCGATCCGCTGGATGGCCTGATCGATCATCTGCGGGACCGCCGCTTCGTTCGAGGCGCGCAGAGAAAAGCCGCCGATCAGCGCATTGTCCGGCCCGTAGCGCGCAGTAAACCGCCCGGTGACTGGCCCGCCCGGCCACGCCCGTTCCAGCCGCGCAATGGGCACGACGACATCCGCCGCGCCATATTGATCCAGCAATACACGCCACCAGTTACGGCTGCGACGTCCGGCCTGCGCAGCGTTCAGCAGCAACGGATCGGCGGCATTGCCCGCAACGCGCACATAATCGATGGCACTGTCGCCCGTGCGAAAACGTGCCCAGCCCTTCTGCCATTCGTTAATCGTCTCATAGGAGGTCGCCGTGCCACCTTCCCAAAGGATGGGAATCACCAACAACGGCGGGGAACGCATGGAGCGGCTCTGCACGCCCAGTATCTGCCCGGTCCGCGCACGGTCGAACAGCACGCCCAGCGTCGCGACATAGCGGGTCGGGCCAGCCTGTTCTGACTGTATCTCGATACCCGACACGATGGCTTCAAGCTGAGAATCGGAAAGCCCCGGTGCCGTTGTCCCGCCATTGGTGCGGTTCCACAGCATCTTCCACGCCAACCGCTGCGCCTGCCGCCAGCCGGCATAGCGTGCCGCTTCGGCATTGGCGGCAGCAACGTCGACCTTCACGCCACTCACTTCGAAATCGCCGCCGCTGGCGATGGGCGGAACGCCTCTCTCGCCTTCGATTTGCGCGACCAATATCGCTGCGGCGAGCCCAAGCAGCAGCAGGATTACGATATGCAATGGGCGAATTTGGGGCATGGTCAGGGTCACGGCGCCCTTTTGACGGCATTTGCCGACGAAGCCAAGAGCCAAGTCCCTTGATAAAATCGCCCAAATGACTAGGCGCTTGTCCACATGAGCGACGACACATCCTATAGCTATGCCCAGGCGGGCGTCGATATTGCCGCTGGCAATGCCCTTGTCCGCGCAATCGCGCCGCTGGCCAAGGCAACACGCCGCCCCGGTGCCGACGCAGAGCTTGGGGGCTTTGGCGGTTTTTTCGATCTCAAGGCAGCGGGCTATACCGATCCGCTGCTTGTCGCGGCCAATGATGGGGTCGGCACGAAGCTGAAACTCGCCATCGATCATAATCGCCACGACGGCGTGGGCATCGATCTCGTCGCCATGTGCGCCAACGATCTGATTGTGCAAGGCGCCGAGCCGCTGTTCTTTCTGGATTATTACGCTACCGGCAAACTGGAAAGTGGAGTTGCCGAGCGCGTCATTGCGGGCATCGCGGAAGGCTGCCGGATCGCGGGCTGCGCGCTGATCGGCGGCGAAACGGCTGAAATGCCCGGCATGTATGCACCGGGCGATTATGATCTGGCAGGGTTCTGCGTTGGCGCAGTGGAACGGTCGCAGGCGCTTACCGGATCGCGCGTCGCTCCCGGCAACGTCCTGCTAGGCCTGGCGTCGTCCGGCGTTCATTCCAACGGTTTCTCCCTCGTCCGCCGCCTCGCCGCTGACAAGGGGTGGAAGCTGGATCGTCCGTCGCTGTTCGACAATGAAGTGCTGTTGATCGACGCACTGATGGCGCCGACCCGCATCTACGTCAAATCCTTGCTGCCTTTGGTGCGCAGCGGAAAAATCCATGCGCTTGCCCATATTACCGGCGGCGGCCTTCTGGAGAACATCCCCCGCGTCCTGCCCGAAGGCAGCCATGCCGTTGTCGATGCCGATGCGTGGGAACAGCCGCGGTTGATGGCCTATCTGCAGGCACAGGGCCATATCGAGCCGGAAGAAATGGCGCGCACGTTCAACTGCGGCATCGGTATGGTGCTGGCTGTGGACGAATCGGAAGTTGCCGGGGTGACCGCAGCGCTGACCGAAGCGGGCGAAACCGTGTACCGCATCGGGCAAGTCGAAGCAGGCGACAAGGGCTGCACTGTTCGGGGTTCTGTAGAAACATGGAGCGCCAAAACGGCATGGGTCGCAACGCATAAGGGATGATGACCATCCCGCCCGCATGCCGGATGTGGATGAAGCCATGAGAGGCGTTTCCCGGATGACCAAAGCCAAAGTCGCCATTCTGATTTCCGGTCGCGGATCGAACATGATGGCGCTGCTCTATGCCGCCAAATTGCCGGACTGTCCGTACGAAGTCGTCCTCGTGGCATCAAACGATCCGGACGCCCCTGGCCTTGCGCTGGCCGCTGCGGAAGGCGTCCCGACCTTCGGACATAGTCACAAGGGGCTGGATCGCACCAGCTTTGACGCAATCATCGATGCACAGCTCAAAGAGTCCGGAGCCGACTATGTCGCGCTCGCAGGCTACATGCGTATCCTGTCCACCGAGTTTGTTCAGAAGTGGGAAGGTCGGATGCTCAACATTCACCCTTCCTTGCTGCCGAAATACAAGGGGCTAGATACGCATGCGCGCGCTATCGCTGCAGGGGACAGCCACGGCGGCTGTTCCGTCCATCTCGTCACCGCCGAATTGGACGATGGCCCGGTCCTCGGCCAGTTGCGCATCGCCATTCTGCCGGAAGAAACCGCAGAAAACCTCGCAAATCGCGTGGTCTTTGCCGAGCATCAACTTTACGCCCGCGTTCTGGCCGACTTCGTAAGTCGCGAACGCAATCCCGAATGGCTATTGGGCAAAGTGCGGGAACTGGCGCTTGCCCTACCCGAAGCGGGCGAAAAAACGTCGCATGGCAGCCCGGGATTCTTCGTAGAGGGCGGCAAGTTCTTCGCATACTTCAGCTACGACCATCATCATGACGGCATTATCGGATTGCTCGTCAAATCGAGCGGGGTGGAAGAGCAGGCCATGCTGATCGAGCGCGATCCCGATCTCTATTATCGCCCCGCCTATCTTGGCCCATCCGGCTGGATCGGCATCGATCTGGGCAGCGGCAGTATGGATTGGGAGCATATCGGTGAATGGCTGCGCAAAAGCTGGCGCTTGTCAGCGCCCAAGCGCTTGACCAAAATGCTGGATATCGCCGACCAATTCTAAGCCAAAGGCCGCGCCATCACCTTGTCGTAAAAGGTTTGGGCACCAACCGTAAATCGCCGGTCGCCAATCATGTCGAAACCCATCTTGCGGTAGAACGCGATGGCGCGGTGGTTTTCACCATATACACCCAGCAACATGCGCTGCTTTCCCATCGCTGTCGCGGCTTCAACAGCACGTCCGACCATCTGTTTGGCCAAACCACCGCCATGATAGCGTGAGAAGATATAGATGCGCTTGAGTTCGACATCCCCCGCAACCGCAAGGTCGATGTCAGGCGTCGTCAATACCTGATAACCGATTGGCGCCTGGGTGCCGGGCAATTCCGCCAGCCAGCATCGCGTATCAGGATCGCCGAGCAGCTTTTCATAATAAGCGACGCCATGCGGCCCCTGCGCATGCGCAAGGAGATTCGCAGCATCGATGCTGTCACCGAATGTCTCAAGAAAAGTAGCGCCGCCGATGAGCGAAAGAATCGCGGCATCGGCGGCGTCACATGCCCTTATGCAGGGCGCAGTTTCGACTACGTCGCGCAAATCAGCCGACGATTTCTTCCGGCTTGAAGAAATACGCGATTTCGGTCGCGGCATTTTCTTCGCTGTCCGAACCGTGGACGGAATTGGCTTCGATCGATTCGGCCAGTTCCTTGCGGATCGTGCCCGCATCGGCATTGGCAGGGTTGGTTGCGCCCATGATGTCGCGGTTGCGCTTCACGGCGTCTTCGCCTTCCAGAACCTGTACTACCACAGGACCGGAAATCATGAAGGACACCAGATCGGCGAAGAAAGGACGTTCGCTGTGAACGGCATAGAAGCCTTCAGCCTGTTCCTTGGTCATCTGGATGCGCTTTGACGCGACGACGCGCAAACCGGCGTCTTCCAGCATCTTGGTGACGGCACCGGTCAGGTTGCGGCGCGTTGCGTCCGGCTTGATGATCGAGAAAGTGCGGGTCGCGGCCATGGCGATAAAACTCCGAAGATATATGGGGATTGGGTGGGCGCGCTTTAGCGGCGCAATGCGAATGTCGCAAGGTTGTTAAACGTCATGCATCCTGCAACCATTTGCCGCCCTCCTGCCGGAAGAAACGCGCTTCCACGCCTTCCCGCCCACGAAGCGCACGCCAGCTTTGCCGTGCACCGTCGATGGTCAGATGATCGAAGAAGTAAAAAGCACGGTCGAAGCCCAGAACTTCCTCGCGCCAGGTTCCATCAGCCAGCGCAACAAAGCGCGCCTGGTTGGTTGGTTCGCAGATCTCGGAAAGCAGGATTGGCTGTAGCGCGTCATTGCTTTCGCCGGCTTCAGCATGCGCTAGGAAGCTCGCCGGATCTGCTCTCCAAAGCCCTTGCGAGATTGCTTCCCTTCGCTCAGCCTCTGCCGCGACCACCAGCAGTCGTTCACCGGTGGCAAGCACCTTCGCCGCGATCGCGGGAAGCACTTTGTCCACCGGATCGCGGCTCAACTGATAGAAGTCAACTTGCATTACATCTCGAACTTGTCGGCCACCAGACGATCCAGCAGGCGCACGCCATAGCCGGTTGCGCCCTTGTCGCACACCGGGCCGGGCTTGTCCGCCCACACCATCCCGGCAATGTCGAGATGCGCCCATTTCACGCCTTCGTCGACAAAGCGCTTGATGAACTGCGCCGCGGTGATGGACCCGGCAAAACGCGGTCCGATATTCTTCATGTCGGCAATCGGGCTGTCGATTAGCTTGTTGTAAGCATCGGACAACGGGAAGCGCCAGAGCGTCTCGCCTGCGGCTTTGCCTGCCGCGATCAGATCGTCGGCCAGACCGTCGTCATTGGCAAACAGCCCGCCGTTCTGATCGCCCAGCGCGATCATCATTGCCCCCGTCAACGTGGCGAGATCCACGATGACATCGGGCGCGAACTGCTTCTGGGTCCAAGTGATCACATCGCAAAGGACCAAACGTCCTTCTGCGTCCGTATTCAGAACTTCGATGGTCTGCCCCGACATGGATGTGACGATGTCACCGGGCCGCTGCGCGTTACCGTCGGGCATATTCTCCACAAGACCGCAGATCCCGACCACGTGCGCCTTCGCCTTGCGGCCCGCCAGAGCCTTCATCGCACCCGCAACAGCGCCAGCGCCGCCCATGTCCCATTTCATGTCTTCCATACCGGGGCCAGGCTTGATCGAGATACCGCCGGAGTCGAACGTCACGCCCTTGCCGACGAAAGCAACCGGCTTGGCTTGTGCGCCGTTCGTCCCGTCCCAGCGCATGGCGATGATGCGCGGCTTGCGCGCCGACCCCTGCGCTACGCCCAGCAGGGAACCCATGCCCAGTTCGGTCATCTGCGCTTCGTCCAGCACCGTGATCTCGATGCCCAGCTCGGTCAGATGCTGGCATCGTTCCACGAAGCTTTCGGGATAAAGGATATTGGCCGGTTCCGACACCAACTCGCGCGTGAAGGCCACGCCATCGGCCACTGCGGACAGTGCCGCCCATTCCGCTTCGCCAACGCCGTTCACGACGGTGATCGCCGTAAGAGTAGGCTTGGCCTTTTCCGGAAGGCGCGTGCGGTAGGTGTCGATCCGCCACCCGCGCAAGCGCGCACCGAAAGCCAAACGTGATGCTGCGGCAGCGCTGGCGGCCATCGGGAATTCTACTGCCGCATGCGTCGCGCCCGAAGTGGCCAGTCGCGCCGTCAACGCGCCACCCGCCTTCTCCATGTCAGCATCGCTGCCATTGCCGGTGCCAAGAAGGACAACCCGGACAGTCTGGCCCGCCTCTTCGACGAAACTCTCGAAGGTTGCCCCCGCATCGCCTGAAAACCGTGCAGCACGCGCGCCATCGACCAGCGTCCGCGATGCCGCAACGCCTACAGAGGTAAGCCCGTCCTTGGGAACGGCAAACACCAGCGTGTCGGCATTTGTGGGGCGGGACGGGCTGATCGTGATGTCCATCAGGGTCATTCTTTCCATGAGCAAACAGGGGTGCCAACAACCCGATATGGGATATTCTGGCAAAGGGATAGGATGGTGAGATAGTGCGCGCCGGTCGCTGTGGCAAAGCGCTTCATGTAATTTTCCGTTTCTCGATAGTCGTCATGACGATTGCGGGCGGCGCGAAGCAATGCAATAGGCGTCAGTGCATCACACTGAAAGTGCGTCCGTACCCTTCATGAACAGCCGTAATCGCCTCTCCGGTCCGTCAGTAGCGACGCATAGTGTGACCTGGGCTCTGGCCCTTCCCACCTTATTCTTGGCTGTCGGCGCGGCGCCTGCGGCAGGGCAGATATTGAACGAGCCTCCCAAATCACTGACTGCCGCCGACACGCCGACGCCTGCAACGGATGAGGAAATCGCATTTTCGGCGGACAAGCTGGAATATGATTCCGACGCGGACATCGTTACCGCCAGCGGCAATGTGCAGATGGTGCGGCAAGGCAACCGCCTGCGCGCCGATGGCGTGACCTGGGAACGCAAAAGCGGCAAGGTCGTCGCCAATGGCAATGTGTCGATCACCGATCCCGAAGGCAACATCGCCTATGGCGACAAGGTCGATGTAACCGACACGCTTAAGGACGGCCTCGTCGAGAACATGCTGCTGGTGCTGGACAGCGGCGGGCGGCTTGCCGCAGCCAAAGCGTCACGGGTGAATGGCGTCTACACCCTAAACCGCGCAGCCTATACCGGTTGCTCCGTCGAAGACAGCGCGGGCTGCCCGAAAGAGCCGACGTGGCAGATCAAAGCGGTCAAGGTGGTCTATGATCCCGTCCGTCAGCGTGTTTCCTATACCAATGCAAAGATCGAACTGTTCGGCTTGCCGCTGATCCCGTTGCCCGGGCTTTCCCACCCAGTCGGCGAAGGCGGCGGCAATGGATTGCTTGTCCCGGACCTGCGCTACGATCGGGTCAACGGCTTGGAAGCCGCCATTCCCTATTATATTCGCATCGCGCCGAATCGCGACCTCACAATCACCCCGCGTGTGTTTTCCGAAGCGCTTCCAATGGTGGCAGCCAATTATCGCGCACTGCTGGACAATGGCGCGTATCAGATCACCGGATATGCCACCTATGGCTCGCGCCTGCCAGCGTCGAACACAGATCCTACGGTAAATTCCCAAAAGGGTTTCCGTGGCTATCTGGACGCCAGCGGTCGGCTGCAACTGGACCCCGAATGGAGCGTCAGCGGATCGATCCGTACTGCTACCGACCGTACCTTCCTGCGGCGCTACGACATCAGCCGCGACGATCGTCTACGTTCGACCCTTCAGGCCGAGCGCATTGATGCGAACAGCTATTTCTCGCTGTCAGGCTGGGCGACACAAACGCTGCGCGCCAACGACGATCAGGGCCAGGTTCCGGTCGCCTTGCCGATTGTCGACTATCGCCTGCGTCTGACCGACCCGGTTCTGGGTGGGCGTATTCAACTGCAGGCCAATTCCCTCGCAATAACACGGACCGAGGGGCAGGATACACAACGCGCATTCGTCGGGGCAGAGTGGAGTTTGCGCAAGCTCAGCGGGCTGGGTCAGGAAGTGACTTTCACCGGTTATTTGCGTGGCGACGTCTATCACAGCGATCAAAATAATCTTACCGAGACGGTCAGCTATCGCGGCAATAGTGGCTGGGAAACGCGCGGCATAGCTGCGGCAGCCGTCGACATCCGCTGGCCCTTCATCGGCGCGGCGTTTGGCGGCACGCAGCGCATTACACCTCGCGTTCAAATCGTGGCCGCGCCACGTCTCGCCAATCTGTCTGTCCCGAACGAGGATGCACGCGCCGTCGATCTGGAGGACAGCAATCTTTTCTCGCTCAATCGTTTCCCCGGATACGATCGGTTCGAGGATTCCACGCGAATCACTTACGGCTTCGAATATCAGCTCGACAGGAAGAACCTCTCGATCAGCACTGTGATAGGCCAGAGCTACCGCCTGGATCGTCGGCCTAATCTCTTCCCCGATGGCACCGGCCTATCGGAGCGCGTCTCGGACGTAGTCGGCCGCACGACGGTAAAGTTCACCGATTTCGTTCGCTTCGTTCATCGCTATCGACTGGATAAGGACAGTCTGGGCATTCGCCGAAACGAACTGGACGCCACAGTCGGCACGGACAAGACCTATGCGACCGTCGGATACCTCCGCCTTAACCGCAATGCGTCCGCCGCGCTTGAAGATTTGCAGGATCGCGAGGAAGTCCGTTTAGGTGGCAGGGTACAGGTGACTCGCTTCTGGTCGCTATTCGGATCGACTGTGATCGATCTGACGGATGCGCGGGAGGATCCCATTTCGATTTCGGATGGGTATCAGCCGCTGCGGCATAGGGTCGGCGTTTCTTATGCCGACGACTGTCTAGAGTTCGGCCTGACCTGGCGCCGCGACTATCGCACGACCGGCGACGCGAAGCAGGGCAACACTTTCCTCCTGCGGCTGGCTTTTCGCAATCTTGGGATATAAAGGGTTGAGGTGAATTTTGCGCGATGGGCATATCCTGTCCGTCAGCGATTTCGCTCAGGCCGGGTTAAGACGTAGATTGTCATAAGGTGCATCCCGGCATCTGCGGGTACGAGTTGGAGAGTATATTTCGCCGATGATAGGTTCTATTTCTGCCGCGCGTCGGCCCCGATTTGCCGCTCTACGGGCTTCCTTGCTAGCGATGGCCATGCTGTCCGTGGGGGCGTCTTCATTGGCACAGACGGTTCCCGATGAAGGTAGCGCGCCTTCCTCCGCCCTCGACCTACCGAAGAACATGACGATTTTCGGCAAGGGTGACCCGAACGTGCGTAAGGCGACTGCAATCGTCAACGGTTCGATTATCACAGGAACCGATATCGATCAGCGCCTCGCGCTTATAATCACCGCTAACGGCGGAAAGGTTGCGGACGAGGAAAAAGAACGCCTTCGCGTGCAGGTTCTGCGCAACCTTATCGACGAAACACTGCAGATCCAGGAAGCCGCTGCCAACAGCATCAAGGTCGATCCGGCTGAAGTCGAACAAAGCTACGAGCGCGTGGCTGCCAATTTCCGCAAAAGCCCGAAGGACTTCGAAGCCTATCTGCGTCAACAGGGCAGTTCTTCCGCGAGCATCAAGCGCCAGATTGAAGGCGAATTGGCCTGGAACCGCCTGCTGCGACGCAATGTGCAGCCGTTCGTCAACGTTGGCGAGGACGAAGTGAAATCCGTCGTTGACCGGCTAAATGCGGCGAAGGGTACGGACGAATTCCGGATCGGCGAAATCTACCTGTCTGCCACGCCAGAAAATGCCGCGCAGATCTCAGCCAACGCACGCAACATCATCGATCAGATTCGTAAGGGCGGCTCCTTCGCTGCCTATGCGCGCCAGTTTTCCGAAGCCTCCACGGCGGCGGTAGGCGGCGATCTGGGTTGGGTCCGCCCTGCGCAGTTGCCCGACGAACTTGCCACGGCTGCAACCGAGATGGAAGTGGGGCAAATCGCCGGACCTATCTCCGTGCCGGGCGGCGTATCGCTGTTGTACGTCATGGACAAGCGCAAGGTTCTGACCGCCGATCCAAGAGATGCGCTATTGAGCCTCAAGCAGCTCTCAATCGCATTTCCGAAGGGAACGACGAAGGAGCAGGCCACGGATCGTGCAGCCAGCTTTGCGTCTCAGACCAAGGCAATTCAGGGTTGCGGTGCGGCCAATGACGTTGGCGCAAAACTGGGCGCCGATGTCGTGGACAACGACAATGTCAAAATCCGCGATTTGCCTGGGCCGCTGCAGGAAATGCTGCTGGGCTTGCAGATCGGCCAGTCCACGCCGCCCTTCGGTTCGGTAGAAGACGGCGTGCGCGTTCTCGTGCTGTGCGGTCGCGACGACGCAGCCGCTGCTGGTGCTCCTTCTTCTGAACAAATTCAGGCTCAGATGGAGGAAGAGCGCGTGAATAAGCGCGCGCGTATCTATCTGCGCGATCTTCGCCGCGATGCGGTGATCGACTATAACTGATGAGTGAGGGCGAGGCACTGTCCGACCTTTCGTCCTCACCGATTGCCCCCTTTGCCATTTCGCTGGGCGACCCGGCGGGCATTGGGGCGGAAATAGTCGCTAAGGCATGGGGCATGCGCGAAGCGCGGAACTTGTCGTGCTTCTTCGCCGTCGGCGATCCTGCAGCAATAAAAGCCGTATGGGGCGGCCCGATGCGCGAAATCGAGGGGCCAGAGGAAGCGCATGCGGCCTTCCCCAACGCGCTGCCGTGTTTGCGCGTAGCCAACGCAGGTTCCATCGTGCCGGGCGAAGCCAGCTCCGATGGCGCCCGTGCTGCTCTACAGGCGCTCGAATGTGCTGTCGGCCTTGCCCGTTCCGGGTCTGCGGCAGGGATAATCACGGCGCCCGTCGGCAAGACGCAACTTTATGGTGTCGGCTTTTCGCATCCCGGCCAGACAGAATTCATCGCCGAACGCTGTGGCGTATCCCATGACAATGCGGTGATGATGCTCGCAGGACCATCGTTGCGGGTGGTGCCGATAACCATTCACCTGGCATTAGCCGATGTACCGCGCGCACTGACAATCGATCTGATCCGTGCGCGCACCATCGCCACCGCGAAGGGTTTGCAGCGCAATTTCGGCATAGCCAAGCCCCGCCTCGTAATGACCGGCCTCAACCCACATGCCGGAGAAAACGGCGCATTGGGGCGGGAAGAGATCGATGTGATCGCCCCGGCCATCGCCTCGCTGCGGGCGGATGGGATCGATGTGACCGGCCCCCATGCTGCCGATGCCCTGTTTCACAGCCGCGCGCGCAAGACCTACGACGTGTGCATGTGCATGTATCACGATCAGGCACTTATCCCGGTCAAGACGCTGCATTTCGACGAAGGCGTAAACATGACGCTGGGCCTGCCGATCATCCGGACATCGCCCGATCATGGCACGGCATTCGGTATTGCCGGAACCAACAGCGCCAATCCCGGCGCGATGATCGCCGCGATCCGCATGGCGGGGGAAGCGGCAAACCATCGTCGCGCCGCAGATTCCGCCGCTCTTGCCTCTGCTGAGGCCTGATGTCCCTGCCGAAGCTACCGCCTCTGCGGGAAGTCATTGCCGCGCACGGGCTTCAGGCAAGCAAAGCGCTCGGGCAGAACTTTCTGCTCGACGAGCAATTGCTCGACCGCATAGCTGCTATTCCTGGACCGCTGCAGAACGCGACGGCCTATGAAGTCGGCCCCGGCCCCGGCGGCCTAACCCGCGCCTTGTTACGCACGGGCGCGCGCGTGGTCGCGGTCGAGCGCGACCGCAGATGCCTGCCGGCCCTGGCCGAACTGGACGCCGCTTTTCCCGATCGGCTTACCGTAATCGAAGGCGATGCCATGGCCGTGGACGCGCGTAGCGTGGCGGGCGAAGGCGCGCACATCGTGGCCAATCTTCCTTATAATGTCGGCACGGCTTTGCTTGTCGGTTGGCTATCGGCGGACTGGCAACCGTGGTGGGCATCGCTGACGCTCATGTTTCAGCATGAGGTTGCCGAGCGGATCGTGGCGCAGCCCAACAGCGATCATTACGGTCGCCTTGCAGTTCTGAGCCAATGGCGGTCTACGCCGCGCATCGCGATGAAAGTGCACCGCAGTGCCTTCACTCCTCCGCCCAAGGTGATGTCCGCGGTCGTTCACATCGAACCTGCCCCGCAGCCGGAGGGAGTCGATTTCAAACATCTGGAGCGCCTGACCGCTGCGGCGTTCGGTCAGCGTCGCAAGATGTTGCGGCAAAGCCTGAAAGGACTTCCGGGCGGTCTTGCCGCGCTGGAATCCGCAGGGATCGACTCGCAACGTCGGGCCGAGACATTGACGATTGCAGAATTTGTAACGGTTGCGCGCATTTTAAGCCAGTAAGCGAACGCACGCTCACTGCCCCAGGCAGGATTTTAGGGTTGCTTGGTTGGAACGACCGTCGGTGTCGGCACAACATCCTTGGCCGTCAGCACCGTCGGCGGCACACCTTTGTCGATGGTAGCCGCAAGCTGCGTTGCCGCTGCGCAGCCATCTTTACAGAGGTTTTTCACCTGCGCCAGATTTTCGCGCGCCTTGGCTATGGCACCCTTTTCCACCATCGCCTGCCCCTGCCCCGCAAGGGCATGAACATCGGTCGGATCGAGCAGCAATGCCTCGCGATAATAGCGAATCGCCTTCCCCTGCAGGCCTTGCGCACGCGCGACCTTCCCCAGCCCTAAATAGGCACCACGGTTACGGGGATCGATAGCGAGTGCCGTTTCCATTGCATCGGTAGCACCGGAAAGATCGCCTGCCTGCTGCGCGGCTTCCCCTTTTTTCAGCCATTCAAGCGACAAGGGGTCGATCTGCGCATCCGGCCGCTGGCTGATCCCGACACTCGACACAGTGGCGAGCAGGACAGCAAGGGCAACAGTGGCAGGGGTGAAACGCATGATAGTCTCCAGCATCGATTCCGCCGGATTTTCACCGTTTCGCGCGTGTTTGTCCATTAAGACTTTTCCAGCACCGCCAGGAAAAAACCATCCGTGCCATCATGATGCGGCGTTAGCAACTGCCCCATGCCCCAGACCCGCCCGACCGCGCCGCCAACCGGCACGGCCGTCCATCCGGGATGACGTTTCAAAAAGGCATCCACCTGATTGCGGCCTTCGCGATCGGTAAGAGCGCACACAGCGTACACGAGACGACCGCCGTCGCGCACCAGCGGCGCAGCGATATCGAGAATGCGGGCCTGCTCCACCGTCAGCCGCGTCAGCCGGTCGGGCGTCAGGCGCCAGCGCGCTTCGGGATTGCGCCGCCATGTGCCTGTGCCGGAACATGGCGCATCCACGAGCACGATGTCCGCCTTGCCCTCATAGCTGCCCAGCGCGGCGCCTTCACGTCCCTGATCGAGCAGCAGGGTTTCGATGAAGCCCGCCCCCGCCCGTTCGGCGCGCGGTGTCAGGCGCTGAAGCCGCGACCGCACCGTATCGGCCGCTATCAGTGCGCCCTGCCCCTCCATCGCGGCCGCAAGGGCCAAGGTCTTGCCCCCCGCACCCGCGCATAGATCGATGACAGTCATGCCCGGCTGCGCACCGCAGGTCGCGGCAATGATCTGGCTACCGGCGTCCTGTACTTCGACCAGACCCTGATCCCATGCATCGCTTTTTTCGAGCGGATAGCCTTCCGGCAGACGCAGTGCGTCGGGCAGCGAATCGATGACAGCCGCATCGGACAGCATCCCCGCCACCTCGTCGCGCGTCGCCTTCAGCCTGTTCACGCGCACATCGAGCGGAGCGCGCGCCAACAGCGCCGTGCGCTCCCGCGCATCGATAAGGTCCGACAACAGCGGCGCGATCCAACGTGGGACGAGGCGACCGTTCGTCGGCTTTTCGCCTTCGACAATGGCGGCAGGGCCGTGAGGCGATCCGTCGAAATGCGCGGCTAGATCGGGTTGATCCTGCAAGAGACCCAGCATCGCTGCACGCCCGCTTTCGGGGCGCTCGCCCGCACGACGAATGGCATCGTACACCAGATCGCGGACAGCGCGCCGGTCCTTCGACCCAGCATAGCGCCGCGTCTTGAAATATCGGGCTATCAGCGTGTCGGCGGCGGGACCGCCATCGCGAGCGGACAGCACCACTTCGTCGAGCAGGTCGATTGCGGCCTGCACCCGCGCTGCGGGAATCATTTACCGCGTCGGATAATTGGGGGCTTCGCGTGTGATGGTAACGTCATGAACATGGCTTTCGGAAAGGCCCGCATTGGTAATCTGCACGAAGCGGGCGCGCTCGCGAAGATCGGGAAGAGTCCGGCTGCCGGTATAGCCCATCGCTGCCTTTACCCCGCCGACAAGCTGGTGAATGACATCCTTGGCCGGTCCCTTGAACGGCACCTGACCTTCGATACCTTCGGGCACCAGCTTCATCTGGTCCTTGATATCCTGCTGAAAATAGCGGTCGGCGCTGCCACGCGCCATCGCGCCGACGCTGCCCATCCCGCGATAGCTCTTGTACGCACGGCCCTGATACAGGAATGTCTCGCCAGGCGCTTCCTCGGTCCCGGCCAGCAGTGAACCGACCATGACGCAGCTTGCTCCCGCCGCCAGCGCCTTGGCCAAGTCGCCGCTGGTACGCAGACCGCCGTCGGCGATGACCGGAATACCCGATTTGAACGCCTCTTCAGCAGAGTCCATGACCGCGGTGAGCTGGGGTACGCCCACGCCGGCAACGACACGCGTCGTACAAATCGACCCCGGCCCGATACCCACCTTCACGCAATCCGCGCCCGCATCGATCAGTGCGCGCGTCGCTTCGGCCGTAGCTACGTTGCCCGCCACGACCTGCACCGAATTGGAAAGGCGCTTGATGCGCTCGACAGCAGCGGACACTTGCTTGCTATGGCCATGCGCCGTGTCCAGCACGATCAGATCGCATTCCGCGTCGATCAATGCTTCGGTGCGTTCAAAGCCCGTATCCCCCACAGTGGTTGCGGCGGCAACACGCAGTCGACCCGTGCCATCCTTGGTTGCCTGCGGATAATTGACGGCCTTTTCCATATCCTTGACGGTAATCAGGCCCACACAGTGATAGGCCTCATCCACCACCAGCAGCTTTTCGATACGGCGCTGATGTAACAGCCGCCGCGCATCGTCCTGCGTGACGCCAGCAGGCACTACCGCCAGATTATCCTTGGTCATCAGTTCGCTGACCGGCTGCTTGGGATTTTCCGCAAAGCGCGTGTCGCGATGGGTCAGGATACCGACCAGCTTGCCGGACGCTTCCACCACGGGAATCCCGGAAATCCGGTGGCGTGTCATCAGCATCTGCGCATCGGCCAGGGTCGCATCGGGCGTGATCGTGATCGGATTGACGACCATTCCGCTTTCGAAGCGCTTCACCGCGCGCACTGCCGACGCCTGCTGCTCCACCGTCAGGTTGCGATGGAGAACGCCGATGCCGCCGAGTTGCGCCATGACAATCGCCATATCGGCTTCGGTGACGGTATCCATAGCGGACGACAGCACCGGAATGTTCAGCTTGATGCTCTTGGTGATGTGCGTGCTGGTATCGACCTGGCTCGGCATGACGTCCGATTCCCCTGGCTGCAGGAGAACGTCGTCGAATGTCAGACCAAGGCGAATGTCCATGGGTTAAGCCACTTTCTGTGCGGGCGCTCGGCAGACAGGGCCGTACGCAGGGGGATCATGTGGCGGTCCATGTAACCATTATGGCTCCTGTGGGCTAGTGCACCGCGACATTTTGTTGGAGCAGGCGCAATCGTCGCTCTGTTGCGCCGCAGCAACACCTGACAAACTCCGCAACATAGTGTCACGAATCAGACATAATGGAAGGTTAGCGCCGCGCCATCAGGGGAGTCAGTCAACGACGAGCAAGAGTGCCGTCGTTACCAGCCAACCATCTTCCATAGGGGAATATCTCGTGTCGCACTCCAAATCTGGCCGGTCGGCCTTGCTGCTTACCGCAGCGTTCAGCGCACTTTCCATGGGCACAGTCGCGCGCGCGCAGGATGCCACGGCGCCCGCTGCTGACGAGTCGCAGCTTGGCGACATCGTCGTCACTGCAGAGCGTCGCTCCGAAAATCTGCAAAAGGTGCCGTTGTCTGTCGGCGTGGTCGCCGGCGACAAGCTGCGCGACTTCCAGAGCGGCGGTGACGATATCCTCGCCTTGTCTGGCCGCGTACCTGGCCTGTATGCCGAAACGACCACGGGGCGCATTTTCCCACGCTTTTACATTCGCGGCCTTGGCAATATAGACTTTTACCTCGGCGCGTCGCAGCCCGTTTCGATCATTCAGGACGACGTCGTGCTGGAGCATGTCGTGCTCAAATCGAACCCCGTGTTCGACATGAGCCAGGTCGAAGTGCTGCGCGGTCCGCAAGGATCGCTCTTCGGTCGCAATACGACCGCAGGCATCATCAAGTTCGACAGCATCAAGCCGAACCTGACGACATATGAAGGCCGCGCATCGGCCAGCTATGGTAGCTACAATACGGTAACCTTCGACGGTGGCGTTGGCGGCCCGCTTATCCAGGACAAGCTCGCTTTCCGCGTTTCCGCACTGTACCAGCATCGCGACGACTGGGTCGACAACGTCTATGTCGGGCCGAGCGCCGATGGCACCGTGTCACCGAAAAAGGACGCTATGGGCGGCTATAACGAACGCGATGTCCGCGTTCAGTTGCTCGCCACGCCGAACGAACAGACATCGATCCTCCTGTCCGGCCATGCGCGCAGCTATGACGGCACGTCCACTATCTTCCACCGTGCTGCTATCAAAAAGGGTTCGAATGATGTGTCGAACGAACCGCGCACCGTCATCGCGCTGGACGAGGGACGTAACAATCCGCAGGCCTACGACACTTATGGCAGCTCGCTGAAGGCTACCTATGATTTTGGCCCGGTCACGCTGACGTCTATCACAGCCTACGAAACCACATCGGGATACAGTCGCGGCGACACCGATGGTGGCGCAGCTGCCAATTTCCCGGTCAAGGGCGTCGCCAACGGCTTTGGCCAGAGCCAGGGCCAGATCCGCGATCTGGACCAGTGGACACAGGAAGTGCGCTTGTCCAGCAACGGAGATTCAGGCCTGAAATATCAGTTCGGCGGCATGTATTTCGATTCGCGTGACACGACCGATTTTTATCAACGCGCCTATTTTCTGACGACAGCAGCAGGAAACCCCAACAACTGGGTGCGACTGCACAACATCAATACGTCCTGGGCGTTGTTCGGCCAGTTGAGCTACGAAATCCTCCCCAACTTGACGCTGACCGGCGGTGGCCGCATCACTCGCGACACCAAGAGCACACGTTTGCTTAAGACAGCAGACTCAGCGGCTGGTGTCAGCAGCTACCGGGGTCGCCGCTATGTCCGCCTGTCCGACAGCAAGCCAAGCTGGGATGCAAGCGCGCTATATGAAGTCAGCCCCGACTTTAGCCTGTATGCCCGTGTCGCGAAGGGTTTCCGCGGTCCCACCATTCAGGGTCGTTCGGCAGTATTCAATTCCGACTTCACAACGGCCGATTCTGAAACGATCCTGTCTTGGGAAGCCGGTTTCAAGAGCCAGATCAGCAATACCCTGCGCTTCAATGCCAGCGCCTTCACCTATACGGTCAAGGACATCCAGTTGAACGGCAACGACAGCAACGGCAACGGTGTGCTCTTCAACGCAGACAAGGCGAAAGCCTATGGTATGGAAGCAGAACTGGACTGGGCACCCATCGAGAACCTTTCGATCTCCGCTGGGCTCAGCCTGTTGCATAGCGAAATCAAAGACAAGCGCGTGTACGCGCAGGTCTGTGCATTAAATGGTGTGGTGGTGTGCACCGTCGGCAACCCCACGATTACCGTTCCCGTATTTGGCCAGCCTGCCGTTTTCGCGCAGATCGACGGGGAGCCTCTTCCAAACGCGCCAGAATACAATCTTAATCTTACGGCACGGTATGACATCCCCCTGGGTAACGGCGGCAAGGTTTTTGCGGCTACCGATTGGAACATGCAGGGTAAGACCAGCTTTGTTCTATACGATACCAAGGAATTTACGTCGAAGAACAGCTTCGAAGGCGGCTTGAAGATCGGCTATGCCGCTCCCGACAACGCTTATGAATTCGCGGTATTTGCCCGGAACATAACCAATGAAAAGAACCTGAAGGGCGTCATCGAAAACTACATGGCCGCCGTTTTCAACGATCCCCGTGTCATCGGCGTATCGCTCAGCGGCAAGTTCTGATCATCGCTGCGACAGGTCGCGCCCGTCCTTCCCAAAGGGTGCGACCTGTCTTTCAGACTGCTTTTGCACGTCCTGCAATGTCGCCACCCAAATGGATGACCTTTACCGCCGTGCCGGGGGAAGAATCGGAAACACTGATCGTCGCGCCCAGTTGCTTGGCCAAAGCCTGCACGATGGTCGTGCCTAGCCCTGCCTTAGGCGAGTCAGTCTCGCGCGACATCCCAACTCCGTCGTCCGTTACGGACAGCGTCCATCCTGCGCCTTTGGGACTATAATCGACCGATATCTGCCCCTTCCTGTCGTCGGGAAACGCATGTTTCAGCGCGTTGATCACCAGTTCGGTCACGATCAGGCCCAGACTCACGGACATATTGCTACTACTCGTCACATCGTCGCAACGGACCTTGAGCGTGATGCTTTCAGGATCATGGATCATCGAAGCGCCTATACTCCTGCACAGGTCAGTCAGGTAGGGACGCAAAGAAACGTTCGCCGAAGGCGCGATGGCAAGATGGCGTTGCAATGCCGCAATCGACATCACACGATTGCGCGCATCGGAAAGGTGCATCCGGCTCTCTTCGGAATTGACCCGACGAGCGCTTTGCATGAGTACGCTGGCGATAATCTGAAGGCTGTTGGCGACCCGATGCTGAATTTCCTGCAGCAGCACGCCCTTTTCGGCGATCAGGGCATCTTTGGCACGCTCGGCATTTTCAGCATCGGTCACATCGATGATCGTTACTATCAGTCGCACATCCCCGCCGCCCCGATAATCCAACTTGCGCGCCTGGATGACCAGCGACCGGACGTCCTGACCGTTCCGCTTAAGGTCCATATGGTAACCGTCGACATTGGCTGAACCCGACGCTGTGGCGTGCAGCAAAGCCCCCAATTGCGGAACCGCCCATTCTCCCGCTCCAATCTGACTCAGTCGTTGGCCGACCGCCTGGTCATGATCGATGGCGAAATCGTCGCAAAACGAAGCGCTGACAGCCAGTATGCGCAGTTCGACATCCAGCAACAGCAAAGGAGCGCTGGACGAGGCAACAATTGCAAAACTGAGGCTCTGGGCATCCTCCGAAGACGCGCGAATTTTATCGGGCATGCAAAGCTCCCTGTGCCGGAGGCTCGCAATGCGAAAGCCCTTCATCGGTCGGAGCACTGCAGTTTAGATAGTGGAAAGCGCAGTATCAGTGCCTGCAGCCTTCATAGCACGTCCCGACTCAATCAAAGACTTGTTTGTGCGCCCGATCGAACGCAGGCACTAAGGTAAACATCATTTTAAGGAACGCTTGCTAGGAGACTGCATGCGTTCGTTATTCTGGCTCATCCTCGTCACCGCAATCGTGATGGCTCCGAATCTTATTTTCGGCCAAGGCTACACGCATTCAGGGACGTACAACTATATTTGGACCAGCCAGTTCTCGGAAGCAATTCGTGCCGGCACTCTGTACCCTCGCTGGCTGCCACACAGCTTCGAGGGGTTGGGAAGTCCCACCTTTTACTTCTATCCGCCCCTTGCCTATTGGCTGAGCGGCGGGATCGGGGCCATCGGCTTTACGACATTGCAGGCCATTACCGCCGCAGAGTTCATCGTCCTATTGGCATCTGGCGTGACGATGCACCTTTGGCTCAAAGGTCGCAGCGCTTACCCGCTACTAGGAGCGATATGCTACATCGTCGCGCCCTACCATCTGCTCGATCTGGGCGTCCGGGGCGCCTTGGCCGAGCTTACGGCGTTTTTGTGGTTCCCACTGATCGCATTGGCGATAGAGCGGTTACCGACGCGCAATGGCATCTTCCTTCTGACCGGGAGCTTTGCGGGATTGCTCCTCACCCATTTGCCGATGGCCGTGCTGACGGGCATCTTCATGATAGCGCCGCTGGTTTTTTGGCGCGCGAAAGAAGACAAATCCCTTTGGATTCCTGCCGCGATTTCTGGAGCGTTAGCCATAGGGTTGGTGGCATTCTACCTGCTACCCGCGTTGACGTTGCAGGGTCATATTACGACAAAGCTGCTATGGTCTCCTTATTATCAACCTGCCAACTGGATCATCTTTGACCGGCCTGACCCCACGCTTGGCAATGTCCAGCTCATTGGCTTGGGTATGTTGCTTATATCCTTGTCGACCCGCTCGATATGGACCGGAATTGCTGTTGTAACCGGGATCGCTGCGATCGGATTGCTGCCGCCCCTTTGGCTCATTCCGCCACTGGACAAGGTGCAATTTCCGTGGCGATTGCTAGGCGTTACGGAATTCGTCGCAATCACCGCTGTATTCACGGCGGGTAAACCGCTCCGTCTTCTTTTCGTCCTGCCGGGACTTGGCTGTCTGATAATACCTTATGTCCTGCTGATGAAGCAGGTGCACAAGCACTATGAAGTGCCGCAGCATTACGAGGCTCTGACACCCCGGCTACCCGATGCGATCGAATATTTGCCTAATGGCTTTCCGTATCAGGGCACCATCGACAACAAGCGTGCCCCTGACCTGACAGCGTACAAATCGCTTTCGAGAGCGTCGGTTATCGAAGTACCAAAAGCCGGCGCGGTTACGCTGGGCCGTGCAGCTTTTCCGATCTGGCGCGTAGAGCGCGACGGGAAGGTCGTGCCGTCGACAGGTCCGCTCATTCGCTTTCAGGCAACGCCCGGAACCTATCGCATTGTCCGCGTCAGGATCTGGCAGGAGATCGCTGGCGCCATCGTGAGCCTGATCACATTACTGGCTGCATTGCTCTTTTGGTACGTGCGCAGACCTAGGAATACCGCTTAAGCCCTCAAGGCCTCGGCGCGAGCGATAAGTGCGCGCGCGGCATCGACGTGCATCGCTTCGATCATTGCGCCTTCAAAGCGCTCGGCACCCCCGGTCGCAGCATCGATGAGGCGATGCGCATCGGCAATCGCGACCGCGTCCGGGCCATAAATGCCGTTGGCGATTTCCACCTGGCCGGGATGGATCAGCGTCTTGCCGTCAAACCCGAAATTGCGACCTTCGCGGCATTCCGCCGCCAGACCATCGGAATCGTCCAGCCGGTTATAGACGCCATCGAACACGGCTTTGCCCGACGCGCGCGCGGCCAGAACCACCGTCTGCAAAGCCAGCGATAATCCCTGCCGGTCCGTGCCGCTCGGGATACCCAAATCCTTACGCAGATCATTGACCCCGATGAACAAGGCCGCGGTACCGGATTGCGCCGCTATGTCCCGCGCCGCCAGCAAGCCCAGCGCGCTTTCGATCATCGCGATGACTGGCTTTTCGCACACGCTTCGCACGTCATGCACCTGCGAGGCCTTTTCGACTTTCGGCACCACGACATAGTCCGCCGCGCTGGCTTTCACGGCCATCATATCTACCCCATGCCACGGTGTTCCCACCATGTTGATGCGAATTCCCATTAGCTTGTCGGGGTATCCCATCTGCGTGGCCGCCACTGCAGCATCCCGCGCGGCATCTTTTTGCGCATCCGGAACAGCGTCCTCCAGGTCGAGGATCACCATATCGCACATCAACCCACGCGCCTTTTCCACTGCGCGCGCATTGGACGCAGGCAGGAACAGCAAGGATCGCGCGAAAGACAGTTGCATCGAATTTTCCCTCAAATGACTTTCCCCATTAACCCTTTGCCTGCATAGTCACCACTATCGGTATTGCCGGGAGGGATCCATTCCATGCTTACGACATTCGCACTTGCGGCGGCATTGCTCGTCTTCATCTATCTCGCGGCCAGTATCAAGATCGTTCGGCAGGGGTATCAATACACCATCGAACGCTTTGGACGATTTACCGAAGTGGCACGGCCCGGCCTGAACTTCTATCCTGCCTTCTTTTACAATGTCGGTCGCAAGATCAACATGATGGAACAGGTGGTCGATATTCCCGGCCAGGAAATCATCACCAAGGACAACGCCATGGTGTCGGTGGACGGCGTGGTGTTTTTTCAGGTGCTGGACGCGGCTAAGGCGGCATATGAAGTTTCCGAACTCTATGTCGCGATCATGCAATTGGCGACGACCAACCTGCGCACCGTCATGGGTTCGATGGATCTCGATGAAACGCTGTCGAAGCGTGACGAAATAAATGCCCGGCTGCTTTCGGTCGTCGATCATGCGACGGGAAGCTGGGGCGTGAAGATCACGCGCGTCGAATTGAAGGACATTCGTCCGCCTGCCGATATCGTCAACGCGATGGGCCGGCAGATGAAAGCCGAGCGTGAGAAGCGCGCCAACATTCTGGACGCAGAAGGGATGCGGGCTTCCGAAATCTTGCGCGCAGAGGGCGAGAAGCAAGGCCAGATCTTGCAAGCGGAAGGGCGGCGAGAAGCCGCGTTTCGCGATGCTGAGGCGCGCGAACGCGAAGCCGAGGCGGAAGCCAAAGCGACACAGATGGTCTCCGACGCAATTTCGGCGGGCAATCCGCAGGCCCTCAATTACTTCATCGCCCAGAAATATGTCGAGGCTATCAGCGGTTTCGCGACATCGCCAAATGCCAAAACGATCCTGTTCCCGGTCGAAGCGACGCAGCTTATCGGCACTTTGGGCGGGATCGGTGAACTGGCGCGCGAGACATTCGGCAGCACCGCCCCCACCGTCACCGATCCCACACCGACACCCCGCCGCCGCGGACCATTCGAACAGAGCGGATCATGATCGATCTGACAGCGCTTGATTCCTATTGGATCTGGCTGATCCTTGCAGCCGTGTTCGGCATCGGGGAAATCATCATTCCCGGTGTGTTCCTGCTCTGGATTGCGATCGCCGCCGCGCTGACCGGCGGGATCGCGATGCTGACAGGTATCAGCTTGCCGGTGCAGATCATTCTGTTCGCGATCCTTTCGATCATCGCCACTTATGGCGGTCGGCGCTGGTATGCCAATAATCCCGTCGCGTCGCAGGACCCCCTTCTCAACGATCGCGCCGCACGCCTGATCGGTGAAACAGTCACCGTCGTTGAAGCAATCCGGGGCGGGCATGGCCGCGTGAAGGTAGGCGACGGCGTATGGTCCTGCCGCGGCGCTGACACCGCAGAAGGCACGCTGATGCGCGTCGCCGGTGTGTCCGGCAACGAGCTGATCGTCGAAGCGCTTTAAGAGCTAGCCGAACAACCCTTTGGCAAGGCCGCTCAGTTCGTTCAGAGGATTTCCGTCGCCATCGCGATCCAGAAAGCTGGTCAGCTTGCCCATGATCGCTTCCGGACCGCCTGCGGCCGCGAGCATCTCTTCCAGCTTGGCAACGGGCAGCCCATATTCGTTGGCCGTCTGCGTCAACGCCGATGCGTAGTCGGCACCGCCGCCGATCTTCGCGCCCAGCATGTCGCTAATGCCCTTCACCTGTTCGGGCGGCAGTCCAATCTTGGCGGCAATGGGCTCAAGATTACCCAGAATTGCGTCGAACATGGCGTGCCTCCCTCGTTGAATGAGCCGGGACGTACATAACATTCATCGCCGCCGGGCTGAAACGAAAACGGACGGCACATCCTGCGATGTGCCGTCCGTTTTTCGATAGTCTGGATCAGGCGGCGGTCAGGGCAGCTTCCCGTACCGATGCATCGACATGATCTTCGAACTGGGCAAAATTATCGACGAATTGCTTCACCAGCTTGGCTGCGGTTTCGTCAAATTCTTGGCCATTGGCCCAGGTCTGACGCGGATCGAGTATTTTGGCATCCACACCGGCCACAGCGACCGGCACTTCGAAGCCGAAATTCGGATCGGTGCGGAACGCGACGCTGTTAAGGCTGCCGTCAAGCGCTGCATTCAGCAGAGCGCGAGTGACGCGGATGGGCATCCGGTTCCCGACGCCATATTTGCCGCCGGTCCAGCCCGTGTTGACCAACCAGCACGTCACGCCGCCCTTGGCAATGCGTTCTTTCAGCAGATTGCCGTAGATCGAAGGATGGCGCGGCATGAAGGGCGCGCCAAAGCAGGTCGAGAACGTCGCCGTCGGCTCGGTTACGCCAATTTCGGTGCCTGCCACGCGAGCGGTGTAGCCCGAAAGGAAGTGGTACATCGCCTGCTCAGGCGTCAACCGCGAAATCGGCGGAAGAACGCCATAGGCATCGGCTGTCAGGAAAATGATCGTCTTGGGCACAGGCCCCAGATTTTCCTTGGACGCATTGGGAATGAAGTCGATCGGATAGGAACCACGGCTGTTTTCAGCGAGGGTGTTGTCGTTGAAGTCCAGCTCGCGCGTTTCCTTGTCGATCACGACATTTTCCAGAACCGTACCGAAACGCTTCGTCGTCGCGAAAATTTCCGGTTCCGCTTCAGGCGACAGGTTGATCATCTTGGCATAGCAGCCGCCTTCGAAATTGAAGACCGCCGTGTCGGACCAGCCATGCTCGTCGTCACCGATCAGCGTGCGGCTGGCGTCCGCCGACAAGGTGGTCTTGCCCGTGCCGGACAGGCCGAAGAATACGGCCGTGTCGCCATTCGGACCGATGTTTGCCGAACAGTGCATAGGCATCACGCCCTGCACAGGGAGCAGGTAATTCAGGATGCCGAACACCGACTTCTTCATTTCGCCGGCATAGGCGGTGCCGCCGATAAGGATCAGCTTTTCGGTAAAGTTGACCGCTACCACTGTTTCGCTGCGGCAACCGTGGCGCGCGGGATCGGCGCGGAAGCTCGGCAAGTCGATGATGGTGTATTCCGGCGTGAAATCAGCCAGTTCGTCCGATGTGGGACGGACCAGCAACGTGCGGATGAACAGATTGTGCCAGGCAAGCTCGTTAATGACGCGCACATTCACGCGATATTCCGGCTGCGATCCGCCAAAGAGGTCCGCGACGTACAGCGTTTCCTTCTCACCCAGCGCAGCGATGAAATCTGCCTTGAGCGCAGCGAAATGTTCGGGAGTCATGGCAACATTGGTGCTGCCCCACCACACCGTGTTTTCGGTTTCTGCATCGCGGACAATGAACTTGTCCTTGGCGGAACGACCGGTGTGCTTGCCGGTCTCGACGACCAGCGGGCCATCCTTCGCCAGAATGCCTTCGCCATTGGCCAACGCAGCTTCGACCAGAGGAGCGGTGCCAAGGTTCCAGTGTTGGGTTGCACGAGTATGGATGCCCTGGGTTTCCAGAGTAACAGAGGATATCGCCTGCACGCGCTTGCTCCTAAAACAATGTAGTGGCAGCCTGAAAGGCCGTTAAGGCAGGACGCGCGGCTCCATGCATGGCGGCGCTTACCCTGCTTACGCGAATCCGCATAAGCCTTTGACCCTTACCCGTCAAATCGGGTCAATTGTGATTGATCTAAGTTGATACATGGCGATATCCGCGCCACGACGGGGAACATGCAGACATCCTTGCTCCTCGCGACGCCATCGTCTAGTCCCTGCGCGTGAACCAGCAACCGGACCGCATGCAATGAGCGCAACAATCGCGTTGGTTGACGACGACCGCAATATTTTGACGTCCGTATCCATAGCGTTGCAGGCGGAAGGGTTCATCACGCGCCTGTATTCCGATTCCGAGGCCGCGCTGAAGGCGCTGACAGACAGCCCGGCGGATCTGGCGGTATTCGATATCAAGATGCCCAAGCTGGATGGGATCGAGCTGCTTCGTCGCCTGCGTGAGAAGAGCGCAATGCCGGTCATCTTCCTGACCAGCAAGAATGACGAGCTGGACGAAGCACTGGGACTGGCCATGGGAGCGGACGATTACATCTCCAAACCCTTCTCCCAGCGTTTATTGATCGCCCGCATCCGCGCAATTCTGCGCCGCGCGGAGTTTGCTCGCCCTTCTACGGAGAGCAGCGAACCTGCCGCCGAACCTATCGTGCGCGGTCGGTTGGAAATGGACCCGGCACGCCATCGCGTAAAGTGGAAGGGGAATGACGTCACCCTGACCGTCACTGAATTCCTGATTCTCGAAACGCTCGCGGCCCGCCCCGGCGTCGTCAAAAATCGCAATCAGTTGATGGATGCCGCCTATCAGGATGATGTCTATGTCGACGATCGCACCATAGACAGCCATATCAAACGCCTGCGCCGGAAATTCCGGGAAGCGGATTCCGATTTCAACGCTATCGATACATTATATGGCGCCGGATACAGATTCTCAGAAGAATGAGCATAGCGACATGGCGCTCCGCTGGTCGGGGCAACTGTCGCTGACGCGCCGCATTCTGGCGGTCAATATCTTTGCGCTCGCGCTTTTGGCAGGCGGCTTTTTCTATCTCGACAGCTACCGTTCCCGTGTCGTTGACGAGCGTTTGCAGCGGTCGCTAAGCGAACTGCAACTGCTTGGGACCGCGCTGGAAAGTACGCCGGACGCACAACATGACGGTCTGATCAATGCCTTTGCCAGCAAAAACGACGGTCGCATCCGTCAATATAGCGCTGACGGCAGGCTGGAAACGGACAGCTTCAAACTGGCGCCACCACGCTATGTATTACGGGACCCGGCAAGCGAAGATTGGCAGCGTCATGTGGCACGTTTCCTCGATAAAGTCGTCGATCGCATAGTCTTTGCGCCGCGCACGCCCTATTTCACCGAACCTGCGATCGACCGTGCAGACGCATGGCCTGAACTTGTAGCGGCGCGCAGTTCTGGTCAGGGGCAGGCGATGAACCGCTACGCGCCCGATCGCACGCCAATGGTGTCTGCGGCAGTGGTCATGCGAAATGGCGAAGCATTGTTGGCTACCGAAAACGCCCGCGACATCACGCGCGTCGTACGCGCAGAACGCCTGCGCCTCGGCTTTGTTTTAGCAACGGCCTTGCTTGGATCGACGTTACTTTCGCTCTTTCTTGCCCGCACTATAGTTCTCCCCTTGCGCAGGCTGGCGCGGGCTGCCGTGCGCGTACGCCTTGGCCGTGCGCGCGAAGTGACGGTACCGCGTCTGCCCGACAGGCGCGATGAAATAGGCCTCCTCGCTCGCGCGCTGTCGGACATGAGCCACGCGTTGCGCAAACGGATCGATGCCACGGACGCCTTTGCTGCCGATGTCAGCCATGAGCTGAAAAACCCCATCGCTTCACTGCGATCTGCCCTCGACGGCTTGAGTACGATCGATAGACCAGACTTGCGGGCCCAGTTGCTGGCCATTGCAAAGGATGACGTCCGACGGCTCGACCGATTGGTCACCGATATAGCCGAGGCGTCCCGTGTGGATGCACAACTATCGCGCACCCGCTTTGAACCTGTGGATCTGGGCAAGATGATCGAAGAGCTCATCCTCGCTCGCGAAACGCGCGGGATAGAACGCGATGTGCGCATTGCGTTTGCACGCCCCCGCGTCGATGTTGCTGTTGTCATGGGCGAAGAACAGCGGCTGGCCCGTGTGCTGGAAAACCTGCTGGATAACGCGATTTCCTTTTCGCCCGATGGTGGCCTTGTCCAGATCGTCGCGACCGTCGCCAATGACGAAGTGCTGGTGAGCGTCGAAGACGAAGGTCCGGGTGTACCGCTCAGCGAGCGCGAAACAGTGTTCCGCCGCTTTCACAGCGTCCGGCCCGAAGGCGAGCAGTTCGGCAAGCATAGCGGCCTGGGTCTGGCCATTGCGCGCAGCATCGTGGACGGCCATCAGGGCCGCATCAGCATCGGCGATCGCGACGATGCGCAGCAGGGCGCGAGCTTCATCGTGCATCTGCCGATGGCGCAAGCCGCCGACCCTGGCATGGCATCGGAATGAGCGACGGCCCAAGCCAAACGCTGCACGCCACTACAGTTGCCATAAACGGTCGTGCGATCCTGCTGACGGGGCCAAGCGGCAGCGGAAAATCGGACCTTGCCCTGCGGCTGATAAGTGGCGGCGCCGTTCTGGTGAGCGATGACTACACCGTCGTTGCCCGCGATGAGACGACTCTCATCGCCACGCCTCCTGCCTCGATTGCCGGCAAAATGGAGGTGCGCGGTATCGGTATCGTGGATTTCGACTATTGTCGAAGCGCTCCGGTGGCGCTTATTCTGGATTTAACTGCTCCGGTGGAACGTCTACCCCAGGCATGCGAAAGCAAGGAGATAGCCGGGATATCCATCCCCATGTGCTCTATCGCCCCCTTCGAGGCCAGCGCGCCAGCTAAAGTCGCGCTTGCGCTCAAGGCCTTTGGGCTGGCAACAAGGGCAAATGGTGGCGCGGCAAAATCCTAAGAACATATTGCTGGTGTCCGGTCTGTCCGGCGCGGGGAAGACCACGACTCTCAAGACGCTGGAGGATATGGGCTGGGAAGTGGTGGACAATCTGCCGCTGCTCCTCCTGGACAGTTTACTACAGACCCCCCTCCCCGAGGGGCATGTCGCCGAAGATCGTCCGCTGGCCATCGGGATAGACGCCCGCACGCGCGGCTTCGATGCCAATGGCATCGTGCAACGCATCAAGGCTCTTCGAGGGAAGCACGATCACGACATAGAGACCCTGTTCCTCGATTGCAGCGGTGCCGAACTGGAACGCCGCTTTTCCGAAACGCGCAGGCGGCACCCTCTGGCGCAAGACCGGGTCGCCGCCGATGGCATCGCACGCGAACGCGAATTGCTCGAACCGCTACGCCGTTGGTCGACCAACGTCCTCGATACGACGACCCTCAACATTAACAGCCTGCAACAGGAAATCCGCAATCGCTACAGCCGGGAGCGGCTCTCCGATCCGGTGCTCACCATCCTTTCCTTCGGTTTCTCCCGCGGGCTCCCCCGCAACGCCGACCTGGTTTTCGACATGCGGTTTCTGCGCAACCCACATTGGGATAACAACCTGCGCGCGAAGACCGGCCAGAATGCGGATGTTGCCGCCTATATTGCCCAGGACCCCGCCTATGAGACTGCGGTTTCCCAGATAGAGGAACTGCTCAAGACCTTGCTTCCGCGCTATAGCGAAGAAGGCAAGGCTTATGTTACCGTGGCGTTTGGCTGTACCGGGGGGAGACATCGTTCGGTTCATGTGGCGGAACGTGTCGCCTCAGCCTTGCGTCAGGCGGGATTTTCCCCCACGGTCTCGCACCGCAACATGGAATCGGCACCCCAGGACGCCCTGGAGAAGCGCCGACCGGGGGCGTCGGACCAAACATAATGACGCAAATGGGCTGCAATATTCTATGATCGGACTGGTTCTGGTAACGCATGGTCGGCTGGCGGCGGAATTCGTCGTAGCGATGGAGCATGTGGTCGGCCCACAGCAGGCGATCGAAACGATCTGCATCGGCCCGGATGACGACATGGAATTGCGCCGTGCCGACATCGCTTCGGCGGTCGAGCGTGTCAACGACGGCAACGGCGTCATTCTCCTGACAGACCTGTTCGGCGGCACCCCCTCCAACCTCGCTATTTCGCTGCTGAAGGCAGGCGAAATAGAAGTGATCGCCGGGGTCAACCTCCCCATGCTGATCCGGTTGGAGAGCGCACGCAAGGCTATGGACGTGCGCATGGCCGTGGCGGCAGCGCGCGAAGCGGGCCAGAAATATATCAGCGTAGCGTCCGAGCTGCTGGGCAGTGCGTCATGAGCGGGTTCAGCCGCGAAGTCCTGATCACCAATCGCCGGGGGTTGCATGCGCGCGCGAGCGCCAAGTTCGTCACGATCGCTAGCGCCCTGCCCGCGCAGATCACCGTCGCCAAAGACGGTTCTGAAGTCACCGGCACGTCGATCATGGGCCTCATGATGCTGGGCGCCGCAATGGGCGACAGCATCGTGATCAGCGCCGCAGGGGATGAAGCCGAAGAGTCGCTGGGCAAACTCGTCAGCCTCGTCGAGGACAAGTTCGGCGAAGAGTGACCTTACGTGGCGCGTGAAATCACCGGTTTTTCCAACCCGCTGGTAAAGAGGGTACGCAGCCTGCGGGAAAAGAAGTTCCGCAAGGCGGAAGGTCTGTTCCTGGCAGAAGGCCTTCGTATCCTGACAGAAGCGCGCGATGCGGGCGTCCTGCCCGAAATGCTGTTCCATGCAGGATCGGACCATCCGCTCGCACAGGATCTGATTGCGGCGATGGAGGCGGCCGGTGGCGATGTGATCGAAACATCGCCCGACATTCTCGCGAAAATCAGCGGTAAGGACAATCCGCAGGCAGTCGTTGGCGTATATCGCGATCGATTGACGCCGCTGGATGCAATCGACCGCACCACCGCCGATATCTGGATCGTCGCGCAATCGCTGCGAGATCCCGGCAATCTTGGCACAATCTTGCGTACGGGCGACGCCGTGGGCGCGGGTGGCCTGATATTGGTGGACGATTGCGTCGATCCCTTTTCCGTCGAAGCGGTGCGCGCCAGCATGGGCGCGCTCTTCACCCAGCTTATCGTGACGGCGCGGTGGGAGGAGTTCGTCCCTTGGCTCCGGCAAGGTCCGGGACAACTGGTCGGCACCAGCCTCAATACAACGCATGACTATCAGGGACCGACCTATCAAGCGCCCGTCTTCCTGCTCGTCGGCAATGAAGCGCAGGGACTACCGGAAAGCTATGAAGCGCAATGCGACCTGCTGGTGAAAATGCCGATGCTGGGCAAGGCCGACAGCCTGAACGTTGCCGTCGCCACAGCCGTCATGGCGTATGAAGTGCTGAACCAGAAGCGGGGCCGGGCATGAGCGGCATCAGTGCGATGCTGCGTCATAAGCGCGTACTCAGCGCGAGCCTGATCGGCACGGCAGTCGAATTTTACGATTTCTATATCTACGCTACGGCCGCCAGTCTCGTCTTCGGCCCCTTGTTCTTTCCCGCGACTTCTCCATCGGCACAGCTTCTGGCCGCCTATGCGAGCTTCGCGCTGGCGTTCATCGCCCGCCCCTTAGGCGCAGCGGTATTCGGGCATTATGGCGACCGGATCGGACGCAAGTCGACGCTGGTCTATTCGCTGATGCTGATGGGCGGATCGACGTTGCTCATCGCCTTTCTGCCGACCTATCAGTCCATCGGCTGGGTCGCGCCTTTGCTGCTTTGCATCCTGCGTTTCGGTCAGGGTTTCGGCCTTGGCGGCGAATGGGGCGGCGCGGCATTGCTGGCGGTGGAGAACGCTCCGCCGGGATGGCGTGCACGGTTCGGGATGTTCCCGCAACTCGGTGCGCCTGTCGGCTTTATCGCCGCCAATGGCCTGTTCCTGCTTCTCGGCGCGTTTCTAACCGAAGAGCAGTTTCTGGCCTGGGGTTGGCGCTTGCCGTTCCTCGCCAGCGCCATTCTGGTCATATTGGGCCTCTGGGTTCGACTGAAACTGACTGAAACGCCTGAGTTTGCAGATGCGATGGCGGAAGCACCGCCCCCTGCCCTGCCCCTCGCGACGCTCCTGCGCGATCACCTGCGCGCCGCCATTGCCGGTACATTCGCTGTTGTCGCTTGCTTCGCCATTTTCTACATCGCGACGGCCTTTGCATTGGGTTATGGCACCGCGACGCTCAAGATCGGGCGAGAGACGTTCCTCGGCCTGCAACTCGGCGCGATCCTGTTCATGGCGCTCGGCATCATCCTTGCCGGATGGTGGGCGGACAAGACCAGCCCGCGCCGGGTTCTCATCATCGGATGCCTCGGCACGATCCCGATGGGCATACTCTTCGGCGCAGCGATGGGCAGCGGATCGCTCCTCGCTATCTTCTCTATCCTCGCGCTTGCGCTCTTCCTCATGGGTTTCGTTTACGGCCCGCTCGGCGCGTTCCTGCCGGCACTGTTTCCCATACAATTGCGCTACACCGGCGCCTCGTTCGGATTCAATCTGGGCGGTATCATCGGCGGCGCACTAGCCCCCATCGTCGCGCAATATCTCGTTGCGACACAGGGTATCGCATTCGTCGGCCTATATATGTCGGCAGCGGCAGCCATCAGCCTGATGGCCCTCTGGCGTCCCGGCGGAACAACTGCGCCCGCCGCCTGACTCTCTTGCCCGCCGTCCACTACGCGATACAGTGCGCTCCTCATGACAAGGGGATTACCGTGAAGGCATATTATTTGGGCGTCGCCGCTCTGGCCATGTCGCTGCCCGCACATGCGCAAATGCCACTTAGCATGACCGAGGCGCGCAATCCCACGGTCCCACCGGTCTTGCCTCTGCGCGATCAAGCCGCGTTGCGCGATGCCTGGCTGGCGGAGCGACTGGACAGCGTCGTTCCCAAATTGATGCGCGAACACGGCATCGACATGTGGGTGCTCGTCGCGCGGGTATATATGGAGGACACCGTCGTCGCGACGATGCTGGACGCCGAATCCATGCATGCCCGTCGGCGCACGATCCTGATGTTCTACGATCCCGGCAACGGCAAACCTATCGAGCGGCTGACGGTCAGTCGCTATGGCCTAGGCACGCTTTTCGCCGCAGCATGGACGCCGGAGACGCAGCCCGACCAATGGAAGCGCCTTGCGCAGTTGATCGCCGAGCGAAACCCCAAGAAGATCGGCCTCAACATCTCCCCGCGCACGGCATTCGGCGATGGCCTGACGCATGGGCAGTATCAGGATCTGGTTGCTGCCCTGACGCCGGAACAACGCGCGCGGATCGTGTCCGCCGAACCGCTGGCGGTCGGCTGGCTCGAAACACGCATCCCCGCCGAGATGAAGATGTATCCGCAAATCGTCCGCACAGCACATGCCATCATCGCCGAAGGGCTATCCAATGCGGTCATCACCCCCGGCAAGACGACGGCGGACGATGTTGTATGGTGGTTTCGCGAACGGATTGCCGGACTGAAGCTAGACACATGGTTTCAGCCATCCGTGCATATCTTCCGCGAGGGCGAAGCGAACGACATTTCAGGAGACGTCGTGATCCAGCCCGGCGACATGCTGTGGACCGATTTCGGCATCACCTATCTGGGGCTGAACACCGACACGCAGCATCTGGCCTATGTGCTGAAAGCCGATGAGCGCGATGCGCCCGCTGGTCTGCGCGCGGGCATGGCGGCGGGCAATGCAGTGATGGACGCACTGACGTCCAGCTTCAAAACCGGCCTGACGGGTAATGAGATGCTGGCCGCCGCGCGTGGCAAGGCGAGCGCCGCCGGACTTAACCCGACGATCTATTCGCATCCTATCGGCTATCATGGCCATGCGGCTGGCAGCGCCATCGGCTTCTGGGACAATCAGCAACCCGGCCCCTCCGGCAATCATCCCTTGCGCGCCGATACCGCCTGGTCGATTGAGTTGTCAGCAACCGTAAAGGTGCCCGAATGGGACGATCAAAGCGTGGTGTTCCGCCGGGAAGAGGACGCCTTCTTCGATGGGAAGACTTTGCAGTATATCGACGGGCGGCAAACGGAATTTCACCTGATCGCTAGCAAGCCATGAAGATTACACCTTGGTGGTGGTCGCGCCGCTGACGTCCATCATTTTCCCATCGGTGATGATGACGCGGTCGCCCAGTTTCGCTTGCTGGAACAACAGCTTCGCAAACGCGGTCGGCACCCCGATGCAGCCATGCGTCGCATTGCCCCATTGAACGTCGCTGCCGTGGATGGCTACGCCGTCATTGGTGAGCCGGAGCATGTACGGCATCGGCGCATCGTAGAGGTTGGACACATGATCGGCGTCCTTCTCTGAGATCGGGAAGGTGCCGACCGGCGATTCCTTATCCGTCGCACCATAGACGATCACCGCCGCGCCAATTTCATACCCGCCCCGGAATACTGACATCGTCTGCGCTTTGAGGTCCACGGTAATGACCAGCGGACCAGCAGGCACACCTTTGTCGTCCCACTTGTAATCGCCATGCCGGAACGGCCCATCGATGGTCAGTACCCGCTTTACGACAAACGGACTGTCAACGGGCGTCGCGACAGGCTTTACCGCAGCTTGCATGACGGCTGCAGGCTTGACCGTGATAAGCGGTGCCTCCGCTTGCGGCTTGTCCGTGGGACGGCTGGGCTTGCTCGTCACCTGAATAGCGGTCGCAACCAAAGCGATGCCCAATCCTGCACGTATGACATCACGCGCCTTGATCGCCTTGATTTTGCTGATGATATTCATGCAATTGGTACTCCAGACCCTGTCCTTAGCCGATCTGCAAAAGAAGGCGAGATGCCGATTTCGGCTGTACCGCTTCGGGACGACGGCACAGCCATTCGTTAATTCGCAAATGGATGGGAAAATATGCTTATCGGCTTGACCCAAAGAAGAATGTACCAAAGGGAGGCGCTGTCTTAACGCGAAGAGAGACGCCTCGTCTCAGGATTGAGATCGGAGCGCTGAAGGAACCACAATGCGTCGCGCCTGCCTGATCATATCATCTGCTCTGTTTTGCACACCGACCATGGCGCAGGAGGCAGTGCAATCAATCGTGGTGACGGGGCAAGGCTTGCCTTCCCCGCCCGGGACGCCCGCCTATGGATCGGTCGTGATAACGCGGGAGCGGTTGACTTCGGTGGCTTCGGGACGGCTGGAAACCGTGTTGGGCGACGTCGCTGGCTTTCAGCAGTTTCGCCGGTCGGACAGCCGGTCGGCCAATCCATCGGCACAGGGCACAACCCTGCGCGCGCTGGGCGGCAACGCATCCAGCCGTGCCTTGGTCTTGCTCGACGGCGTACCGATGGCCGATCCGTTTTTCGGCTATATTCCGTTCAGCGCGATTGTCCCGGATCGGCTGGGTGCCATCCGCGTAACGCGCGGCGGCGGAGCGGGGGCTTTCGGGGCAGGCGCCGTGGCCGGGACCATCGAAATGGAAAGCGCCCCACGCAGCGATTTACCCCTGTTCAGCGGCAACGCCCTGTATGGCAGCCGCGATTCCACCGAGCTATCAGGCACCGTCACGCCGAACCTGGGTGCAGGCTATGTCTCGGTGTCCGGACGATGGGACCGCGGCGACGGTTTTTACACCACGCCGCGCGCACAACGCACCATCGCCGATGTCCCTGCACGCTATGACGGCTGGTCCTCCAACATCCGCGCCGTCGCACCGATCAGCGACACGCTGGAAATTCAGGCCCGCGCGTTGATATTCAACGATGACCGGACTCTCCGTTTCAACGGCGCAGACAGCCATAGCGAAGGACAGGACGCCAGCCTTCGCATCGTGTCACGCGGCGCATGGCAGATCGATGCGCTGGCCTATGTCCAGGCCCGCAATTTCAGCAACGTGGTCATCAGTTCCAGCAGCTTCCGCAAAACGCTGGATCAGCGCAACACGCCCTCCACCGGCATCGGCGGCAAGATAGAATTGCGCCCGCCTGTCGGCCCCGATAACGTCCTGCGCATCGGCGCGGACACGCGCTATGCCAGCGGCAATATGTTCGAAGATGCGTACAACGCCAACACAGGAGTCGTTACCGCTCGCCGCCATGCATTCGGTCGTCAAAGCACGTCTGGCGTATTTGTTGAGGACGACTGGACGATAGGGCAACTCATCCTGACCGGCGGAGCCCGCGCCGACCGGTGGACCATTACGGACGGTCAGTTCGAAACCCGTAACGCGGTCGGCACCCTTACCGGCGACACGCTCTATCCCGACCGGGACGGCTGGAAATTCAGCGGGCGGGCCGGCGCGCTGTTCCGGCCCAATGAAGCCATCGCCTTGCGCGCTGCCGGATATACCGGGTTCCGCCTTCCAACGCTGAACGAACTGTATCGGCCCTTCGCGGTGTTCCCCGTGACGACGCAGGCCAATGCCGCACTTGGCCTTGAAAAACTGAAAGGCGCGGAGATCGGTGCGGACCTGACACCGCTCCCGGGTGTCGCGCTGGGCATCACCGGCTTCTACAACCGCTTGGGCAATGCCGTCGCCAATGTCACGATCGGCACCAATCAGCGTCAGCGGCAAAATGTCGATGCCATCGTAGCGAAGGGCGTTGAGTTGACCGCGAGCGCACGGAGCGGCGACATGTCGCTGATCGCATCCTACGCCTACAGCCATGCGACGGTGAAAGCGCCCTTAAAGCCATTCGACGGCCTCGTGCCCGCACAAAGCCCGCGCCATGCGACCAGCGCGACATTGGCATGGGAACCCGCCAGCGGACCGTCGCTATCCACCACGCTGCGCTATGTCTCACGCCAATATGAAGACGATCTCCAGACAGATGCTCTGCCCGGTGCCATCACGCTGGATGCCTTCGCGCGATTGCCGATTGGTCGACATCTGGCCATTATCGGGCGGGCCGAGAATATTTTCGACAAGGCTGTCGTAACCCGCAACGCTGGCGGATCGATGGACCTTGGTACGCCCCGGACACTATGGATCGGTTTCCGGGTCGAAGGTTGAATGGAATAAGACGAAGAGGATGACGACTATGCCGCAAGACCTTTTCCCGGTGTCAGCCGAATGGGCCACCAAAGCCCTTCGCAATGCAGAAAGCCGTGCGGCGGAACATGCCCGCTCGCTGGCGGAACCTGAGTCCTATTGGCTCGAACAAGCGCAGCGCCTCGATTGGATCACGCCGCCAACAGTCGCAGACGAGAGCAGCTTTGACGAAAACGCGTTCGGCGTACGCTGGTTCGGCGACGGCATCCTTAATGTGTCGGCAAACTGTATCGACCGCCATCTGGCGGAACGCGCGGACGCCGTCGCGATCATTTGGGAATCGGACGATCCCAAGGAGGAACCACGCCGCTACACTTATGCGCAATTGCATGAAGAAGTGTGCCGCTTCGCCAATGTGCTGAAAGCCGCCGGTGCCAAAAAAAGCAGCCGGGTCACGGTCTATATGCCCATGATCCCGGAAGCGGCCTTTGCCCTTCTTGCCTGCGCGCGCATCGGCGCAATCCATAGCGTTGTCTTCGGCGGCTTCTCGCCAGAGGCCCTCGCGGGCCGGATCACCGATTGCGATTCGACCCTTGTGATCACCGCCGACGAGGGGCGACGCGGCGGCAAGATCGTCGCGCTGAAGGACAATGTCGACAAAGCGCTGGCGCTCAGCCATTGCGTAGATCACGTTGTTGTCGTGAAAGCCACTGGCGGCGAGATCGCGATGCAGGACGGTCGGGACATCTGGTATCATGAGGCCGCTGCCAGCGCGTCAGTCGATTGCGCGCCGGAACCGATGAATGCGGAAGATCCGCTTTTCCTCCTCTACACATCGGGCTCGACCGGGAAGCCTAAGGGCGTTCTGCACACAACCGGCGGCTATCTGCTGTGGGCCAGCCTGACGCACGAACTGTGCTTCGATTATCGTCCGGGCGAAATCTACTGGTGCGCCGCCGACATCGGTTGGGTCACCGGACATAGCTACATTGTCTATGGCCCGCTCGCCAATGGCGGAACGACGCTGATGTATGAGGGGCTGCCCAACTGGCCCACACCCAGCCGTATCTGGGAAGTGGTGGACCGCCATAAGGTGCAGACGATTTTTACAGCGCCCACCGTGTTGCGCGCGCTGATGAAGGAAGGCGACGGCTATGTCACGTCGACCAGCCGCGCGTCCCTGCGCATATTGGGCACCGTAGGTGAACCGATCAATCCGGAGGCATGGCGCTGGTATCACAGCGTCGTGGGCGAAGGCCGCTGCCCGATCGTGGACACATGGTGGCAGACCGAAACGGGCGCAGCGATGATCGCTCCCATGCCCGGCGCCACCGATTTGAAACCGGGATCGGCCACTCTGCCCATGCCGGGCGTAGAACCGCAGATCGTGGATGCAGAAGGCACTGTTCTGGAGGGCGCAGCCGAAGGCAATCTCCTCATCGCCCGGTCATGGCCCGGCCAGATGCGGACCGTGTGGGGCGATCATGAGCGTTTCTTCCAGACTTACTTCACCATGTATCCCGGCAAATATACGACCGGCGACGGCGCACGCCGCGACGAGGATGGCTATTACTGGATCACCGGACGTGTCGACGATGTCATCAACGTATCGGGCCATCGCATGGGCACCGCCGAAGTCGAAAGCGCGCTCGTCCTGCATGCCAAGGTTGCAGAAGCCGCCGTTGTCGGCATGCCGCACGATATCAAGGGGCAAGGCATATACGCTTATGTCACGCTGAACGCAGGCGAAGAGCCTTCCGACGATCTCCGCAAGGATCTCGTCAAATGGGTCCGCACCGAAATCGGCCCCATCGCTACGCCCGACGCGATTCAGTTCGCACCCGGTCTTCCAAAGACCCGCTCGGGCAAGATCATGCGCCGTATCCTGCGCAAAATTGCGGAGGGGGAGGTTTCCTCTCAGGCGCTGGGCGACACGTCCACGCTGGCCGATCCATCGGTCGTGGACAATCTGGTCGCGAACCGCGTAAGCTGACGATATGGCAAGTATCCCCCTTCATCCGCAATCACGCTACGACAGCGTGGCCCGCCTTCTCCATTGGGTCATCGCCACTCTCGTGATCCTGAACATCATCGGCGGGCTCGCGCACGATGCGCTGGAAGGGATCGTCAATGTCATGCCCCTGCACAAATCGACCGGCATTACGGTGTTTTTCCTGACGGTTCTTCGGATCGTCTGGCGACTGGTGAATCCGCCGCCACCGCTACCCTCCAACATGGCCAGTTGGGAAAAGGCTGCATCGCACGCTACGCATGCATCCTTTTATCTGCTCATGGTGCTGGTGCCGCTGACGGGCTGGATCATGGTATCGGCCGGAACGCGGCCGCTCGACTGGTTCGGCTTATTCCCGATACCGAAATTCGGGGTGACCAAGGGCGACGCCATTGTCGACATTTCGGGCGAAGGGCATGAAATCCTCGCCATCCTGTTCGGCGTCTTGGCCCTCATTCACATCGCAGCGGCGCTACGCCATCATTTTCTGCTGAAGGACACTATCCTTCGCCGTATGGCGGGCTGATCGAGCTACCATCAGGCGAAGGTTTCCGGGTCTTCCTTAGTGCCCTTCATGCTCTGCACCGGCAGGCGCAGCGGCGCCCGTCTTTTGGACAATGGCGTCGACGATGATCCGGTCGCCATTGGAAAAGAGGAACGTCAGCGGCACCTTGCCCTGCTGAACCGCTTCGGGATTGACGCCCCACAGCATCAGATGCTTGCCGCCGGGTGCGAACGCGACCTGCGTCTTGGCCGGGACCGGCACGGCAGTGACCGGCGTCATCGTCATCTTGCCGCCCATGTTCATCGTTTCATGCATTTCCACGCGCAGCGCGCGGTCGGTCATCACGCCGCGCAGTTCGACCGGCGTCTCCCCGCCGTGGACGACAAAATAGCCTGCCGAGGGCATGTCCTTGTTGGGGCTGACCCGAATCCACGCCTGATCCACGAACAAGGGTGCGGGATCGGCGCAGGCCGCCAGCAGCATCGGCGCCGTCAGCAAACCGATAGTAGCAAGCATCCGTGAAAATGACGGCATCATGGCTGTATCCTTTCTGTCCCGTTTCCGGTCGAACATAATATTGCATCGTCCCTAATCGCCGTAGCTTCTTGTGCCAAGCAAAAGCCCCCCTATATCGACATTCGAGACGGTACTTGTGCTGGCATGATGTGCAGGGCAAGGCCGCTAACCGCTGAACGTCTTGGGGTTAAAGAGGACATACATGGCTAAAGTTATCGGAATCGATCTGGGCACCACCAATAGCTGCGTTGCAGTTATGGACGGCGGCAAGCCGAAGGTAATCGAAAATTCGGAAGGCGCGCGCACGACGCCGTCGATCGTTGCATTTACGAAGGATGGCGAGCGCCTGATCGGTCAGCCGGCCAAGCGCCAGGCCGTCACCAATCCGGAAAACACCATTTTCGCAGTCAAGCGTCTGATCGGTCGTCGGTTCGACGATCCGCTGACCAAGAAGGATATGGAACTGGTCCCTTATGCGATTGCCAGCGGCGGCAATGGCGATGCGTGGGTCAAGGCCGGTGGCGAAGAATATTCGCCGTCGCAGATTTCCGCCTTCACGCTGCAGAAGATGAAGGAAACCGCCGAGAGCTATCTTGGCGAAACCGTCACGCAGGCTGTCATCACCGTTCCGGCTTATTTCAATGACGCCCAGCGTCAGGCAACCAAGGACGCGGGCCGGATCGCCGGTCTTGAAGTGCTGCGCATCATCAACGAACCGACCGCAGCCGCACTGGCTTATGGCCTCGACAAGCAGGACGGCAAGACCATCGCCGTTTATGACCTTGGCGGCGGCACCTTCGACATTTCCGTGCTGGAAATCGGCGATGGCGTGTTCGAAGTGAAGTCGACCAACGGCGACACCTTCCTGGGTGGTGAAGATTTCGACGCGAAGATCGTCGAATATCTGGCCGACGAGTTCAAGAAGCAGGAAGGCATCGATCTGCGCGGCGACAAGCTGGCGCTGCAGCGTCTGCGTGAAGCGGCAGAAAAGGCGAAGATCGAACTGTCTTCGGCGGCAAGCACGGAAGTCAACCTGCCCTTCATCACTGCCGACCAGAACGGTCCGAAGCATCTGGTGAAGACGATCACCCGTTCGGATCTGGAAAAGCTGGTTGCCGATTTGATCAAGCGAACGCTGGAGCCTTGCAAGAAGGCACTGGCCGACGCAGGCGTTACCGCCAGCGACATCAGCGAAGTCGTTCTCGTCGGCGGCATGACCCGCATGCCGCGCGTCCGCGAAATCGTGAAGGAATTCTTCGGCAAGGAACCGCACACCGGTGTGAACCCTGATGAAGTCGTCGCGATGGGTGCCGCCATTCAGGCAGGCGTTCTGCAGGGCGACGTCAAGGACGTGCTGCTGCTCGACGTTACCCCGCTCTCGCTGGGTATCGAAACGCTGGGCGGCGTGTTCACGCGCATGATCGATCGTAACACCACGATCCCTGCCAAGAAGTCTCAGGTCTATTCGACTGCCGACGATAATCAGCAGGCCGTGACGATCCGCGTGTTCCAGGGCGAACGTGAAATGGCGGCGGATAACAAGCTGCTGGGTCAGTTCGACCTCGTCGGCATTCCGCCTGCACCGCGTGGCGTACCGCAGATCGAAGTCATTTTCGACATCGACGCCAACGGTCTCGTCAACGTGTCCGCCAAGGACAAGGGCACCGGCAAGGAGCAGCAGATCAAGATCCAGGCTTCGGGCGGTCTGTCCGACTCCGACATCGATCAGATGGTCCGCGATGCCGAGCAGTTTGCCGAAGAAGACAAGAAGCGTCGTGAATCCGCCGAAGCCAAGAACAACGCGGAAAGCCTGATCCACACGACCGAGCGTCAGCTTGAAGAGCATGGCGACAAGGTCGATGCGTCGCTCAAGTCGGAAATCGAAACTGCCGTTGCTGCGACCAAGTCAGCCGTCGAAAGCGGCGACATCGAAGCAATGAAGGCAAAGGCACAGGAACTGGCGACGATTGCCATGAAACTGGGTCAAGCGATCTACGAGAAGGAGCAGGCCGCCGGTGCCTCGCCGGGTGCCGAAACGGCAGCCAAGGCAGATGACGGCGTGGTCGATGCCGAATTCTCCGAAGTAGACGAAGACAGCAAAGCGTAAGGAAAAACTCCCCCCTCTCCCCTTCAGGGGAGAGGGTCGGGGAGAGGGGGATGGAAGTCGGTGGCTAAAGCGTGAACATGGCAAACATGGGCGTGCGCAGCCTTCCCTTCCAACTCTCTCCCTTGAAGGGGTGAGGGCACTATGAGCACCGAAGTTGATTTTTACGAGCTGTTGGAAGTCGATCGCACGGCTGACGGCGCGACTCTAAAGAGCGCCTATCGCAAGTTGGCGATGAAATATCACCCCGACAAGAACGGGGGATGCGCGGATAGCGAGGCGAAGTTCAAGGCGGTCAGCGAAGCCTATGCTGTGCTGAACGATCCGCAGAAGCGTGCAGCCTATGATCGCTTCGGCCATGCTGCTTTCCAGAATGGCGGACCGGGTGGCGGGAGCGGCTTTGGCGGCGGCGCAGGCGGATTCTCCGACCTAGGCGATATCTTCGAAACGATCTTTGGCCAGTCGGGTTTCGGCGGCGGCGGACGTCAGGCCAGCCGCCGCGGCGCAGACTTGCGCTACGATCTCGAAATCGGTCTGGAAGATGCCTATCATGGCAAGCAGACCGCGATCGACGTGGAAGTTTCCGCGCCGTGCGATACGTGTGACGGATCGGGTGCAAAGCCTGGCACTGGCGTTAAAAGCTGTGGCACCTGCAACGGTCATGGGAAGGTCCGCGCTCAGCAAGGCTTTTTCGTGGTCGAACGCACCTGCCCATCCTGTCACGGCGCAGGCAAGGTCATCGAAAGCCCCTGCGGCACATGTCGCGGCGAAGGTCGGGTGGACAAGAAGAAGACGCTCTCGGTCAACATTCCCGCAGGCGTCGACGAAGGCACACGTATCCGCCTGACGGGCGAAGGCGAAGCCGGACCGCGCGGCGCACCCTCAGGCGATCTCTACATTTTCCTGCACGTGGAGCGGCACAGCATCTTTGAGCGCGAAGGCACGACCTTGTTCTGCCGCGCGCCTGTCAGCTTCACGACTGCATCCCTGGGCGGAACAATCGAAGTCCCCGGCCTCGACCGCGAGCGCCATGAAATCCGCATCCCGGCGGGAATACAGTCTGGCAAGCAACTGCGTCAGCGCGGCGCAGGCATGCCGGTTCTCAACGGTCGTGGTCATGGCGACATGGTCGTACAGATCGACGTAGAGACTCCCACACGCCTTACGCCCAAGCAGAAAGAACTGCTCGAAGCCTTCCGTGAAACGGAAACCGGCGAGGAATGTCCGCAATCGACTGGATTTTTCAGCAAGCTGAAGGATATGCTGGGATAATCACCCGGTGAACGCGGGGGCGGTCACGTGCCACCCCTGCGACCAGTATCATTCCGGCGACGGCGGCGTTTCGATCTTGTCTGCATATTCGTGAAGCGCCGACATCACCTCGGCGTCCTTGCGATAGCGTTTGCGCAAGTCCGCCAGCTTGACGTCGCTGCCGGTGCATAGCGTACGAATGTTGTCCTCCAGAAAGACGCGACGCTCCTCGTCATAGGGCTCCTCGCCCCGAAAATGGTCGCATCCGTCGCGGGCGACCATGAAATCCGTGACTTCATCTGGGAAGGGCATGGCGTCTTGCGTGCTGTTGGCGATCGTCTCGTCTTGCGGCAAATCCGGCACCGGAGTCGTTGCAATCTTCGCAACCACCGCCGGAGCTTCGGGCGCCTCCTCCGTGCGAGCGGACTCGACTGCCGGCTTGGCAGCTTCCGCCAATGCAGGTGTCTCGTTCTGCACCGTATCTTCGGCGGGCGAACGGGAGCAGGCGGATGTCAGCAGCATCAGCACCGCTATCGCCCTTCCCGACCCTGGCTTCACCCAATTTCCCTCCGCAGGCTCGCGATCAAATCCGACACCAGACTCAGCCGCTTTTCTTCCTCATCCAATATCGCATGGAACGCTGCTTTTCTGTAGCGGGTGACGGTGTCGGCAGGAAGCGTGATACCTACAGGCAGTGTCGAAAGCACGATGTCTATCAGCCGCTCAGCTCCATGCAGCCGCCCCCACAGGTAATCGTTCTCGCGATAGGCCCGACTGAAAAAGGCGCCAAAGTTGTTGAATTCCATCCCCCGCAACGTCGCCGCCGCATTGGCAGGGCGGATCGCCGAGCAATCCTCCGGCGAAATACGGTCGACTTTTACCGGATCATATTCGTCCAGTCCTTCCCCCTGCAGCAGCGGGAGGGTCGCGATATCGTAAAAGGGGAAACCCAGATAAGCGAGCAATAGAAGCCGACGCTCCGCCTTGGGCAGTTCGGACAGAGCATCGGACAGCAGCAACTCTGCCGCCTCGTCGCACGCGCGCAAATCGCGTGCCGCCGCCAAAGCGGTCAGCACACTCCCCGGATCGGCGCGCACCCGCCCGGCGGCATCGGCCAGCGTATCGCCATAATATTCGGCGGATTCGCGTTCCAGATACACAGCCAACCCGCCATAGATCGCATCATGCATGGCAGTCAGCGCATCTGCGCTTGCCTCGCTTTCCACTTCCAGCGTTTCCGCCAACCGCCGCGCCATAAAGCGCAGGCGACGCACCCGAAAACTCAGGTCATGATCGCGAAAGAACTGCACCGTCTCCGGGCTCGCACTGTCGCGTCGATCGCCGCCTAGCTGATCGATCCCCGCGTCGCGTACATGACCCCAGATGGCCTGCCGTGTCGCGTCCCGCTGCCCGGCATTATCGTCCGCTCCCAACTGGAACAACAGGTCGGCAATGTCATCGACGATGCCCGACAGTTTCAAATGGCCGTAAGCGGGATAGGCAAAGCCCGCTGCGCCCGCCGCCCGCATCTGAGCTTTCGCCCGCCAGCCTGCCAGTCGCGCCGGTGTCGGACGGTTGAGGAACAGAGTCCCGCCGAAACTGCTTTCCACGTCATGCTCGATCTGCGGACGCAGCGCGTCGATGATCTGCCGCATCCGCAGGATGCGCCGCGACCGCCCCTCGATGGCATCCAGATTGTCGCGGATGGGCTGTTCGCGCGGAATATCGCTGAGCGCGCCGAAGATTGTACGGAAAAAGCCGGGCAGCGGCGCCACTTCCCCCTCGGCCAATTCGTGCGCCTCCCCGCTACGCGTCAGCTTTATGCTGCGGCTATGCGGCTTGGGATCGATGTAGACAAAGCGCCTGTCGACTTCCCGACGCGAGGGGCGATTGCGCAGCGCGCCGATAGCCTGCGCAAACGGGGCATTGGCAAGGATAGACCCATCGATGAGCACTGCGTCTTCGGCTTTGCCCAGCGCGCTGTGGCGCGGCAACACCCGTTTAAGAAACGCTTCCCTCCCCGGCCAATGCCGCTGCCGCTCTTCCAGTACGCCGTCCAGCTCGCGCACCGTGAAAGGCGGAAAGGCCCCCGGAAAGCTGGCCGTGGCGCGCGCCGCAAAGGCCAATTCGATGGGATCGGCAAAATTTCGTTCATCGCGCGACCGGCCGCGCGCGCAAAAGCCCAAAGACAACCTATGCTCGGTCTCGATCACATGCGGCGGGCTATGCAGTTCCAGACTCTCGGGATAGCCTTCGAAATCGGTGACCGTCACGAACAGATCGAGCGGATGCCCCGGCGGCAATAGCGGCGTACCGGCAGGCTCCCTCGCCATCGCATCGAAGGCGTCGAGCAGCATGTTGCTGAACCCCGCCCCGCCAAAGGGCGGCTCGAACCAGCGGGACCGGATAAAGCGCGATAGCTTCATCCGCACTTCTTCCCGTGTCTCGGGCGCGACCGTTCGCTCCACAGCGTCACCCGGCCGCCGCGCCGCCATCCACACCAGCGGAGAGGCCCAGAATTTCGTGAACTTCGCCGCCGGACGCGCATCGGGGTCGAGCAGCCGGTCTATATCGGCATATTCCATCCACAACGCGGTCAGCGGATCGAGCGACTGGCCTGTCTCTATGGCTTGCGCCAGGAATATGCCGTTGATCCCGCCCGCACTCGCCCCCGCAATGATGTCCGGCAGGATACGCAGTCTGGTGCCCGTCTCCGCTTCGATATCCGCAATCAGATCGCGATAGACGGTGCGCGAGCTACCATGCGGATCATCCTTTGCAATGCCGTCATGAAAATCCCGGCTGGCCCGTGCCAGATGCCAGATTTCCTTGGTGATCCCGTGCATGTAAATGGCGAGACTGATCCCGCCATAACATACCAGCGCCAGCCGAAGCTCCTTCTCCCTCATATGCGACGCATCGCAAATGCAGGGAGGAATGTCACGATCTTAAGCCAGAGCGAATTCAGCCCAGATCGGCAGATGGTCAGACGCCTTGCGCGACGCTGCGCTTTCATGGACGCCGCAAGCACTCAATGTCAGCCGCTCACAATACATAATCCTGTCCAGCCGCGCGACAGGCCGCCGTGCATGAAAGCTGCGTCCGCACGGCGCAAAGCGGTAATGCCGCGCGAAATCGGCCAGGCATCCCCGGTCGGCGCTCCATTCGTTGAGATCGCCCATCAAGACCGTCGGCATCGCATCGCGCGCGCCGGCGGCATGGATGACCGCGGCGGCCTGCCGACGGCGCCACAATCCCGACAGGTCGAGGTGCATCCCGAACAGCCGTACCGGGCTAACCGGCGTCGTCACTTCGGCCATGATCGCACCGCGCGGTTCCAGGCAGGGGAGATGGACGATATCATGCGCAGGAACATCCATGTCCTTGCGCACCAATATGGCATTGCCATGCCAGCCCATGCTTTCCACCCGTACATCCAGAGGCACGGCGCGATATGGACTGTGGCTCTCCAGCAAGCGCGCCGGAATGGCGGCAAGGCGCGGGCCGAAACGCCGGTCTGCCTCCTGCAACGCCACGACATCGGCATCCAGTTCGGCCAGCACGTCCAGGATACGCTCCGGACTGCGACGGCGATCCGTCCCTATGGCTTTACGGATATTGTAGGTGGCGACACGAAAGGTGGTTTGTCCCATGATCGTCCAATGCCTCAATGTCCGCTATGTTTCCACCCATCAGCGCAAACAGGACTAGTGTTCCGCATATGTTCTGATATGAAGGACGGGATTTAGCGGGATTTGGGAATGGCCAAGGCAAAACGTAAATTCGTGTGTCAGCAATGCGGATCGATCGCCCCGCGCTGGCAGGGGCAGTGCGACGACTGCGGCGAATGGAACAGCCTGTACGAAGAAGCGGGCGACACCGTGTTCGCCGCCAAGCACGACCTCCAGACTGGAGGACGCGCATTGCAGATGATCGGCCTCGACAGCGCCATTGCCCTGCCGCCTCGCGCCAGCACCGGCATCGCGGAATTCGACCGCGCTTTGGGCGGCGGTCTCGTATCGGGATCGGCGACATTGATCGGCGGCGATCCGGGCATCGGCAAATCCACGCTGCTGTTGCAGGCAGCGGCACGGATGGCCATGCGCGGTCTGTCGGTCGCCTATATCAGCGGTGAGGAAGCGGCCGATCAGGTGCGTCTCCGCGCGCAGCGGCTCGGCCTCGGCAGCGCCCCTGTCCAACTGGCCAGCGCGACGTCCGTGCGCGACATCCTGACCACCTTGGGCGAAAGCCAGCCCCCTGCCCTGCTCGTCATCGATTCGATCCAGACGATGCACAGCGACTTGATCGAAGGCGCACCGGGCACTGTCAGTCAGGTCCGCGCCTCTGCGCAGGAATTGATCCGCTTCGCCAAACAACGCGGCACTGCCGTCGTGCTGGTTGGCCATGTGACCAAGGACGGCAGCATCGCCGGTCCCCGCGTGCTCGAACATATGGTCGATACGGTGCTCAGTTTCGAAGGCGAGCGCAGCCATCAATATCGCATCCTGCGCGCGATCAAGAACCGCTTTGGCGGCACCGATGAAATCGGGGTGTTTTCGATGGCGGAGGAAGGGCTAGCCGAAGTCAGCAATCCTTCCGCCCTGTTCCTCACGCATCGCGACGAATCGGTGACGGGCGCGACGGTCTTTCCGGCTCTGGAAGGCACCCGCCCTGTCCTCATCGAGATACAGGCGCTCACCGTCCGCCTCGCCAGCGGCGCAACGCCCCGCCGCGCGGTCGTGGGATGGGACAGCGGACGCCTTGCCATGATCCTTGCGGTGCTGGAGGCGCGCTGCGGCCTCAGCTTCTCGACCTGCGAAGTCTATCTCAATATCGCGGGGGGATACCGCATATCCGATCCTGCCGCCGATTTGGCTGTGGCCGGTGCCTTGATCTCCGCGCTTGCAGAAAAGCCGATACCTGCCGATGCCGTTCTCTTCGGCGAAGTCGCGCTTTCCGGGGAAATTCGCCCCGTCGCGCACGCACCCATGCGCTTGCGCGAAGCCGCCAAACTGGGCTTCGACCGTGCCCTCGTCCCCGCTTCGGTGGCGGATGGCGCAAAGGGCATCACGCTCAGCGGCTATCGCACCTTGGCACAGTTCGTCGATCATATGCTTGGAAGAGGATGATAGAGTTGCCTCTTCCCTCCCTGCCTCTAACCTTCTAAGTCCACGGCCATGACCGCTCTCGACATTTTCGTTCTGCTTATCGTCGGTGGCGGCGCAGTGTTGGGGCTGTTCCGCGGCTTCGTGATGGAAACACTGTCGCTGATCGCCTGGGTACTGGCGGTGTTCGCCATCCGCCTGTTCCATGCACCTGTATCGGCAATCCTCACCGAATATGTCGGAACGGAAAGCGGCGCGGCTGCGCTTGCCTTTGTGCTCGTATTTGGCGCGACCTTCGCCATCGGCAAATTCATCGCCAGCGCTTTGGGCGCACGCACGCGCAAATCGATCCTCGGCCCTGTAGATCGGGTATTGGGCGGCGGCTTCGGTGCAATCAAAGGCCTGATCGGCGTGACTTTGCTGTTCCTGGCTTTCACGCTGGTGCACGACACCATCTATGGCGGCGGGTCGCAGCGTCCCGATTGGCTCAAATCCTCGCGCACCTTCCCGCTCCTCGATGCCAGCGGGCGCGCGATCAGCGAATTTCTGGAAGAGCGCCGCACGGGTGGAACGGACGCGCAATAATCACGCGACGCCTTCTATCCGACATCAATGTCGCCTACATGGGCGAAGATGAGTGCTCCCTTATACAATACCGACATATTGCGGCTTGCCACCAGCATTCCGCACCACGAGCGTCTTGCCGACCCCGACGCCAGCGTCGAGCGCCGCTCCGCAACTTGCGGTAGCCGCGTGACCGTGGACGTGCGGATGGACGACGCCGGAAACATCGCAGACCTTGGTCTGGAAGTGCGCGCCTGCGCCCTTGGGCAGGCCTCCGCCTCCCTGATGGCCGCCAATGCCGTGGGCCAAAATGTCGATGCGCTATTGCAAGCCCGCGATAAGCTGGCTGCCTATCTTGCCGGAACGGACGACGACCTCGCCTTCTGGCCGGGCCTGTCCGTCCTTGCCCCGGCGCGAGACTATCCCGCCCGCCACGCCTCGATCCGCCTCAGCTTCGACGCCGTCGCACAGGCCGCGGCGGACGCCGTAAAGGCCGGCGTCTGATGGCTGTTGCAGAGGCCGTCAGCGCCACGGATATACTCCTCTCCGAAGGCGTAATCCTGCTCGGTGCAGGCGTTGCTTTTGTCATCCTCTTCCGTCGCTTCGGCCTCGGTGCTGTCCTGGGTTACCTCGTCGCGGGTGCAATCGTCGGTCCGCAGGGACTGGCTCTGGTCGGCGGCGGGCAATCCAAACTCGCCATCGCCGAAATCGGCATCGTCCTGCTGCTGTTTCTGGTCGGTCTCGAACTCAATCCCGCCCGTCTTTGGCGGCTAAAACGCGACATCTTCGGGCTGGGCCTGTTGCAGGTCATCGCATGCGGGCTCGCGCTTACCGGCGTCATCTTCCTGTTCACTGGCTTTAGCTGGGGCGCAGCGCTGGCCCTCGGCCTGCCTCTCGGCCTGTCGTCGACCGCGCAGGTTCTGCCAGGCCTGAAAAGCAGCGGCCGGATCAACTCGCCCTTCGGTGAAAAGGCATTCTCGATCCTGCTGTTTCAGGATCTCTCGATCGTCCCGCTCATCACCATCATCGCGGCGCTCTCCCGCAATCCCGCCGACGCCGCCGGTCCGCCGGGGTGGCAGATGGCGCTTTATACGGTTGGCGCCATAATCGGTCTGGTGCTGGCCGGTCGCTTCATTCTCAGCCCGCTGCTCCGCCTTGTCGGCAATCTGGGCGAGCGTGAACTATTTGTGGCCGTCGGCTTATTTACCGTACTGGCCAGCGCTGCGCTCATGCACAGCCTGCATCTTTCGACCGCGCTCGGCGCATTCGTGGCAGGCGTGATGCTGGCGGATTCGCCTTATCGCCATGAGATCGAAGCCGATGTGGAGCCGTTCCGCACGATCCTGCTCGGCCTGTTCTTTCTGGCGGTCGGCATGGTGCTGGACATCCATGCCGTTCTGGCCAATCCGATCTTCGTCATCAGCCTGGCGGTCGTGCTGGTTGCGGTAAAGGCGGCCATCATTACCGGTCTCGCCCGCGCCTTCGGGATAGACTGGCGACAGGGTCTCGCTTTGGGCCTGTTGCTCAGTCAGGGCGGCGAATTCGGCTTTGTCCTGTTCGCTCAGGCACAAAACGCTCTCCTGATCGCGCCCGAAGCGGCCAGCCTGTTCAGCGCCATTGTCACGCTGTCCATGGCAACCACGCCGTTCCTAATGCTGTTCGCAAGCAGGCTGGAATTCGCCACGCCCAAGGACGGTTCCGATATGGATGGTCCCGAACTTGCCGAACAAGGCACGGCGCTTGTCATCGGCTACGGGCGCTTCGGTCAGACGGTTGCGCAAATGCTGATGGCCAGCGGCTGCGCGGTCACGATGATCGACAAGAAACCCGCCCAGATCGAAGTGTCGGGCCGCTTCGACGTTAAGGTCTATTACGGAGACGGCACGCGCATCGACCTGTTGCGCCGTGCCGGAGCGGAGGATGCCCGGATCATCGCATTCTGCCACGACGACTCCAATTTCGACCGCAAGCAGCTCGAACCGATCATGGAGGCCTTTCCGCAAGCGGCGATATTCGTGCGCGCGTTCGACCGGCGACAATTGATGGAATTGAGCGAACTCGACATCACCGGCACGGTTCGCGAAGTCTATGAATCGGCTGTGTGCATGGGTTGGCAGGCGATGCAAGCGCTCGGCATGTCGGACGAAGCCATCGCCAATGTCGAACGGCAATATCGCGATACCGACCGGGAACGCCTCGACCGGCAGATCGCGGCGGGCGGCGATATTTATGCGGGCCGGGGCATGATGTATAATGCGCAGCACCGCGCCGACCCGCTTCTCATCGTAAACACCGTGGAGGAAGGCGCATGATCGCTATGCTCGCTGCATTGTCTGCTGCTCTGGCTGTAGGGGCAGGTGCCTTCGGTGCGCACGGTGCATCCTCTCCCCAAGCCGCCGAGTGGCTGCGTACCGGCGGCATGTATCAGCTCGTTCATGCCGTCGCAGCCCTTGCGATCATGAGTATCGCGCGCGGTCCCGCGACGCTGTTGCTGGCGGGCGGCGCAATCTTCGGGGGCACGCTTTACATCATGGCTTTGGGTGGCCCGCGCTGGCTGGGCGCCGTGACGCCGATTGGCGGCAGCTTGCTGATCGCCGGATGGCTATGGCTCGCGTGGATCTACTTTCGCAGCTGACTTGGCGGCGCCCCGGCATTTGTCGGAACAATAAAGAACATTCTCCCAATCGCGCGCCCATTTCTTTCGCCAGACGAAGGGGCGATTGCAGATCGGGCATATTTTAGACGGCAAGTTCGCTTTCGCGACGCCATTGGGCATCAGCCGCGTTCTTCGTCCAGAAAGGCCGCGACGTCGGCCAGATCGACGTCCTTCGCCAGAAACGTTTGCCCGATCCCCCGCGCCAGCAGGAACGGCAGCTTCCCGCCCGCCATCTTCTTGTCATGCAGCATATGCGCCACCAGTTCCGCGCCGGATGCCTTAACATGGGCGCTCGCCAGATCATGCGGCAATCCGACAGTCTGCAGATGCGCAGTCACCCGAGCGGCATCCGCCGGATCGCACAGTCCCTGCCGCGCCGAAAAGCGGAAGGCCAGCGCCATGCCCGCCGCCACGCCTTCGCCATGCAACAGCGTGTCGGAAAAGCCTGTATCGGCTTCCAGCGCATGACCGAAGGTATGGCCCAGGTTCAGCAGAGCGCGCCGCCCGGTCGTTTCCCGCTCGTCATCCGCTACGATGGCAGCCTTCGCGCGCACGCTCTTTTCGATGGCATAGAGCTGCGCGGCCCGATCACCGGCAATCAGCGCAGGGCCATTTGCCTCGCACCAGTCGAAGAACGCGGCATCGTCGATCAGCCCATATTTCACGACTTCGGCATAACCCGCCGCCACTTCGCGAGACGGCAAGGTGTCGAGCGTCGAAGGATCGATCAACACAAAGGCCGGCTGATGAAACGCGCCGATCAGGTTCTTGCCCGCCGCGCTGTTGATGGCCGTCTTCCCACCGACCGAGCTATCGACTTGCGCCAGCAAGGTCGTCGGCACCTGCACGAAATTGCATCCGCGCTTCAGGATGGAGGCCGCAAAGCCGACCAGATCGCCGATCACCCCCCCGCCCAGCGCGACGATATGATCGCTGCGCTCCACTTCCAGCGCCAGCAACCGATCGAGCAGCGTTTCCAGATAGCGCCAGCTTTTCGTTCCTTCGCCCGATGGCAGAACGATAGGCTCGATGGCCACACCCCCTGCGGCAAGAGAAGCCTCCAGCCGGGTCAATTGCGCGGCGGCAACGTCATCGTCCGTAACCACGACCAGACGCCCGCCCCGCGCAAAGCGGGCCAGATGGGTAGCAGCCTGATCGAGCGCACCTTCGGCAATCAGGATATCATAGCTGCGGCTACCCAAGGTCACCGGAACGGTCGTCATAATGCTAGAGCTTTCACGATATTTTCGACGGCGGTTTCATGCGGTGCGACTACGCTTCGCACATGGATCGGGGCCAGCGCATAGACCGGGTTACGGATGGCAGCCAGTTCGGTCAGCACGGCGCGCGGATCGCGCCCCTTCAGCAAGGGCCGTCCTTCCCGCCGCGACACCCGATCCACCAGAACGTCGATATCCGCATCCAGCCACACGGCTTTCGCGGCCGACAGGATCAGCGCGCGTGTCTCGTCCTGCATGAATGCACCGCCGCCCGTTGCAATGACCTTGGGCGCGCCATCGATCAGCCGCGCAATAACCCGACGCTCGCCATCGCGAAAATGCGCTTCGCCATAGCGTTCGAACATCTCCGGAATGGTCATGCCCGCCGCTTCTTCGATTGCTTCGTCCGCATCGACGAAGGGCAGGCCCAGCCGGGCGGCCAACCGCCGCCCCACGGTGGATTTCCCGACACCCATCATGCCGACAAGAACGATCGGCCCCTGCTTTTGGAGGGCACTGCTGGCCGGAGCCGCCGCCGGAGACGGATCGTCAGGGGATTTGCTGTTTCGCTGCATCGCGAGCGGGGCTATACAGCCACCCGCTCATAAGGGCAAAAGCCGATTTCGTGGCGAAACGATGCGCGACCAGCGCCATTTTGCTGGCCAAGGCCCCGTCATTCGCCCTAAGAAAGTGCCATGAAGATTAAACGCCAGACCAACAGTTTCGAAAGCCGCCCCCGCAGGCGCAGCGCCTTGCCCATCATTCCCATCGTCCTGCTGATCGGCCTGTTCTGGCTGATGTGGGCGCGCGGCGGTGAACAGCCGCAGGTTCCGGTGGAAAAGGCGATTCCCGCCGAAAAGCTGGGCAAGTAGGACAAGGCATTGCAGCGCCGTAGCATCCTGTTGATGGCGGGCCTGCTCGCGGGCGGCGCCGCGTTGGCGCTGACCGTGCCGGTGATCGACGCGGGCTTTGCCCAGCGTGCGCCCGAATCGTTGCTGCCTCCCGGTTTCGGCGATCCGCCGGCGGCGGAACCGCCTCGTTCCAATGAGCCGCGCGCACCCGCGCCCGCAACGGGTCAGCCCCCCGCGACCATCCAGCCCTTGCCGCTCGATTCTGGCGTACCAGCCGACGTGCAGGACAATGCGGCCGAAGAAATCGCGCTGTCGGAAGAAGAACTTGCGGCGCAGGCGGCGAAATACGACCTTCCCGACACCGCGCGACGCTCGCTCGACAGGGTGGGGCCGCTGACCCCGGAAACACGCGGCCTGCCTGCCAATGCTTTCGGGCAGCAGTCCGGCCAGTATCTTGCGATATTGATGAAGCAGAGCCATGCGCCTTTCGCGTCGCGGTGGGCCTCCATCCTCATTCGACGGGCGCTGTTGTCGGCCATCGACACGCCACGCGATATCGACGGCGCGGATCTGGTCGCAGAACGCGCGTGGCTGTTGTTGCGCATGGGCGAGGCCGACTCCGCGCGCCTGTTGGTCCAGAGCGTGGACCCCGACAAGTTTACGCCCCGCCTGTACGCCGTCGCCATGCAAACCTATCTGGCGACTGCCGATCCGGCGGGTTTATGTCCGCTGTCCGCGGGCGCGCTGCGTACCAGCGATGAACCGGGCTGGCAGCTTTCCAAAGCGATTTGCGCGTCTTTTTCTGGCGATCAGGGCAGCGCCAGCGGCGCGCTCAATCAGGCGGAACGGCGTGGCACCGCGCGCGGCGTCGATTATCGCCTCGCCGAGAAGGTGGTCGGAGCAGGTTTCAACGCCCGCCGTTCGGTCAAAATCGAATGGGAAGGCGTGGACAGCCTCACCGCATGGCGGTTCGGCATGGCCACCGCAACCAACGTCCCGATCCCCGATACTTTATGGGCCAGCGCAGGGCCGCATGTCCGCGCATGGGAAGCCCGCGCACCGACGCTATCGCCCTTCCGGCGCTGGACCGGCGCGAATGTCGCGGCGCGTCTGGGTGTATTTTCCAATGCGGCTCTCGTCGGCTTTTATACTGAGGCGGCTGCCGATCCTGATGCGACCGACGCCATAAAGGACCGCGTCGAGGCGCTGCGCAATGCCTATACCGGCGGCACCGTCGACACGCGGATCGGGGCCATGCGCAAGCTGTGGCAGACCGAAGACGATGGCGTGGACTATGTCGGCCTGATCGCAGTGGCCCGCGCCGCTGCTGCCCTGCCCGTCACCTCCGCCGCCAGCGAGGACATTGCGCATCTGATCGCGGCCATGCTGAGCGCAGGCTATGACCGCAGCGCGGCGCGCTGGGCAAGTGCGCTGGGGCAACTCGATGGGGACGGAGGAGAGGATAGCTGGGCACTGTTGGCACTTGGCGCACCAACGCCGGTCGTCGAAATTTCGAGTAATCGCGTGTCGGCTTATCTCGACGCAGCCGGACCGCAAAAGGGCCGGATGCTGCTTGCTGGACTAGCCGGTCTCAATCGCCTTTCCGCTGGCGATGCAACGACGCTGGCTAACGATAACGGCCTGTCGCTGGCCCCCCGCAGCCGCTGGGCACGCGCCATCGGTGCTGCCGCGCAGCGGGGCGAAACGGGCACGGTCGCCTTGCTGGCCGGGGTCGGGATGCAGGTTGCCGACTGGCGCCGCCTGCCACCCTCACATCTCTATCACATCGTCGCGGCGCTGCATCGCGTCGGGCTAGACCCCGAAGCGCGCATGATAGCCGCCGAGGCAATTGCGCGGTTGTAGTCGCTCTCTCTCTCCTTCAGCGGAGGAGCAATCATATCCTGTGACCATGCAAGAAGCCGTTCTCCCGCGAAAGCGGGAGCCCAGGGCGACAAAGCGCTGCGTGTTGGGCCCTGGACCCCTGCTTTCGCAGGGGAACAGTGGGGGACAGGCCCGATGGATATAAGAGTCAGGAAGAGAGGGAGATGTTAGCATGACGACAGACGCCCCGCTGATCGACCGTTTCCTCGAAATGATGGCCGCAGAGCGCGGCGCGGCGCGCAATACCTTGCTTGCCTATCGCACCGACTTGCTTGCCGCATCGAAGGCAATCGGCGGCCTTGAGAAAGCCGACAATCACGCTCTGGAAAAGCTCGCTGGCCTGTGGTCCCAGCTTTCCGGCTCAACCGTCGCGCGCAAGGCATCGGCCCTGCGCGGCTTCTACGCCTTCCTGCAGGAAGAAGGATTCCGCGCGGACAACCCCGCCGCATCCCTTCCCCGCCCCGCCCTGCAACGCCCGCTGCCCAAAATCCTGAGCGCTGCCGACATCGACCGCATCTTCGCCGTCATTGAGGAGCGTCTCGCGGTGGAGCACCCCTCGCTGCAGGACATGCGCCTGTCCGCGATGATCGAGCTGCTCTATGGCTCCGGCCTGCGCGCGACCGAACTGGTGTCGCTGCCCCGCCGCGCGCTGGCGAGTGACCGTCCGTTCCTTATCCTGCGCGGCAAGGGCGGGAAGGAACGCATGGTGCCCATATCGGATCGTGCACGCGCTGCCGTCGCGACATGGTCGGCCTTCGTCCCGAACGATGCGCTCTGGCTCTTCCCCTCGGGCAAAAGCCACTTGAGCCGCATCCGCCTCTATCAAATGGTGAAAGCGCTCGCCGCCGCAGCCGGCATATCGCCCGACCGCGTCAGCCCGCACGTCCTGCGCCATGCTTTCGCCACGCACCTGCTGGAAGGCGGCGCAGACCTGCGCGCGCTTCAAACGATGCTGGGCCACGCCGACATCGGCACGACGCAGATCTACACCCATGTCGAGAGTTCCCGGCTGGTCGCGCTGGTCAACAGCCGTCATCCGCTCGTTGACCTCAAGCCGCGCTCGTCCTAACGGCTGCTTCATGGTCAGTTTTCTGGATTTCGAAAAGCCGATTGCCGCGCTCGAAGCGCGCATTGCCGAACTACGCGAAACCGCGCGCGATGGCGACTTGTCCATCGACGGCGAAATCGACAAGCTGCAGCAGCGCGCGCAGAAAATGCTGGCGGACACCTATGCCCGCCTGACGCCGTGGCAGAAGACGCAGGTCGCCCGCCATCCTGACCGCCCGCACTTCAAACATTATGTGGCAGGCATTTTCGACGAGTTCATCCCCCTTGCGGGCGACCGTGCCTTTGGCGACGATCAGGCGATCCTTGGTGGTTTTGCGAAGCTGGATGGCCGCAAGGTCATGGTCATCGGCCATGAAAAGGGCGACGACACCACCAGCCGCCTCAAACATAATTTCGGCATGGGCAAACCTGAAGGCTATCGCAAAGCGATCCGTCTTATGCAGCTTGCCGACCGCTTCGGACTTCCCGTGGTGACGCTGGTCGACACCTCCGGCGCGTTCCCCGGCGTTCAGGCCGAAGAGCGCGGTCAGGCCGAAGCGATTGCCCGCTCCACCGAACAATGTCTCGCGCTGGGCGTGCCGATGGTTGCCGCGGTCGTCGGTGAAGGCGGATCGGGCGGCGCGGTCGCCCTTGCTGCCGCCAACCGCGTGCTGATGTTCGAACATGCAGTCTACGCCGTGATCTCACCCGAAGGCTGCGCGTCGATCCTGTGGCGTACTGCGGAAAAGGCCAGCGAAGCGGCCACCGCGATGCAAGTTACGGCCCAGCATCTCAAGGCTCTGGGCGTGATAGACGCCATCATCCCTGAGCCAGTCGGCGGCGCACATCGCGCCCCGGCTGAAGCCATTGCTTCGCTGCGCGCCGCGCTTGGCACGCAACTCGATCAGCTCGGCACCATGAACGCCACGGCGCTGCGGATCGATCGTGCGGACAAGTTCCTCGCGATGGGAACCTGACGCCGTCAAAGGGTTTTCCTCCCCCACATCCTGCCCTAACGTGGCGGCAATAGGGAGACACACATGCGTAGGGTTTATTGGGCAACAGGTTGCGGCGTTCTGCTCGCGGGGACAATGCTCGCGCTACCGGCTGCAACCGGGCAGCAGCGGCAGATATCCACCGCAACGTCGATCAGCGCGCAGGACAGAGCCGAAGGTGCGAAGGCCCATCCGCAATTGCTCCAGGAATTTGGCGGCGCTTATGCAGGTCCGCAATCGGCTTATGTGACGACTGTCGGGCGCAAGATCGCAGTGCAATCGGGCCTGTCCAATGCGCAAAGCGATTTCACCGTTACCTTGCTCAACTCCCCGGTGAACAACGCCTTCGCGATTCCCGGCGGCTATGTCTATGTCACGCGGCAGTTGCTGGCCTTGATGAACGACGAAGCCGAGTTGGCCGGGGTTCTGGGCCATGAAGTCGGCCACGTTGCCGCATTGCACGGGCAGCGCCGCCAGAAAGCCGCGAGCCGCAATGCGATTGGCGGCACATTGCTGCAAGTTCTTGCAGGCGCGGTCTTGGGCGATTCGGGCTTAGGCAGCATCCTCCAGAAGGGGATCGGCACCGCCAGTCAGGCGCTGACGTTGAAGTTCTCCCGCTCGCAGGAATATGAGGCTGACGACCTGGGCATCCGGTATCTTGCCAATGCAGGCTATGACCCCAAGGCGCTCTCCTCGACGCTCGCGTCGCTCGCGGCTCAAAACGCCATAGATCAGCGGGTTACGGGCAACAGCCGGACCGTTCCCGAATGGGCCAGCACCCACCCCGACCCCGAAGCCCGCGTTTCACGCGCTTTGCAACGGGCAAAGGCAACCGGCGCCACCAGCACCTTGCGCAATCGCGACAGCTTCCTCGCTGCCATCGACGGCACCTTGTACGGTGACGATCCCAAGCAAGGCGTGATCGAAGGCAATCGCTTCCGCCACCCGGACCTGCGCCTCGCTTTCGCGATTCCCACGGGATACACGATGGAGAATGGCGCCGCTGCCGTCAGCATCACGGGGGCGAACGGCCAAGCGCAGTTCACCGGCGCAAGCTATAACGGCAACATGACCGACTACATCAGCGCGGCCTTTTCCAGCATCGCAAAGAATGCGTCGATTTCCCCCGATGCCATCCGCACCACAACGATCAACGGCATTCCGGCAAGCTATGCCAGCGCGCGCGCCAATGCGCAGTCCGGGCCTGTCGACGTCACGGTGTTCGCGTATCAATTCGGTCCGAAAACGGCCTATCATTTCCTGATGATCGCACCCGCTGGGCGGGGCATCGGTCCGTTCGAACCCATGATCCAGTCCGTCCAGCGCCTGAGCGCGCAGGATGCCGCCGCGATCAAGGCACGTCGCGTCAATGTGATAACGGTAAAGCCCGGCGACACCGTTGCGTCGCTATCGGCAAAGATGGCCTATCCCGATTATCGCGAAGACCGCTTCCGGGTCATAAATGCCCTGCCCGGCGCGGCAACCGTGCGTCCCGGACAAAAGGTGAAAATCGTAAGCTACTGATCACGCGAACGATAAAAAAAGGCGGCGGGAATATCCCGCCGCCCTTCTTTTGAACATAATGCTAAAAGCATTACGTCAGGTTTTTTGCAACCTTGTCGAAGGTGTTCGTCAGGTTACCACCAAGGCTCTTCATTGCGGTGATGGCAGCAACTGCGATCAGAGCAGCGATCAGGCCATATTCGATAGCCGTCGCGCCCTTGTTGTTGCGGATCATTTTACGGATATGCATCATGTCGTCTTCCCTTCTTAGAAATAGCGGCAGAGGGGTCAAATCTCTACCTTCGCAAAATCGAGCAAACTTAGTTCATGCTGTTCGATACTTTAGTGAATATATTATTCAGTTGGCCGCCTAAGGTTCTCATCGCACCAAGAACGGCCACGGCAATCAAGCAACCATCAGACCGTATGCAATGGGAGTTTCACTATGTTGTTTTTGATCATCTTGCGAATAAACAACATTTGTAACCCCCAAATATATAGTCTCGAAAGCGACCTTACTTGCCGGTAATCTTCAGCAAGTGATATTCGATCTAGACCGGAGAGGTTTCCAAAACATTAAACGGGCGGTATTAATTGTCAGATATCTATAGTTAATTTTCGGTTACTTTAGCAGAAATATTATTCCACATCGCGTTGGACTTGGTTGCGACTTCATGAAGAGCTGCGAGCATCGCCAGAACGATCATGGCGCAGATCAATCCATATTCGACCGCAGTGGCACCGCGCTGAGAGCGAATCAGCACGCTATGCGTGAAATATCGAATAATATTGCGCACGAAGCACCCCGCCCTTTCTGCTATCAGGCGCGACTGTAAGGCATTGTGCGTTAATGGATTGTTATAATGGCAAGTGAATTACCCGCGAGTACCCCTCTTTTGCATGTTGTCGCGGCTGCGCTGGTAGACGCCGACGGTCGTGTCCTGCTGCAGCAACGGCCGCTAAACGGATCGTTGGCCGGTCTGTGGGAATTTCCCGGCGGCAAAATCGAACCCGGCGAAACACCCGAAGCCGCGCTGATCCGCGAACTGGAAGAGGAACTGGGTATTGCGACGCACGCCAGTTGCCTGGCGCCGGCAGCATTTGCCAGTGAGCCTTTGGACGACAAGCATCTCGTGATGCTGCTCTATATCTGCCGCAAATGGAAAGGCACGCCAGAGGCACATCATGCCACCGGCCTGAAGTGGCTGCGACCCGCACAGATGTACGGCGTGCCCATGCCCAAAGCGGACCTTCCGCTCATCGGCTTGTTGGACGCACTGATATGACCGGCGTTGCGCGGGCCTGAGGTTCCGAAACAATCCACTGGTGATCGTCCACCGATACGCCATCAAATCAGGTCAGATGGACCCGCCCCATATCGCCCTGTCCTACATATAACCACATAGGTTATTTGTAATGCTTCAAGACAGGAGCATGGGCATGGATATAGATATATTGATCGACGAAGTGATTGCGCGCGAAGGGGGCTATAGCAACCATCCGACGGATCGCGGCGGGCCCACTCGATGGGGGATTACGCAGGCGGTGGCGCGGGCGCATGGGTTTGCGGGCAGCATGTGCGATTTTCCGCGGGCGGACGCTGTCGCAATCTATCGCGCGCGCTATTGGGACGGGCCGAAATTCGCGTTCGTCGCGGAACTGGCACCGCGCATTGCTGCAGAATTGTTCGATACCGGTGTGAATATGGGACCAGCGGTCGCCACCGGCTTTCTGCAACGCGCACTCAATGCGCTCAATCGCAACGGACGGGACTTCGCCGATCTGGCGGTGGATCGGCGGATCGGCCCGCGCACACTTGCGACGCTCGGTGAATTTATAGAGTCGCGTGGTCGGAACGGCGAGACCGTGTTGCTGAAGGCAATGGAGGCGTTGCAGGGCGCGCGTTACATCGACCTGGCCGAAAGCCGTCCCGCCAACGAAGCCTTTCTCTACGGCTGGCTTGCAAACCGCATCGGTTAAGGGGGAGCACTATCATGGGACTATTAAACGGCATCATCGGCCCGGTCGCCCAATTGATCGACAAGGTCATTCCCGACCCGGAAGCCCGCGACCGCGCGAAGCTCGAACTGCTCAAGCTGGAAACCAGCCGCGAAATCGACAGCATACAGGCACAATTGTCCGCGATCCTGGCCGAAGCGCAATCGGCCGACCCGTGGACCAGCCGCGCACGCCCGGCGTTTCTGTACGTCATGTATGCGCTGTTATTATGGGCGATCCCTATGGGGATGATTGCAGGGATACGCCCCGAACTGGCCGAAGCCATTGCGCGGGGGATCACCGCCTATCTCAACGGCCTGCCCGAACCGCTCTACGCGCTCTTCGGCACCGGCTATCTGGGGTACACGGCCGCACGGACTTGGGGGAAGGTGAAGGGCGTCGATCGGTAGCCTGTTACATACCGGGGGAGAAGGGCTTTACGCCTACTCCCCCACCCTCGCGGCCACTTTCACGACCTCCGGCTCCGGCAAAGCCCTCAGCCCCTCTTCCGTCGTGGGCTCCCGCGCCAGCACGTCCAGCGGATCGAGCATTTCGATCTCCTTGCCGCCCGTCTCGATATCCAGATCGCGGAAGCGCCGCCCGGATGACAGCACCCGCGTTTCGAAGCTGCCGATGAAACTGTTGTAATTCGCGACCGCACTGCTCAGCCCGCTGCCCAACCGCTTGAGATGCGTGGCGGCCACTGCGAGCCGCTCATACAATTCCTTGCCCAGCGCACCGACCTGCTTGGCCTGATCCTGCATTTTGGCCTGTCGCCAATGCCCCGCCAACGTCCGCGCAAGCGGCAGGAACGTCGCCGGACCGCAGATAATCACGCGATTCTTCGCCGCGCGTTCCCACAGGTCCATGTCGGCTTCCAGCGCGGCGGTGACGAAATTGTCGCCCGGCACATACATGATGACGAAATCAGGCGCCTTGTCGAACTGCTCCCAATAAGCCTTGCGCCCCAGTGCGTCGGCATGGGTGCGCAGCGCGCGGGCATGGTCGGCGAAATAGCGTTCGCGCGGCACATTCTCGGTCTGCTCGACGGCGTTGAGATAAGCTTCCAGCGAACATTTTACGTCGACCACCAACTGCTGATCGCCAGGCAAACGGATGATGAAATCGGGGCGCAACCGGCCGTCGTCGGTATTGACCGAGACTTCCTCGGTAAAATCGACAAAGGCCGACAGCCCCGCCGTTTCGATGAGGTTCTTGAACTGCTGCTCACCCCACCGCCCGCGCGTCTTGGGCGCGGCGCGCAAGGCATTGACCAGCTTGGCGGTTTCGTCACGCACTTGCCCCTGCCCCAGCTTCACTTGCTCGACAGCTTCGCGCAATTCGTGATAGCTGCCGACGCGGTCCTTCTCGACGCGCTGCAACCCTTCCTCATAGCGTTTGAGCGTGGTTTCGACCGGCTGCAGCAACCCCTTGAGTTGCGCTTCGCTCTTCTCATTGGCCTGCGCAAAACGCTGATCGGCGCGGTCGAGGAAGGTCTTTTGCGCCTGCTCCAATATCTTGCCGCCGATCTCACTGAACTGCGCGGAAAGCTGTTCCTTAGCCTCGGTCAGCGCCTTGATCTGCGCCTCGAACGCTTCGGTGCGCGCCAGTTGTTCAGACCGGAACGCCGCCAGATCGCGCAACGCCGATTCGCGCTCGACCTGCACAGCATCCAGCCGCGCGGACACCGCCGCCGCCTGATCCGCCCGCTCCCGCGCCACGGCAAGGTCGCGCTCGGCGGTGTCGCGCTGCGCTACGGCGGCGTCCAGGCGCGCCGATAACGCCGCCATCCCCTGCCCACGCGCGATCCATCCGGCAACGAGGCCAGCGAGCAAAGCGGCAATGATGAGAGCGACGGCAAGAAGGTCCATGGGCACTTTCCGCAAGAGAACGAAAAGGGAACTTACTGGACGTTGCGCAGAGTGGCAAGTGGGTCGTCGCCCCATACCATAATCGTCACCCCAGCGAAGGCTGGGGTCTCATACGGCAGCGCGCCATCGCCTGAGATCCCAGCCTTCGCTGGGACGACGAGGACTAAGCTGCCTTGGCTTCCTTGCGCTGCTTGGCCAGCTTCTTCAGCACCATCTCGCGCTTCAGCCGCGACAGATGATCGATGAACAGCACCCCTTCGAGGTGATCCATCTCATGCTGCAAACACGTCGCCAGCAAACCTTCCAGTTGCTCCTCGCGGATGCGGCCATCGCGGTCCATCCAGCTTGCACGGATGCTCGCAGGGCGCTCCACATCGGCATATTGGTCGGGGACCGACAGGCACCCTTCCTGATAGATCGAAATATCGTCCGACCCTTCGATGATCTGCGGATTGATGAACACCATCGGCCGCTTGACCGGCTCGCCGCCTTCTTCCTCCGGCTCCTGCAAGTCCATCACGAGAACGCGCTTGGGCACCCCCACCTGAATGGCGGCAAGGCCAATGCCCGGCGCGTCGTACATCGTTTCGAACATATCATCGATCAGCCGTTGCAGATCGGCGTCGATCAACTCGACGGGCGTGGAAATAGTGCGCAATCGCGGATCGGGCGTTTCGATGATGGGAAGAATGGCCATGGCGCTAAAATATGGCGACAACGCAATAAGATCAAGTCACCCTACGGGTCGGCGCGCCCTTAATGCCTGCGCCAGCGTTCCTTCGTCCAGATAGTCGAGCTCCCCCCCGACCGGCAGGCCGTGCGCAAGCTGCGTAAGCCGTATGGGAAAACGCTCCAGCCGTTCGATGATATAGTGCGCGGTCGTCTGCCCCTCCAGCGTGGCGTTCATCGCCAGCACCACTTCGTCGATGCCGCCCGCCGCCACCCGGCCGACCAGCGCATCTATCGACAGATCCTCCGGCCGCACCCCTTCGAGCGCGGACAATCGCCCGCCCAGCACATGAAAACGCCCCGGAAACAGACGCGACTTGTCGAGCGCCCACAGGTCGGACACATCCTCCACGACACACAATGCGCGGTCGTCGCGACGCGGATCGGTGCAGATGCCGCAGGGATCGACTGTATCGACATTGCCGCACAGCGCGCAGGTGGACAGGTTCTGCTCCACTGCCTCCAGCGCACGGCGCAGCGGCCCCAGCGCCAGTTCGCGTTTCTTGAGAAGATGCAGCACCGCCCGCCGCGCCGATCGCGGTCCCAGACCGGGAAGGCGGGAGAGCGCCTGCGTCAACGCTTCGATTTCAGGAGAGGCCATATCGCGCAACATAGGGGCTTGCGCTCCCGCCCGACAAGGGCTTGAGAGAAGACCATGCGTATAGTCTACATGGGAACGCCCGATTTTGCGGTGCCGGGGCTGGAAAAGCTGGTCGCTGCGGGGCACGATATCGTTGCGGTATATAGCCAGCCGCCCCGCCCGGCGGGTCGCGGCAAGGCACTGCGCCCCTCCCCCGTTCAGGCGCGGGCGGAGGCCTTCGGGTTGCCGGCGCATGTGCCAGTAAGCCTGAAGGATGCCGACGCGCAGGCGGTGTTCGCGTCGCATGATGCCGATGTGGCGGTGGTGGCCGCTTATGGCCTCATTTTGCCGCGCGCCGTGCTGGATGCGCCCAAACGCGGTTGCCTCAACATCCACGCATCGCTCCTGCCGCGCTGGCGCGGGGCTGCGCCGATCCAGCGGGCGATCCTTGCAGGCGATCACGTTACCGGTGTGACGATCATGGATATGGAAGCGGGCCTCGATACCGGACCGATGCGGGCGAAACATGTAACGCCCGTGGAATATAAGACCGCCGGGGAGTTGACGACCGAACTGGCCGAGGCAGGCGCGGTGCTGATGACACAGGTACTGGAAGACCTCGACGCTTTCCCGCCCGTACCGCAACCGGACGAAGGCGTCACTTACGCGGCAAAGATCGACAAGGCCGAAGCGAAGATCGATTTCACCGCCGATGCCCACGCCGTCGAGCGGCAGATTCGCGCGTTCAATCCGGCCCCCGGCGCATTCTTCAGCTATGGCGGCGAACGCTTCCGCATCCATGCCGCGCATGTCGAAACGCGGAGCGGCGCAGCGGGCGAATTGCTCGACGATAGCCTGCTCATCGGCTGCGGCAAAGGCAGCATCCGCCCCACGCTGATCCAGCGCGCGGGCAAATCCGCTATGCTGCCGGGCGAATTGCTGCGCGGGTTCGATATGGCGGCGGGGACGCGGGTGGATGATTGAGCGCGACCATCTCCTTCTTACGTCACCCCCGCTCCTTCTTACGTCACCCCAGCGTAGGCTGGGGTCTCAGGCGACAGGATGCTACCTGGAGGCCTACGACACCAGCCTACGCTGGCGTGACGGTTCTCTCAAATGACTCGCTTCGCGTTCACCATAGAATTTGACGGCCGCCCCTTCATGGGTTGGCAGCGGCAGCCGCATGGCCCCACTATCCAGCAGGCCGTTGAGGACGCCATCACGGCCATCACCGGCGAAACGGTCGGCGTCCACGCGGCGGGGCGCACCGATACCGGCGTCCACGGCATCGCTATGCGCGCCCATGCCGACATCGCCAAGCCCTTCACCCCCTTCCGCCTGAGCGAAGCGCTCAACGCGAAAATGCGGCAGCAGCCTGTGGCGATCACCGACTGCGAGATCGTCGCGGATGACTGGCACGCGCGTTTTTCCTGCCTCGGTCGTTCCTATGTCTATCGCATCGCCAATCGCCGCGCGCCGCTGACATGGGAAAAAGGCCTCGCATGGCGCATCACGCAGGCGCTGGACAGCGACGCCATGCACGAAGCCGCACAGGCGCTCATCGGCCTTCATGATTTCACCACCTTCCGCTCGGTGCATTGCCAGTCGGCCAGCCCCGTCAAGACGCTCGACCGGCTGGACGTGATCCGCACCGGCGACCGCATAAACATTCACGCGGCGGCACGCTCTTTCCTGCACCATCAGGTCCGCTCGATGGTGGGCTGCCTCGCGCTGGTCGGCACCGGCAAATGGACGGTGGAAGACATGCGCGCCGCGCTGGAGGCAAAGGACCGCGCCGCCTTGGGCCTCAACGCCCCGCCCGATGGGCTGTATTTCGTGGGGGCGGTGTACCCCTGATCTAAAATTCGTCATCCCTGCAATGCGAAGGGAAACCCAAACCAGCCGCTCCCCCATTTGCACCGCTCCCCACTTTGGTCTATTGGCCCCCACTACAGCCCCGGCGACCGCTGATCCTTAACGATTCGCGTTTGCCGGGGCGCATTGTTTTACAAGCAGGGATATGCCGATGGCCCGTCGCCGCCAGATTTACGAAGGCAAAGCCAAGATCCTCTATGAGGGTCCAGAACCCGGCACGCTGATCCAGTATTTCAAGGATGATGCGACTGCCTTCAATGCGCAGAAAAAGGGTACGATTTCCGGCAAGGGCGTACTCAACAACCGCATTTCGGAGCATATCTTCACGCTCCTCGCGCAGATCGGCGTGCCTACCCACTTCATCCGCCGCCTCAACATGCGTGAGCAGTTGATTCGTCAGGTCGAGATCATCCCGATCGAAGTGATCGTGCGCAACGTCGCCGCCGGATCGCTCAGCAAGAAACTGGGTATCGAGGAAGGCACGCAGCTTCCCCGCACGCTCATCGAATATTGCTACAAGGACGATGCGCTGGGCGATCCGATGATTTCGGACGAGCACATTGCCTGCTTCGGCTGGGCCAGCCAGGAAGAAATGCACGACATCGCCGACATGGCGATCCGCGTGAACGACTTCATGTGCGGCCTGTTCGCCGGCATCGGCATCCGCCTCATTGACTTCAAGCTGGAATTTGGCCGCATTTGGGACGGTGAATTCAGCCGCGTCATTCTCGCTGACGAAATCAGCCCTGACGGCTGCCGCCTGTGGGACGCCGTCACCAACGAAAAGCTCGACAAGGACCGCTTCCGTCGCGACCTTGGCGGCGAAGTCGAAGCCTATCAGGAAGTCGCCCGTCGCCTTGGCCTGCTGCCCGAAGGCGCCGAAAACGCGATCCTCGACATGGAAACGCACCGGAAAAAGCGCGGGATATAAGTTCGCTCGACACTGTCGTGTTCCTGCGCAGGCAGGAACCCAGTAATAGTGCAACGTTTGCGCGTGATGAGATTACTGGGTTCCTGCATCCGCAGGAACACTTTACCCTATTGTTTCGGAACCCGCTTCATATCGGCGCGCATTTGGTCTAGGGGGTCCGCAACTTACCCCATTCAGGAGTCCCGCCCCATGAAAGCCCGCATTTTCGTGACCCTCAAGGGCGGTGTGCTCGATCCGCAGGGCAAGGCGATCCATCATGCGCTGAGCGGTCTGGGCTTCGAAGGCGTGAACGACGTTCGTGCGGGCAAGCTGCTCGAACTCGATCTCGCCGACGGCACCAGCGATGCGGACATCGATGCCATGTGTCAGAAGCTGCTGGCCAATACCGTCATCGAAAATTACCGCATCGAAAAGGTCGCTTAAGATGAAGAGCGCCGTCATCGTCTTTCCCGGCAGCAATTGCGACCGCGATCTGGCCGTGGCCTTCGAACAGATCACCGGCACTGCGCCCGCGATGGTCTGGCATGGCGACAGCGCATTGCCCGAAGGGATCGACCTGATCGGCGTTCCCGGCGGCTTTTCCTATGGCGATTATCTGCGCTCCGGCGCGATGGCCGCCCGTTCGCCGGTGATGCAGGCCGTGGCACAGGCCGCGGAGCGCGGCACCTTCGTTTTCGGGGTGTGCAACGGCTTTCAGGTTCTGACCGAAACCGGCCTGCTCCCCGGCGCGCTGATGCGCAATGCAGGCATCCATTTCGTCTGCCGCGACGTGAAGCTGACAGTCGACAACACCCAGTCCGCCTTCACCGCAAAATATGAAGCGGGCGAGACGATCACCATCCCCGTCGCTCACCATGACGGCAACTATTTCGCCGACGACGCGACGCTCGACCGGCTGGAAGGCGAAGGCCGCGTGGCGTTCCGCTATGCCGAAAACGTCAACGGATCGGCGCGCAACATCGCTGGCATCCTGAACGATGCCGGTAATGTGCTGGGCATGATGCCGCATCCCGAACGCATGATCGAACCCGCGCATGGCGGCACCGACGGCCGCCGCCTGTTCGAAGGCCTCGTCGAAGGACTGCTTACCCGCGCTTAACTGGGTGGCGGGTTCACCCCTGCCTGTGGCTGGGGCGATGGCGTAACATCGGTGTCGGCTGGCAAATCGGTGGGCAGCGGCGCATTCCCCTCAGCGGGCGGCACATCGCTGACCTCATCTTCAGGCACCCACTTGCCATTGCCCTTGCCATGCAGCGCGTCGATTTCGGCCTGCCGACCCTTCAGATAATATTCGCGCGACATGGCATAGGGATCGTCGGCTGACTTGATCTTGCGGATTTGCCCATCGAACTCGACGCGGCTGTTGAGCAGCCCCAGCACCGTTGCCGGAATGACATAGGCCGGTTGGCTGAACGGCTTGCCGACTGCAAAGGGCAGGAACATCCCGTCAATCGTATAGCCGATCAGGTCGCGCACCGTCGTCGGCCCCATCAGCGGCACGTAAAGGAACGGTCCCGGCTTGATACCATAATAGCCCATCGTGTTGGCAAAGCCGTTCGGGCGATAGGGCAGATGGAAGGGCTTCTTCTTCGCCGCATCAACCAGCCCGGCGATGCCGACGGTGGTGTTGATCGCGAAACGGCCAGCGGTTTCGGCGGCCTTGCCGGGCTTTAGCTGCAACATGTAATTGATGAACACGACCGGCTCGAACAGATTGCGCAGGAAATTGCGCATCCCCTTCCGGATCGGGCTCGGCACCGAGTCCTGATACGCCATCGCCACCGGACCGACGACGGCGTCGTCCACCTTCTGCGTCACGCCAAACGCTTCCGCGTTCACCTGTTCCAGCGGATCTCCCGGCGCAGCCTGCGCCTTGCCGCTCACGATAATTGCATTGGCATCGTCCGCGCTCTCCGGTGCGGTCGTCGGCAAAGCCGGCGGCAAGGTAGGCACGGTCGGCGGAACGGATGTCCTGATATCCCGGTCCTGCACAGCCGTTGCGACTGGTACGCTGGGAACATCGCCTTGTCCCGCTGGCGTACCCACCATCATCATTGCTGCGGTAATTGCCGGTAAACCCATCTATTCGCCCTTTAAGAAATCCGCCCCAAAACCAGATTCTGATAGGGACAGTGCGCCAGCGACATTGGACGCGGCGGTCGATTTGGCAATAGCTGAAGCAAATTTACATCTGTGTTACAGCGTTTTCGTGGGCGTCCGTGTCGGTCAGCCCCAGCTTCCGACCTTCTCGAACCGCTTAATCCGGGCGTAGAGCATGATCATCGTCGGCAGGAACATCGTGTTCAGAATATCATGCTGCGAAGCGGGCCAGTTGTTTTCCACACTGCCCTGCACCTGATTGAGATCGATGAACTCGTTGCAGCATTCGATCACGAAAAGGCCCAGCCACGGTGCCCAGTGATCCATGCGCTTGCGAGTCACCAGAGCGATCGACAGCAATATCAGGACGCCGACATGGATATGCATCGCGTCAGGGCTGAGGCCCACCGCAATTTCGATGTCATGTTTCCAGTTGCCCCAAACCGTGGACACTTCTTCCAATGTCATCCGCAATCAGATCCGCGTCTTGAAGGGCGTGAAATCGGTCTGGCTGTCATAGATATCCAGCCCTTCGGCGCGTTTCAGGCCATTGACGACCTTGTATGTCACCGGCGTCAGCAGCACTTCCCAGGCGACCTTCAACGCCCAGTTCGACACCATCACCGCCAGCACCTGCTCCGTGGACCAGACGCCCAGAAAGGCGATGGGATAGAATATCAGGCTGTCCACAGCCTGCCCGAACACCGTCGATCCGATGGTCCGGGTCCACAGCATCCGCCCCTGCGTCAGCAGCTTCATGCGCGACAGGACAAATGCGTTGACGAACTCCCCGCCCCAGAACCCGGCGATGGACGCGCCGACGATCCGCAATGTCTGCACCCCCAAAGTGCCGAACACGCCTTCATACGCGGCCTGCCCCTCCCAGCCCGGCGCAGGCGGCATGGCGACTACCACCACCGTCATCACCGCCAGAAAGATCAGCGCCCAGAACCCCGCCCAGATGCAACGACGCGCCCGCGCATAGCCATAGACTTCGGTCAGCACGTCGCCGATCACATAGCTGATCGGAAAGAACAGGATGCCCGCGCCGAAAATGAAAGGCTGCCCGAACAGCGTCACCGACGCCAGCTTCGCCGCGCCGATCACATTGGACAGCACCAGCACGACGACGAACGCAGCCATGACGAAATCGAAATGGCGCAGCGGACGCGCGCCGAGGGTGGAAGCGTCAATTTTCTCGATTGTTGCGGCTGGCGAACTATCCATACACTGTCCTGCATATCCAGCTTGCGCTGCATTGCAATGCGCCGCGTGCTGCATTGCACTATTTTGCAGCGCCGGATTTGCATCGCCCTCGCCCCGCCGCTATTGGAAGCCCAGCGCGCCCGTAGCTCAGTTGGATAGAGCACCCGCCTTCTAAGCGGGTGGTCGCTGGTTCGAATCCAGCCGGGCGCACCATATATTCAATTGTATAACCGCTGCTTTTGTGTGGTGCGGATTATCTGTACATTCCTGCTTCAGGCGGATTAATGCTCGGGCTTGTTTAGTGGTGGCGCTGGCGGGGAAGATATGAGCGGAGAAATAGGAGCGGCGGTCGGTATAGTCACCGCAATCGCATTGACGGTCGGCGTCGGCTTATGGGGCTGCCCGACGTACAACGTCTATTCGCAGGAGATGGCAGGCAAGGCCAAGCTGGCTGAAGCACAGTCGAGCCGACAGGTAGCGACGCTGGAAGCCAAAGCGAAGCTGGAAAGCGCAAAGATGTTGGCAGACGCGGAAATTATTCGCGCCGAAGGTGCAGCAAAAGCAAACCGTGTTCTGCAAGGCAGTCTTGGCGGACCGGAGGGCTATCTGCGTTATCTTCAGATTCAGGCTTTGGACGCAAAGGATGCGACCATCATTTACGTGCCGACTGAAGGCGGCTTGCCCCTGCTTGAAAGCAGTCGATTGACACCCCGGCCAACGTCTCCAGAAGGAGATTAAGGCGTCTGCAGCAAGCCTTTGCACGAACGCTGCGACGCTTTAGCGGAAACCATTCGTCCGACCGTCTTTGGCATTACGCCATCAGCATCATCGCATCATGCGAAATTGCCGGGAAATGGCTCCCCTTCCTCTTTGATATTTTCTTCGTCCTGCTCGGCATCATGAAGCGGCGCGTCGTCCTTTTCCTTTGGGTCGGTTTCCGTCTTCTTGGGATCGTCATGGGTGGTCATACAGGTCTCCTCCATGCCCGAACGCATGAGGTGCAAAGGAGTATCCGTAGCTATCTGGCGCGGCGCAGTATGACGCGCCCCGTCACCCTGCGCGCGAAACCAGCCCCAGCCGTTCGCGCATGGCCCAGCGCGCCGTAATCAGCAACGCCACCACGCCCAGACCGCTTGCCAGGCCCCACCAGATACCGACACCGCCCATCCGCAGTTGGAACGCCAGCAGCACGCCGACACCGATGCCGATCACCCAGTAACCGACTGCCGCGATCATCATCGGCACGCGCGTATCCTGCAGCCCGCGCAACACACCCGCGCCCACTGCCTGCGCGCAATCGACGATCTGGAACAACGCCGCCACCGCAAGGAACGACACCGCCAGCGTCACCACCTGACGATTGGCCGGATCGGCGACATCGATGAAGATCGCGATCAATGGCAACGGCACAGCAATCAGCACCGCACCCGCCACCAGCGCAAACGCCGTGCCGATGCCGATGGCCAGCCAGCCCGCACGCCCGATGGCCGCAGCATCGCGCCGCCCGAAGGCCACGCCCACACGCACCGTCGCGGCCTGCCCGATGCCCAGCGGCACCATGAACGAAAGCGCTGCGATCTGGATCGCGATGGCGTGCGCCGCCAGCGACGCCCGGTCGATCAGGCCCATCAGGAACACGGCGGCGTTGAACACGGTCACTTCCAGCCCCAGCGTAATCGCAATCGGCAACCCGATCCGCCACACCGTCGCAAAGCGCGGCCAGTCCGCCACCCAGAAGCGCCCGAACAGGCGATAGCGCCGGAAGCGCCGATCCAGCATGACCACCGCGACCATCCCCAGCAGCATGAACAGCGAAGACGCGCTCCCCGCCAGCCCCGCGCCGAACATGCCGAGCGCAGGCAGCCCAAGATGCCCGAAGATCAGCGCCCAGCCGATGCCCAGATTGAACGGGATCGCCAGTATCACCACGATCACGCCCCACATGGGCCGCTCCAGCGCCGAAATGTAATTGCGCAACGTCAGAAAGCCGAGATAGGGCAGCAATGCCCATTGCAACCCGCGCATCAATTCGCCTGCGCCCTGCGCCAGTGTGCGGTCCTGCCCCATCGCGATCAGCAACGCTTCGCAGTGCCACAGCAGCAGCCAGGCCGGGATGCACAGCAGGATCGCGGCCCACAATGTCTGCCGCACCGTCCGCCGGATATCCCGCACCGAATGCAACCGCGCGCCGCGCTCCGCCGCGATCATCGGCGAAGCAGCGGTGACCAGCCCCATGCCGAACACCAGCAAGGCGGTGTAGAGATTGATGCCCAACGCCCCGCTGGCCACGGCATCCGGCCCCAGACGGCCGAGCAGCAACAGGTCCGTCGCTGCAATTCCCGACCAGGCGACATTCCCCACGATCATGGGCAGCGCCAGTACGATCAGGGCGCGCGCCTCGATTCGCCACGGTCCGGCGGCGGGGGTAGCGGGGGCGGAGGAGGTGCGCGACATGGTCCGCGCGTTAGGCTGTAAGAGCGTGCAATGGCAAGCGGGCTTGTCGGGAAATACCGACCCTCAGCGTGCCACCTCTTCCGCCACCGGCAGCAGGATGGTGATCGTGGTGCCCTTGCCTACGATGCTGGCGATATCCAGTCGCCCGCGATGCCGCTCCACGATATGCTTCACGATGGCAAGGCCAAGGCCGGTGCCGCCCATCGCCCGGCTGCGTCCCGAATCCACACGATAGAATCGCTCCGTCAAGCGCGGCAGATGATCCGGGCCGATCCCTTCGCCTTCGTCCGCCACCGACAGCCGCACCATGCCGCTTGCCCCCGGCGTCAGCGTCACGACGATCGGTGTGCCGGGTCGCGCATATTTCGCCGAATTGCCCACCAGATTGTGGAGCACCTGCGATAGCTGCGCGCGGTCGCCTTGCACCGCGGCCGTATCGCCATCGATATGCGCCACCACTTCCTGCCCCCGCGCGCCGTGGCTGTCGCGGAACACCGCGACCACTTCGGCCACCAGTTCGCGCAGGTCGATGCTGTCGTCGGGCGTGCGATATTTCTCCGCTTCGATCCGTGAGAGCGACATGAGGTCATCGACCAGCCGCTGCATGCGCCGCGCCTCGCCGTCCATGATTTTCAGGAACCGTCCCCGCGTTTCCGTCTCCGCGCCCGCCGTCGGATCGGTCAGCGTTTCGATAAAGCCCAGGATCGCGGCCAGCGGCGTGCGCAGTTCGTGGCTGGCATTGGCGACGAAATCCACGCGCATCCGCTCGGCGGCATAGCTGCCCGTCCGGTCCATCAGATGCACGATCCGCCGGTTCTCTCCGACCCCTTCGTGCCCGTCGGGTGAGCTTAACGGCGCGATCCGCATTTCCCAGCGTTGCTCGCGCGTACCCAGCCCTACCAGATTGATCGACACCGGCTCCGACATCAGGCCGGGACTGGCCAGCCGCTCCGCCGCTGCCGGATGCCGAATGGCGATCCGCGCATCCTCCCCCACGATATGCGCGCCCAGCAGGCGCAGCGCAGGCCGGTTCGCGCGCACCACCTTGCCGCGTGCCGCCACCAGCACCGGCTCGGAAATCCCCTCCAGCAAGGCATTGAAATCGGGGTTGTCGAGAATGTCCGCGCCTTCGCCCGGTGCGGGATCTTCCATGGTCACGGCGGTGGGCGGGGGCGCGCGGTCGGTCAGGATGAACAGCGCCAATCCCCCTGCGGCTGCCGATATCGCCGCTGTCTCCCACTGTCCGGCGAGCAGCCACGTGGCGATGGCCCCCGCGACGATCACGGCAGAGGCGACGAGGATCTGGATCATGCTGGTGCGATTCATGGTTACTGGCCTAGATTATTCGCGCGATTGCTGCGATGAATAATCGCAATGCGCAACGAAGAAGCAACGCCCGAAGCAACGCCGCCGTGCGATCCTGTGACCGGCGCACCGCTTCCCGTGCCTTCACGGCGGCAATTGCTGATTGGCGGCGCGGTCGCGGCCTCCGCCATCGTGTCGATCCGCCCTGCGCTGGCGCAGACGGCGGCCTCAGTCCTCAACTGCCAGATTCCCGTTCCCGATCCGGGCCGCGCGGGCAATCACGTCGCGGCCAACGGCACGCTCGTCCCCGCCGGGACAAAGGGCGCCTTCCCCGGCCCCCGCCGCCCGTTCTCCGGCGAAGAAGTAAAGGCCGCGATGCGCGGCCGCACCTTGCCCGGCACCAGCTACGAACAGAGCCAGGCTTATCTCAACTACATCCGTCGCCTGCAATCGGGCACCAGCGGCTTCACTTGCTACGCCTCGCTGCAAATGCCGCGCTAAAATTTCCGGATACTAATGAAATCCGTTCACCCTGAGCGTGTCGAAGGGTTCACTTCTAAGGAAATAAAAGGCTTCGACAGGCTCAGCCCGAACGGAACTTATCTCTCCCTAAAAAACGAATATGCTGGTTCGCCGCGCTTTTTTAACCCGCGCACGCTACGCTCCCCGGCGCGATGACAGTCCCCACCCGCTACCGCGCCGCCCCGGCCACCGACCTGATCGTCCGCGCGCTCGACGACATCACGCTCATCTATCACCGCCCCTCCAGCCAGACCCACATGGTCGCCAGCCCCGTGCCGGAAATATTGGACGCTCTCCTCTCTTCTCCCATCCCTGAAAGGGAGGGGCCGGGGGTGGGTGGCGAGCGCAGCGAGCCTCCTTCGAAGGCTACCCACCCCCAACCCCTCCCTTTCCGGGAGGGGAGCAGTGCTGAAGAAATCCTCACCACCCTCACCACCCATTTCGACCTGGGCGACCCCGCCACCGCGCGCCCGGTCATCGCCGCGCATCTCGAAGAAATGGTCGCCCTCGGCCTCATCCACCGCGCATGAGGCACAGCATCGCCCTCACCATCGGCCCCGCCAGCTTCCGCATCGGCTCGGCATGGCCCGCCCCCATCGCGCAGCTCGCGCAGCTTTACCGCGCCTATCCCACGCCGCCCGAAGGCATTGCCGACTTCACCGTCCGCCTCGAACCATCGAAGCCGTGGCGCCGCCATATCCGCCCGTCGATCCACATCACCGGCGATCACGGCCTTGCCGACGCCGCGCCAATGTCCCTCGCTCACGGACTGCTAGCCGCCGAGATGGGGATGAACCTGCAAATGGCGCTCGGCTGGCGGCGGCACCTGCTGCTCCACGCTTCCTGCGTAGAAAAAGACGGTCGCGCCCTCGTGATGACCGGCGAGTCCGGCTCCGGCAAGTCCACCCTCGCCGCGCAACTGGGCGAGCGCGGCTGGCGGTTGATGGGCGACGAATTCGCGCTGCTCGATCTGCACAGCGGTCAGATCTTCGCCTTCCCGCGCCTCATATCGCTGAAAAACGCGGCCATTGCCGTCATGGAAGCCGAAGCCGCGCCCGACCGTTTCGGCCCCCTCCTGCGCGCCACGGCCAAGGGCGACATCCGCCACCTCTCCCCCCGCGCAGACGCCGTCGCGCGCATGAGCCAAGGCGCGATGCCCGCGCTGCTCCTCTTCCCTCGCTACGGCTTCGCACCCGAAATCCGCACCGTCGGCCAAGGCGAAGTCTTCATGCGCCTCACCCAGGCCTCCACCAATTACACCGCGCTGGGCGAACCCGGTTTCACCGCCCTCACCCGCTTCGTCCAGACCGTCCCCGCCCACGCCATAGACTTCCCCAGCGGCGCAGACGCCATCGCCCTGATCGAGCAACTCTGGGCAGAAACGCAATGACGCGCACCCCATCCCCCACCGTCATCCCGGCGAAAGCCGGGATCCCACTTTCTTCTTCGCAACCGTCCGCTGGGGCAGCGCACCCATGACCGCCACCCTCCTCGTCCAGACCCTCCGCGATCCCGCCTCCGCCGCGCGCCTTTCCGCGCCGGACTGGAACGCCCTCATCGCCGCCGCCCGCGCAGAGCGCCTGATCGGCACCCTCGCCTACCGCCTCGAACAGATCGCCGTCCCCGCCCCCGTCCGCCCGATCCTCGCCGACGCCCGCACGGAGGCCGTCCGCGAAGCCCGCCAAGCCCTCTGGGAAGCCGACCGCGCCCGCGTCGCCCTCGCCTCCTTGAATATCCCGGTCGTCCTCCTCAAAGGCACCGCCTACGCCGCCGCGCAGCTTTCCCCCGCGCAGGGCCGCTTCATCGGCGATCTCGACATCCTCGTCCCCCGCGCCGCGCTCGACGCCGTTGAGGCGGCGCTGATCGCCGCAGGCTGGGAATGGGTAAAGCCCGATCCCTATGACGATGCCTATTACCGCCAGTGGATGCACGAACTCCCCCCGCTCATCCACCGCGACCGCGACCGGATGATCGACGTCCACCACAGTATCCTGCCGCTCACCGCCCGCCCAAAGCCAGACCCCGCGGCCCTCCTCGCCGACAGCATCCCGATTTCGGAAGGATCACTAAAAGGGCTGCGCATCCTCTCCCCCACCGACCGCATCTGCCACGCCGCCGCGCATATGCTGGCCGATGGCGACCTGTCGGGCGGCCTGCGCAACCTGTGGGACATCCACTGCCTGCTGACCGATCTCGCCCCCAGCGAAGACCTCCCCACCAGAGCCGCCCACCACGGCCTAACCGCGCCAGTAGCGCAAGCCCAACGCCTGGCCCGCCACCTCTACGCCCCCCAGGAAAAGCCAGCCCCGCTACCCCTACAAGATCGCCTGATCGCCAAACGCCTGCTAGCCACAAACGCCTGGGGCCAGGAAACCCAAAAACCCCTCCGCATGGGGTATTACCTCCGCTCCCACGCGCTAAGAATGCCGCCCATGATGCTGGCACGGCATCTGGTGACGAAGTGGAGGAAGGGGCATCGGGGGTAGGGGTGAAGGACGGCAATAGAGCCAGTATCGTTCGCTTGTTAGCTACAACAGAAAACCTGAAACACGCCGTGTCGAAAAGCGCTTCATTTCGTTCACGACGCTATGGATTTGAATCTTACAATTTAAACGGAGTAGGATCGTACTAGGTTTGGTAAAGTAAATTCTAGGTCTAGAGAGATTTGGGCTGAGGGCGGGCTTCCCATAGCATCCACACCACTGAATACCAATCTATCCAGTGTCTTACGTTGCGTGTCCGAAAGCGATCCAAACCAATCAATATTAAAGAAAATATTTTCGACGTGCTTTGCCACCAGTTGGAGGCAAGCCCCGCCACGCTGCTGGCTTGGCAGCGCCTCGATCTGTTCAACAATTGCTTTGCCGGGAGCCCCCGGAAGGTCTCTCCAAGATAGGCAGATTGAACTACCCTTTACACCTGCAAATGAGGAAACGATGATTTGCTCAAGCAATTCATCCGCATAACCTATTTGCAGTCTGACGCCGTATAAATCTGTAAATGGCGACCATGCTCCAGCGAACATGAACGGGAGGACGCTATCGAATTCAAAGATTCGAGACCGGATAACATTCGGTTGCTTTTGGACGAGCGCCTCAACAAGAACGTCAAACGTCGCCTTTATATCCTGCTGTGCGGCTCTATTTCCTAAGTCAATTGCTTCGATCATACCCTGAAGGCGCATTTGTTGCATTAGCGGCATACCTTTGTCAGCCCCTCGCAAAATCTCCCGCAAATTGCTTACTGCATCCTTTCCGTATCGTTCTCGGCTTATGGTTCGGTACGCCACAGCTAGGCACTGATCCCAGCGCCCTGCGAACGGCTCGTTCTCTATGCAAGAGAACAGTTCCCGGTCATGTTTTCTGCAGAATCCGTAGAACACCGACGCATCGCTGATGCCGATCTTCTCAATCGACAGTTTGCCACCATTCTTGTTCATCTCAGAAATATTTGCAGCATAGTGCATCACGTGACCGCCATTTGCGATCTTGGAAAGGTTCGGCCCCCTAGAAACCGTATGCGCTTTAATTACACCACCATCGCAGCTTCCAAGTCCTACATCGCGTGCAGAGCAGATCTTTTGCTGGAAAGCCTTCCTATTCTTTGCAACTGCATCCCAAGGATTATCTTTAGTTTGATCGTGTCGATCATAATGACAATTCTTATATTTTATTCCGGAGCCGCACCAGCAAGGAGAATTTCGGTCTCTTCCCTTCATCATGCCGTCTAATCACGCCCACTAAAAACCATTTCGCCATAACAATAAGCACATTTGGGAGTAATTCCTCTATCTCTAAATGGCCTGGTTTCACTGCGGGGACTACAGTTAACTCCACTCGTCTATGACAATGAAAGGGGCGAAGGCGCCCCTGCCGTAAGAGATACGATTTCCAAGACAGCCTTCGGCAGCAAGGTGCGTCACAAATTCCGAAGGTTCCATTCCACTATCACTCACCCCCCTCAAAACCGCCGATGGTCATCCCCATCGATCAAATCGCACGTCCCACGAAAGCCATAGGGGTCCAGCCCCCGGATCGTGATCTGCCCGCTGCGCCGGTTGATCGTGATCGTCGGCTTGTTCATCCCGTTCAGGCGATATTTCGCGCGGATCAGGTCCGGTCCCGCTTCCACGTCGTACAAGTCCCACCACCCATCGCTGCCGCGTGAATGCACCGGCGGGATGAGTTTCTTGGGCAGGCTGATCCGTCCGCCCCCGTCCCACATCTGGATCATCACCGAAGCGTCGAACTGCTGCGACGTCATCTCCGTGCGATTGCCATAGTCATAGCGGTCGCGCTTGCTGTTCCACGACCATCCATAAGTCGTCGCCACGCCGGGCCGCTGGCCATCGCCAAAGCACACCAGCCCCAGATCGACGGCATTGCCGCTCACCTGAACAGACCCGCGCTCCCCGGCATAGCTGGGCGATTCACGCCGCGCGTCGGGTCGTTGAAACCCCCTGTCGCGATACTCCGGTGCGTTCACGCGCTGGTTGCAATCCGGCGCGGGGCTGGTGGTGATGGAGTCATATCGCCCATCCATCGTCGCGACAGTCACGCACTGGCGCGTTCTCGCATTCCACCAATAGCTATATTTGCGGTCGTCGCCCGTCCGCGTCTTTACGAACATATAGCCCCGCGCCTGCATGGCGGTCTCCGCCCCGGCGGCGCGCGCGCCCACCAGATCGCGAATGTCACCCGGCGTCTGTGCCTGAACTGCGCTTGAAGATGCCGCCATCGCGGCCAAGGTGAATGCAACGGCTTTCATGCTGTCCTCCCTGTATTATGGGCGACTTATAGCATAAATTATGACATTAACACAGAACCTTAGCGTCAAACACCATCACGATTTTTCTGCGGCATTGCGCGCGCATTGCATACGCGCGCAATGCCTTTCCACTCAATCGATTGTCACGCCCACCACGCGCCACTGCCCGCCTTCGCGATCCAGCGAGACTGTCTCGATAGCATCGGTCTTGTTGGCGAAGCGTGTGCGGAACTTCACCACTTCATAGCCGGCGGGCGGAGCAGGCAGGTTTTGCTGGCTGACGAACTCCCGCGTGATCATCGCGCCCAGCGGCACACGCGCCTGTTGCGAGGCCTCGGCCCAGACTTGCGCGCTATTCAACTTCTGAAACGCCGTCCCGAACCCCCGATAGCTCTCGTCCCAGCGCCCTTCATCGACCAACGCCAGCCACTGGCGCGCGGTGTCGACGACTTCGGATTGTGCGGCGTCCTGTGCCACGCTCCCGGCTTGCTGAGAGGGTGAAGCGACCGGCGATAAAGCGGTGAGGGCCAACAGGCCAAGAGCAAGCGTCATGAGAAACACTCCAACGATGATCCAGAGGCGAGGGTATGCCCGCCCCGCGCCGCCAATCGACGCAGCGCCTTGCTCCTCCTCAAGGCCGTGCACGTCTTCCCCGATTTCGATGTCCCCCAGCAAATCGGGGTTCGATGAAACCACATCGCCGCCCTCCGCTTGCAACAACAGGCGGGCTGCCTCACGGCTACTGGATACCGACATCTTGCGCCGGGCATCGCGCAGCCGTTCGTTGATCGTGTGGACCGAAAGGCCCAGACTGCGTGCGGTCGATTTAGCATCATGGCCACGGACGATCAGGCGAAGGGTCTGCTTCTCCTTCTCTGTCAGCGCCCAGCTATTTTCTGTTATCCGCGTATCCATGCCTCAGGGCTTAAGTCAGCCTCATTGTCACAGCCACCCCAAATAATTCGTACTTTCAGAACAAAGCGATACCGAAACCGCACGCGCATACAAATCGTCCTGCATTCCCGCGCGCTCAAATGATCAGTTTTGCCAGCACCACGAACATCACCATCGCCAGAAACGTCGCCAGCACCGCCTGCCCAAATCCCGCCAGCCGCGATACCTTCAGTTTCTGCGAAAACCACAAAGTCTGCACGCCCAGATACCACGCGATCGCCCCGACGATCAGCACCGTTCCCCCCGTCCGCCAATGGCCATGCGGCACTGCGGTCATCAGCGTGCCGATGCCGATCATCAGGGTGAAGGGCGCGGCGGTAAAGCACTGGCCGTAAAACGGTCGCCGCAAACTGCTATGGGTCAGCCGCGCGCCCTGCCGCCGCAGCAATCGCACCGACATCATCAGCGCGAACAGGCTGAACAGCACCATGCGCAACGCCAGCAACGCCAGATCGGAATCCACCAGCGCCGCCAGCCCATGCCGGTCCGCCAGCAACGGGTTCTGGCCCTGCATCGCAATCTCTATTCCGTGCGAAATCAGCAGCGTCAGGAACAGGAACAGCGGCGGCCGGATCGCGTCGTCATACTGATCCTGGGGCCGGTCCGACACTTCCCGGTCGGCATAGGCCATGATCCGCAACGGCTGCACCAAGGCCCGCCACAATGTCAGCGGATAGAATATCAGCCACCCCATGACCGTATAGAGCGCCTCGTCGAGGGACTCGATGATCTTCATGAAATCCATGACGGCACCGTCCACATATCGCGCTGAATTGTCGAGCTATTCTGCGCAGGAAAACCTGCCCCTGCCGCCGCTATCGGCCCTCCCCCTTCACCCCCTCCAGCGCCGCGCCGACCACGTGCGCCGAATGCGCAAAGGATGCCCGTTCCCCTTCGTCCAGATCCGGCACCAGCACATGCTCCACGCCCACCGCGCCCAGCACGCAGGGGAGGCTCAGGCACAAGTCGCCAATCCCGAACTGCCCCGTCAGCACGGTCGAGACCGGCAGAATGACATGCTCGTTCCGGACGATGGCTTCGCAAATCCGCACGATCGCCGTCGCAATACCAAACGACGTGTACCCCTTACCCTGGACGATGCGATACGCCGCCTGCCGCACGGCATCGGTCAGCGACGCGGCGTCGATATCCGCCCCCTCCGGCGCCATTCGGGTCAGCGCCATGCCGCCCGCCCGCGCGATGGAAAGCGCCGCGAACGACGTATCGCCATGTTCGCCCAGCATCATCGCATCGACGGACGCTGGCGCGATATTCAGTTGCCGCGCCAGCATCGTGCGCAGGCGATTGCTATCCAGCAACGTCCCCGTCCCGATCACCCGCGCATCGGGCAACCCGCTTTCGTCGCGCGCCACCCACGTCATCAGGTCGACCGGATTGGCCGCGACCACTATGATGCCGTCGAACCCCGCCGCCATCAGCTCGCGCACACAGCCGCGCACGATCTCCGCGCTTTTCCCCGCCACGGCCAGACGGCTTTCATCGCCATGCGTGGCCGCGCCGGCGGTCAGTATGGCGATCCGCGCGGACGCGGCATCCGCATAGTCGCCTGCCCGCACAGTCGCAGGCCGCGTCAGCCCGCCCGCATCGGCAATATCCGCCGCTTCGGCAGCGGCCAGCGCGGTGTCGCGGTCGATCAGGACGATCTCCCGGAACAACGCCCGCAGCATCAGCGCATAGGCCGTCGTCGCACCCACATGCCCCGCCCCGATTATCGCGACGCGCCCTTGATCCTGTGCCATGGTCATTCCCGTCCTGAGGTTGCGGCAAAGCGCCGTTCGTTGACTAGCCTAACCCTGCACCGGAACGAAAGTTGCTGGCGAAGTCCGTCGCGCTATTTCAGAACCGTCATCGCATCCACCAATCGCACATCGTGCATCTGGTCGAGATACGCTTCATAATAGCCCTTGTGCGACGCCCCCACGATGGCCAGCATGCGCGTCCCCGGCTTCCGGCCCAGCACATCGCGGATATTCGCCACCATGCGCAGGTTGCGCGTCTCCCAATAGGCCAGATAACGCCGACCGAAGGCCTGTGGCGAAGGCTCCACGAACGCCGCGCCGAAGTCCGACCGGTACACCAACTGCGCCGCGCCGGGCGCATTATAGGCGCGCAATATCGCCAGCAATCCGTCAGGCGCTGAAAGGCCAGCGTGCAACTGCGCATCCTGAGCTGTCCGCTGCGCTGACGCAGGATTGTCCCACGCGCGCATCATGGCGGCGCCTGCCGCCTCCTGTTCCACCCCATCGTCACTGTCTGCCGTATGATCGTCGACGCTCCACACCCGCTCCAGCCCCAGCTTCGCCGCCAGAGGTGCCGCGATCAGTGTCGTTTCGTTCCGTCGGCTTTTCAGCTTTTCCAGCGCTGCAACCAGGGCGTCGTTCAGGCCGTCGCCCGCATGCCGTTCGCCTTCCGGCAACCGCAGCCATTGCACCAAGGCCGATGCCCGCTCGCCCGCCGCCAGAAAGATCGCGGCCAGATGCCGTCGCTCGGCTGCCGCAGGTGTGGCGGGCCATGCCGCCAGCAATCGCTCCGCTTCGGCATTGGCGGCTGGCACGTCCAGCCCCGTAGCCAGACCCGCCGCCGTGGGATCCGCGCAATAATCCTTTACCGTCACGGCATATCGCATCGGATAGCGGCGCAGACTGTCGCATTGCAAGCCGGACAGGTCTTCGGTCGCAATGGCTGTCGGTCGCCATGCCGCCAGCCGCGCCACCACCGGCACAGCCATCTCCGGCTTGAACGATTCCGGTAGCCCGGACAGATGCGCCGTACCCAGCACCAACACGTCGTTGGGCGCACCGGGCGGCGGTCCCTTGAGCGTGTCGGGGTGGAAAGAAGGGCGAAATGCGTCGTCCCTGGCCGCATGCGCTACACTTCCCAACGCCATGGAAAGAACGGGAAGAGCGAGCAGATAAAGGCCACGTAGCAGGTGAGTCATCGACGGTCCTATCGCAAGATTCGTCGCGATCCTACCAACCGTGTATTATACATACAATACAGTTGTCGGACACCGCATCCCCGGCATATATCCCGGGGAACCACACCCATAAGAAAAGGGGCCGGTCTTGCGACCGGCCCCCTCTTTTGCATCAGCCCCGAAGGGTTGATGGCAATTCTTACATGCCCGAACCGGGACCGTAGGTGATTTCCACGCGACGGTTCTGCAGTTCGCGAACGCCATCGGCGGTTTCGACGCGGGGACGGCTTTCACCGAACGCTTCGGTCGAGATCACGCCGTCAGGAATACCCTTCGAAGTGAGGTATGCCTTGACGCTGTCGTTGCGACGCTGCGACAGACCGACGTTGTACGAAGCAGAACCCGACTTGTCGGCGTGACCGGCAAGCATGACCTGAGCCGAACCGCAGTTGCTGTAGGCCGAGATCGCGTTGTCGAGGATGGTTGCGGCATCGGGAGTGATGTTCGACTTATCCCATTCAAAGAACACGATGTACGGTCCAGGCGTGCATTCCACTGCCGGAGGCGGCGGAGGCGGCGGGGGCGGAGGAGGCGGCGGCGGGGGCGGCGGAGGCGGCGGCGGCGGTGCTGCCGGCTCACCGAAGTTGTAGCTCAGGCCAACCAGAACGCTGTGCGTACGCAGACGGGCATCGACGTCCGAACCAGCGGCATTGAAGCGCGGATCGGGACGATTGCTCGTTACGAGGCCCATGTCGGGGTGGTTGTAGAAGCGATACTTCAGCGACGCGTCCAGCTTGTCGGTCAGCGGGAAGCGAACGCCGGCAATTGCCTGCCATGCGAAGCCCGTGTCCGAATCATCGGTCGTCAGCGTGTAGAGGTAGGTGCGAGCAACGCCGACACCACCGCCAACGAAGCCCTGGATGCCGTCATCGGCACCGAAGTCGAGCATGCCGTTGACCATGAAGCTCAGCGAACGGACGTTGCCGCGCGTGCTCTGAACGCCATTGGTGTAGCTGTTTACGTCGGTGTAAGCGCGCTTGAACGCGACTTCCGATTCAAGGCGGAAACCGCCGAAATCGTAACCGATTACGCCATCGACGTCGTAGCCGGTGTTGTAGTTGACGGTTGAAACTGGCGTCACGATGGTGAGGGTGGTATCCTCAACGATCATGGCACCGGCATCGGCACCGATGTACCATGCATTGTCACGAGCCATGGCGGGGGTCGCCAAGGCTGTGGTAGCGAGCGCTGCTGCGAGGGCAAGCTTCCGCATATAATTCCCCTTTCAAAATGGTCACGAAGGACTGCGGTAATGCTCTAGCTTGCCGAAAGTTTCATGGCAAGTGCGCAAATGCCGGAACTGTTGCCCAAAAGCCTCAGTTTTGCGGATAATGAACGGCGGCATTATGACCGCATTTCCAGCGTTTACTGGCGACAACCGCCCAAGCATTTTTTTTGTTGGCTTTGCGGAACGGTGCTGGAAAGTCGCGCTTTCGATCAGCTTTCAGCTATCATACCGTGCAACCGCAGCATGACCAGTATCGCATCTATCGCGGCCCGGCTTTCTGCGTCCACGAGTCCGCCGCCAGATGGTGACATTATCGCCCCACCCTGCGCGCCAACCACCCGTATGCCGCCCTGATACAGCCCGTCGGCGCGCACCTCCGCGTCGATCCATGCGCTTCCGCTCCAGCGCATTGCATGTCCCCTGTCGACGACCCACACCGCCATGCCGACGACGGGCGCAACGAAGCGCCAGCCGCCTGCCGTCCATCCCGCGATTGCGCCGCCTTGCCCGGCCCACGCGCCGCTCGCCCCCGCCGCCACGATCCAGCACTGCCCTGCCACCGGCGCGGAGGGCGGCACGGACACATCCGCACTGACCGCAGCCCCATGGCTCAGCATATCCAGCCGCACCAGCGCTTCGTTATGCGTCACTTCCTTCTGCGCCTGTCCCGCCTGCAACAGCGGCAAGGCAAAACGATCCGTCAGCTCATCGGCCATCCGTTAAACTCCCAATCAGATTAAACAGGTCAACGTCAGAGCGCCACCACAGCCACCCGTCCCAACCCGTAAGTCCCTACTTGCCGCACAGCGACCGACAGAGACCCCACCGCTCCATCCGCCGCGATCATCGCCGCGTCATAGGTCCACTCCGGCACCCCGACCTCCGCCGACCGCACCACATCCGCGCCATCCAGCAGCTCGACCCGATAGCGCTCCGCTTCCTCGCCCAGCGGCACTTCCACGCCATCGCTCCACGCCGAGCCCGCACGGCTGCGCCGGACCCAGCGCACCGTCACGCCGCCCGCCCCGTCGCTCTCGACCGAAAGATGCACCGGCGACAAAGGCACCAGAGCCTCCCCCGATACCGTCACCTCCGCCTCGGCAGGCACCGCATCGCCAATCCCGATCCCGATCACCCGGCACAGCATCCCCGGCTGCGCCGCACTGGAGGGCACCGTCGCCAGCCGCTCCGCCTCCAGCATCAGGAAATTCTCGCCCGCGATATGCCCCGCCATCGCCCACTCGGTCCCGCACCGCCCACGCAGCAAGTGCCGCAACCGGAACAGCCCCGGCCCGATCACGCTCACCGCACCGAACTGGATCAGCTCCCGCCCCAACAGACACAGGTTCGCCCCGCGCAACAACGCCGCATCGTCTGCGCCCGCCAAAGACGCCCCCGGCGACACCAACTGCACATCCACAAATCCCGCCAGATCGAACAGCGCGGCCGATCCCGCACCCGGCGCCGTCACGACAGTCCCCATCGTCGCAGCAGGCGCCGTCCGTCCCATCGACACCGCCGTCCCGCTCCCCGGCTCCACGGTGAACAGCGCTGCCCGCTTCCACCCGGCAGAGGCTCCCGCCGCCGCCACGACCACGCTCGGCGCAACCGCCGCGCCATCGCCCAGCCCCGGCAGGTCCGCGATCATCAGGCGCGTAGCCCCATGCGGCGCATCCGGCTCCCGCACCACGCTGCCCGAAGACGCCGCGCCCGCCACCACCGGCCCACGCCGCCACCCGCGCAGCGTCAACGTCACGCCCATCGCTTCCCATTCCAGCGAAACCACGCGCCAAAGCCCCGCAACCCCTTCCACGGTCACGACGCTCCCCGGCCGCACCGCCAAAGCCTCCCAGCCGCACAGCAGCTCCAGCCGCGACCGCCCGGACCAGGCCTCCGCCAACCGTGCCGCCGCCAGCGCCTTCGCTTCGCCCGCCGCAACAGCCGCAGGCATCTCGACCGACTGCAACGTCCGCCCAACACCGGGCCGCACCGCCGTCTGCACGCCCGCCTGATAGTCCCGCGCCGGATCGTAATGCCGCACCGCCAGCCGCAACGGCACATCCCCCGCCGGGTCACGCCCCGCCTTCACGGGCACCTGCGCCGCCCCATTGATCCGCGCCGCCAGCATCCCCCGCGCCACGACACCATCCTCTTCGGGCACATCCAGCAGGGCATCACGCAACACCAATCCCTGCGCCTCGACCAGAGGCTGCAACGCCGCCGCCACATCGTCCCCGCTCGCCGCATAGCCGCCGACCGATCCCCCGGCCCCGCCCACAACACCCGCCGTCAGGGCAGAAGCCATTGCCCCCGTCGTCACCGGCGCATCGTCCGCAAATATCTCGAAAGTCAGCGACGGTATCCGGTTGCCATAGTCCGCCAGCGCCAAATCCTCGAACACCGCATAGGCCATCCCGCGATGCGCCGGTGTCACGCCAATCCCCTCCGCCGCCGCGATCAGCGGATCGACCGCCTGATCTTCGCCCCCCTTATGCAGCCGGAACGCCCCCAACTCGGTCTTGAAATCCCCCGCCGCCCCGCGCAGCAGATTCCCGTCCGCCCAGATCCGCCCCACCGACGACACTTCACGCGCCGACAACGCCACCGCAAAGCTCGCCGAATAGCTGTACGTCGTAACGCTCGGCTGCCCCTTGCCGCCCCCCGAGCGATTGCTCGTCTCCTGCAAATCGGTCGCCCAGATCACCGTCCCGGCCACCCGCATCGCCCCGAAAATCTTCGGTATCTGCGTGCCATAGGTCGATGTCTGCACCTGCAAATCCTGCAGCCGCGGCCCGCGCCGTCCCTTGGGCTTGAACAGCACCGCCTGATCCAAAGCCCGCCCCGCCAGCGCTCCGATCGCACCCCCGATCGGCCCGCCCAGCACCGTCCCCACTGCCCCAAGCACCAACGTCGCCATGCCAAATCCTAACCTGAAAGCCCGCGCCCGTGTTCCTGCGAAGGCAGGAACCCAGTGTCGCCTGGTAATCACCCAGCTCCCTGGACTCCTGCTTTCGCAGGAGAACAAATGACGCGGAGCCGCAGAGACGCGGAGCCGTCACCCCAAGGCACACCCCCTCCGCGTCTCCGCGTCTCCGCGCGCACAAACCTACCGCCCCCACCGCCAAACACTGACCACAGGCCAGAGCGCCTCCCCCGGCATCTCCACCACCCGCCGCAAGCCAGCATGGGCGTGAACGAACCCGCCCGGCACGCGCAGCATCACGTGAAACTGCGCCACCCCCGCGCGCACCAGCACCACATCGCCGGCTTTCAGTATCCGCACCCGCCGCAACCCGGCGCTACGCAACCACCCCGCAAACCGCACCGGATCGCCCCCGCGCAAGCCATAGCCCCCCGGCACAGCCCCCCGATGCCCCGCCGCCGCCAGCGCACAGGCCACCAGCCCCACACAATCCAAACCCCTGTCCGCATCCCGCCCCTGCAACCGAAACGGCACCCCCACCAACGCCCGCGCCCCGGCAACAATCCTCTCCGCTCTTTTCATCCATCCACCCCCAAACCCGTTCCCCGGCGAACGCCGCACAAAAACAAAATCGCGCGGAGCCCCAGAGACGCGGAGCAGTCGCCCCAAGGCACCACCCCCTCCGCGCCTCCGCGTCTCCGCGCGACCCAAAAAATCACCCCCCCGGATACCGCGTCAGCAAATCATTCCCCGGCAGATACGGCTCCCCCCGAAAATTCACCGCGTTCCCGAACCGCGTCGAGCAAGTCGCCATCCGCCGATCGCACCCCTGCGTCAGCACCGCCAAAGCCCCCTCGACCACCGCAAAAGCCGGCGCATCCGCCAAAGTCACCCCCGCCGCATCGTTCGCCACGACAGCCTGCGCCAACCCGGCATTCGCCCCCGTCAGCCAGCGCAAAGACCCAAAGGCATAGACTCCCGCCTCAATCCCCCCGACCACAGCCACATCCTCGCCATCCACTGCGCCGACCCGCACCACCCGCCGATGCTTTGCCAGATCCACCCCACAGTCCCGGTCCCCCAACACCGCGCGACAATCGGGCGACGTCTCCGGCGCGACCGGCCCCGACAGCACTGCGCCCGCACCCACAAGCTCGGCAGTAAACGCCTCCCCCTCGCGCTCCACCGCCCCAATCTCACCCGCCGCAAGGTCCAGCCACAGCGCCCCCGGATCGGTCCACTCCGTCAGGAACAGCGCGACCGCCGCCCCGTCCCATCGCCCCGCTTCCAGATCGCGCGCGGTGATCGCATCGCTCGACAGCGCGCCCTGCACATCCATGCTGTCGACATCCAGCGAAGACCCCTGCCGCACCGCCGATGGCACCAGCCCCGGCGCCGCGCGATACACCACGCCGCCAATGCGCAAATCGCGATCATGGCTCGTCAGCCCGATGGTCACCCCATCGCGCCGCTCCAGCCGCCAGCAAAATGCCAATGCCGCCAGTTCCTGCCCCAGAACGTCGGCCACACTCACGCCCGCAACTCCACCAACGGCACCGAAGGCACATCCCCCGCCGCAAAGGTCGCACGGCTCACATCCAGCCGGTCCTCGGCAAAGCGCACCGGCACATCGAACCGAAACCCCGCCGTCAAAGCCGCGCCCACCGCAGGCGCCACATCGAACGCAATCACACCCAAGCCCACATGCGCCCAGCCGGACAGCGCCTCGACCCCATCCACCGCCACCCGGATCGTCCCCGCCACCGGCCGCGTGACGATCCGCTGCTGCGCGTCCGCACCCTCAAGGTCCATGGCCCCATAATATTTGCAGAGTTGAAAGCTGCTCGTCGCCCCGTCCCCGGTGCCCAGAAACTGATCCAGCGCCCCGCCGTCCCCCGACGAGAAATCGAACGGATCGGCAAAACGGAACCCCCGTGCTGCCCCCCGCCGCGCCCGGAAAAACGCAATCAGTTCCATCACATCGGATTCAGACCTCACACCCGGTCCCACATCGAACGACAATCGCGCATCCGCCCAGTCGCTGCTCCGCCGCTCATGCCCGGACAGGCTCTCCACCGTCTGCGTCGAAAAGGCCGGGGACACGCTCGCCTCCCGCCCGATGCTCAGCGGAAACACCACATCGTCAAAGGCTTGCATTGCATCCTCCCCATCGATCCTGAAAAGCGTGAAGCCATCACGCGCCACCTGCGGCAATGCCCAGACAAACGTCGCCGCACTCCCCCGCGCCACAGACGCCCCCGCCGCGTCGGCAATCCGCGCCCACGCCGCCGCCGCATCCTCGGCCCGCAGAACAAACCCCGCAAAATACTGCTGATCCGCCACCGGATAACCCAGCCGCGCCGCAGCCTCCGCCACCCCCCGCGCCGCCAAGGCGGAACGCCCCTCCGTCACCCAGTCATAATCCTCAAGCTGCAACACATCGAACGCCGGACTTGCCCACCCCAGCGGCATATTCGCCCGCTTCGCTTCCGGCGCGTCCGGGTCCAATATCGTCGGCAGATACGCCAGCAAATGCGTCACCGCCCCCGGCGCGACATCTCGCACCGCCGCGCACAAAGCCGCCGTAGACGCCGCCAGCACAGCCCCCGCCGCATCCAGCAAATCCCTCTGCGCCCCGCTCAATGCCCCCCGCACATCGGATATCGACACCGGCGACCCACCAAAAGCCGCCCGCGCCACGTCATCATACAAACAGATCCGCCCATCTTCGGGCATCACCCACCACCAAGGCTCCCCCACCTGAAACCGCACCGGCAATCCCGCCGCCACCGCGATCCCGACAAAGGCCCGCGCCACATCCTGCAAGAACCCCATCGCCCCCGAATGCGCAGGCGACAGCAAAGTCGAAGGCGGCACCCACGCCGTCAGCGCCGGGTCGCCATTCTCCGCTCGCTGCTTCCACTCCGCCGGACAATGCGCATCGAGCAATTCATAAGACAGCGACCAGATCACCCCGAAATCCAGCGCCTTCGCCCGCGCCGCAAAGTCCCGATGCCACGCCGCACACACCGCATTCAGCGCCCCCGTCGCCAGCCACTCCCCGCCGACCCGCTCCAGCGCGAAATAATGGCTCATCCCCACATAATGATTGATCGCCCCGCGATACCCCAAAGCAAGCACCTGCCGCAGCACCCGCTCCGGCGTCTGGTTGAAGCAATCGTCATATCCCGTCGCGATGCACAGCCCATGCTCGGGCACCATCACATCGCCCACCGCCAGCACAGACCCCGCTCCGTCGCAGGCAATCTCGCTTATCTCGACCCACCCCTCCACAGGCGCGGCAAAGGCCGTATCCCCCGCATCGTAACCCGGCGGCACGACCGAGATGAACATCCGGTCCACATCCCCCGCCCACACCGGATCGGCTTCCACCGGCAGCGCAAACCCGCCACTCAGCGCCGCAAAATCCAGCGTAATTTCTGCATCTTCCGGCGCACCGCTGGCATAGTTCCACAACCGTACATACCAGTTCCGCGGCGCCCCGGAGGAATCCCGCCCCTCGATCGTCAGCGTCGCCCCATGCGTCTCATCCAGCCGCCGCACCCCGGAGCAGCGCCACCGAAACCGCAACACGCAATCCCGAAAATCCCGGTCGGTCGCATAGCTGAGCAAAGGATGATCCCACCGATCCTCCGCATCCAAGATCACCCCCGCCAGATCCCCCGACCCGCAAAAAACGGTATCCACCCGCAAAGCGTCGGGCGCGGTCGTCACAACACTCGCCACAGCCGGCCGCGCAAAATTCACCGTCCAAAAAGGCGCCGCAAACCGCTTAACAACGCCAACGTCCTGCCCCGCCCGAGCATCCGCCAACCAATACTGCATGATGTATCTCCAAAAACCCCTCTCCCATTTAGGGAGAGGGAGGGGCCCGCCGCGCAGCGGTGGGAGGGTGAGGGCCAGCGGGATTCCCCCGCAAATCCTTTCCCCGGCGAAGGCCGGGGCCCAGTTCCGACCTTGGAACTGGGCCCCGGCCTTCGCCGGGGAACGCTTCACTACAGACCCTACTCCAAAGCCCCCCGCACCGCCCGAGCCACCTGCCGGGCACTCCGCGCCAAGGCCTTGGGCGCATCCCCGCCACTCCCCGCGACATTCACCGTCACCCGAACCTCACGCACCCCACCAGAGCCACCAGCTACCACCTGCCCACTCGACGTCGGCACAAAGACCTCAGGCCCCCGCTCCCCCACGATATAGCCGCGCCCCGGCGCCACCGGCCCGCCCGTCGCCCGCCCCGGCAGCCCCAGCGCGCTCCCCAACAAAGAAGCCCCGATCCCCAGCAACCCGCCCGATCCGCCGCCGCCCCCAATCGCCCCGATCCCCGCCTGCAAGGCACTCCGCGCAATCTGGTCCAGCACGGACGATGCCACCCGCTGCAAATCCTCGAACCCGAATTTCCCCGTCTTCACCGCGCGCAGCAGCCCGCTTTCGATGGCCCGCCCCGCCCGGTCCCCCGCACTCGCCAGCGGCCCCTCAAGCCCGCTGCGCATCGCCTCCACATCCCGCGCAAAGCCCTGCACATCCGCCCGCACGCTCACGACCAACCGTTCGATCTCTTCATCCATCCGGATACATCTCCCTCAACCGCGCCAGCGTCCCCGCATCCGGCGGCGCACCAACCGCCGCCTCACCACCAACCGCCCCGAATATCGCCGCCAGTTCCTCCGGCGTCGCCCGCCAGAACACCTCCGGCGTCCACCCCAAAGCCCACGCCGTCACGCCGGAAAGCCGCACAGCCATGTCTGTGAATGTCATCTAAAACTCCTCCCCATTCGGGGGAGGATACGGAGACTTAGCCGCAGGCTTAGTCGCAGTTGGAGAGGGGTTTCGCCCTATCGCTTGCACATAGCCTCTCCCACTGAAGAACAAATGTTCGCGCGGAGCCGCGGAGACGCGGAGCCGTCGCCCCAAGGCACCACCCCCTCCGCGCCTCCGCGTCTCCGCGCGCCCCAAACTATCCCGCCCCCACCAGAACCTGCCGCAACACCACGCGCAACACCGGCATCGCCGCACGCAATCCACCCGCCACGACAGCCTCGCCCAACACCTCCCGCGTCAGCCCTTCAGGCCGCGCCTCCAGACAATGCCAGAACAACCCCGCCATCTCCGACAGGCGCAATTCCCCCGCCGCCGCCCGCTCGACCAGCGCGAACAGCGGCCCCAATTCCGCCTCCGCCGCCACCAGCGCCGCAAACGAAGGCCGCAATGTCAGCACCGCCCCCGCCACAACCAAAGCCGCCTCACCCCGCGCCACATTGGGCGCCGCGTTAGCCACCGTCATCACACCCTACCCCCCGTTCGTGTCGAGCGAAGTCGAGACACCCCGCGCCACCCACCACGCACCCACTCACAAACTCACCACCGGCCCGCTGCTCTCCAGGCTCAGCGTATAATTGCGCTCCCCGTTATAATCCCCGGCATAGTCCAGCCGCGTAATCAGGAACCGCCCGCGCATCCGCTCGCCACTTTCAAAACTCAGCTCGAAATCGTCGATCGTCCCCGACAAGGCATGGTTGCGTATCCGCACCTCAGCCGCCGATCCCGTGAACAGCCCCGCCGCCGACACGCTCACCGCGCGCACGCCCGCACCCGACAGCAGCTCGCGCCAGCCGCCGCTATCCTTGCTGGTGATGTTCACCGCCTCGCCGCTCACCGACATCTGCGTCGTGCGCAAACCCGCCACCGTCGCATAGCCAATCGGCGACCCGCCATCCCCGACCTTCAGCAAGAAAGCGCTTCCTTTTTCCACTGCCATATCGCATTCTCCGTTCACAAAATGTCACGTTCGGACATGCGCCGAACACATAGGAGGGAACCCCATGCTCGCTATTTCCACCGCTCTGATGCTGATGCTTGCCGGCACGCCGGATGAAGACATGGGCATGGCGCGCAAAGCCTACGCCAAATGCCTGTCGGACTTCACGGCAGACGCCCGCTCGCGCCAGGTGTCCGCCGCCGATTACAAGGCCGGCCTGCAACCCAAATGCGCCGACCAGGAAGCCGCCCTGCGCACCGCCATCCTCGCCGCCGACAAAGCCGACGGCCTGAAACCCGCCGCCGCCCAGGCCGACGCCGACGATCAGGTAAAGGAATATCTCGAAAAGTTCACCGCCGACTACGAAGGGTAAGAGGGGAGCGCCCCCTCCTCAACGTCACCCCGGGCTTGATCCGGGGTCCCGCTTCTAAGCGCAAAGTACCAGAGACGCGCCGCCCAATCCTAATCCGTCGCCCCGGGCTTGACCCGGGGTCCCGCTACCCTCCGCTCACACCAGCAGATCGAACAAATCCCGCCAGTCCGGATTCCCCTGCTCGATCAGCGCAAATTTCCAGTCGCGCCGCCACCGCTTGATCCGCTTTTCCTGCTCGATGCACGCAACGATATCATCCGCCCGCTCGGCCCACACCAGACGATCCAGCCCATAACGCTTGCAAAAATCGGAACCCTCGCCCGACCGGTGCTGCTGAATCCGCGCCACCAGATGCGCCGTCACCCCGACATACATCGTCCCGCGATAGCGATCGGCCATGATATACACCCAACCACCCTGCCGCTCGCGCTCCATAAGCGAAAACATGTCAAACAGCGGGACCCCGGGTCAAGCCCGGGGTGACGGAAAGGTGATGCTCCCCCGTCACCCCGGACTTGACCCGGGATCCCGCTCCCCCTCCCTACGTCACCCCGGACTTGATCCGGGGTCCCGCTTCTCAATTCCGCAAACAAACCATCGCGCCCCACCCCGTTCGGTTCGAGCAGCTTCGAGCGAAGCCGAGAAGCGCCCGTCGAGAACCCAGTCACTGATAAATGCAACGCAACCCGATTACGGCACGCAACGCACTACCGTATCGAGATGCAAACCCTCCCGCGCGTTGTTGCTTACCGGCTGAAAACCACGGCTGCGATGCGACCAGTTATAATAGAGCACATCCCCATCGTCCGCTATTTTGAGCACTGCGTGAAACCCCCAATGCACACCCTGCTTGCCCGGATTCCACACAGAGAATCCGTTCAGATCGCCTGACTTGCGCGCCGGGCCATTGGGCGTTTCGATGCAATAATGTCGCGCACCTGCCACATGCCGCGCATCCGCCAGGATCGCAGGCGCCGTGGAACCGGCCCACTGCCCCAAACCGATCCACCAGCCAAGAATAAAGCCGCCAGCCGTCAACCCAAAGAAGCCAAGCGGCACGACAAACCGCAACCCCTGAGCCTTCACACAAGCCCCCAACGCCCCTGCCGAAAGCAGCAGATACCCGATCGAGAAACCCGGTCCCAGCAGCAACCCGTCCCCAAACGCCCCTTGACCGGACCGCCCCATGAAATCGACCACAATCGTGAAAGCGCTTGCTGCGGCCAGCAGCACTGCCAGTGCATTTACGGCCCTCTGTGTCCCGTGCTTTACGCACACGTACACGATCACGGGAAGTACCAGCAACCAGAGCACCATCGCGATCAAGAACACCCCATTAAGTACCGGACCCCACATCCCAAGCGCATTTAACGTCAACCCCATCGCCAGCATGCACGCCAGCGCCGCAAGTGTTAGAAAGATGAAAAAAAGTCGCATTGGGGATACCTAAGGTGGAACAGGTTAAAACTTCAAACCTCCATTTACCTCACCCCAAAACCCGCACCCGATACTCCACCACAGCGCGCCACCCTTCATCCCGCGCGCGCAGCACCCGCGACCTTACCAACCCCACCGCGCCCATCTCGCACCCTGGCACCGTCACCCGCCGCACCGCCCCATCCACCAGCGCCAGCAGCGCCGCCAGTCCGTCCGCGCCCTCGCGCTTGTCCTGCACCGTCATCGCCACGCGCACTTCGCGCCCCGCGCGGTCCTTCGTGCCCCAGTCGACGCCGATACACTCGCCCAGCACGACATAAGGCGCGCTCGCCTTCACCGGAGCGCCGTCCCACACGTCGTTCAGCATCGCCGCCAGCGCCGCATCCCCGCGCAGTGCCTCCAGCACCGCCGCCCGCACCGCCATCTCATCGCCCATCCGTCCCTCCCCAAAAACATGCGCGCGGAGCCGCGGAGCCGCAGAGACGCCACCCCCCCCTCCGCGCCTCCACGTCTCCGCGCGAACTCAAAAGCCGCCCGTTCTCCTGCGAAAGCAGGAGCCCAGAGCGGCCAGCACGGCACCAAGCCCCCTGGACTCCTGCCTTCGCAGGAGAACAGCGTGTGGATAGAACCCCTCCGCACGCACCCAAAAACTCACCCCATCACCCGATACCGCAACCCCACATCCTCGACCCAGCGCGCCACCAAAGCCCGCCCCTCGATCACCACCGCGTCGCCTTCCTCACGCACCGTCACCCCCGGCACCTCCAGCGCCTCCGCCAGCACAAGCGCCCGCCGCCGATCCGCCGCCGCCTCACCCAAGGCGACACCCCGCTCCAGCACCCCCCTCAAGACAACCGCATCCGCCGCCAGGGCCGCCACAAGGCCACCACGGCAGCAGGCGGCACCACCGCTTCGCCATCGCGCTGCACATGCATTTCGGCGGCCATGCGCACGATCCCCTGCCGCACCCCCTGCGGCACAGCATCCGCATCCGCCGCCAGACCCGCGCGATACCGCACCCGCACGCGCCCCGCCGCGCCGGGCGTCATCACCTTCACCCAGCCGTCCCCATTGCGGTCGATGTCCACCGCGTAACTTTCCACCGGCAGCGCAAATTCCGCGCCCTCCGCCGGCACCCCCGTCACGCTGACAATCGCCACCACGGGCCGCGCAGACAGCAGCTGCCACGCGCCCGTCACCGGCATCACCTCCTCGGCATCGCGCTGCATCAGCCCCTGCCCCACAAACCGCTCGCACAGGTCCGTCGCCACCCGGATCAACCGCGTCAGCAGCGCATCTTCCGCCGCCAACTCGATCCGCAAATATCCCTTGAGGTCCGCCAGCGACACCGCCAGCGCCCCCTCCTCGACAAACGCCATCGAAGCCCCCTTTCACGAAAAAGCCGCCCGATGCGCACAGCACCGGACGGCCCATTCCCCTCTTCCGTCACCCCATGCGGGCCGGTCACCCCACCCCACCCCGTTCGCCCTGAGCGTGTCGAAGGGCCTTCCCTTTTGTCTCCAAGGAGAAGGCTTCGACAGGCTCAGCCCGAACGGTGATAGGGTGTTCTGCTTACCCGCTACGACACAGCAAACTTCATCACCTTGATCGCCTCGCTATTCGCCACCGCGCCGCCGATCCGCTTCACCGCATAGAAATGCACGAACGGCTTGTTGCTATACGGATCGCGCAGGATGCTCGTCTCGGCTCTCTCCGCCACCACATAGCCGTTGGCGAAGTTACCGAACGCAATCGCCAGCGCATCGGCGGCGATATCGGGCATGTCCTCCGCCTCGACCACCGGATAGCCCAGCAGCGTCGCGGGCGCGGCCCCCGCCAGCCCCGGCTGCCACAGGAACTGCCCGTCGCTCGTCTTCAGCTTGCGGATGCCCGCCAGCGTCTTGCTGTTCATCACGAACGAAGCCCCCTGCCGATACGGAGCCTTCACCGCCTGCACCAGATCGATCAGGCGGTCGGCAGCGCCAGAGGACGCAAACGCCCCCGCCGCCCCGCTCGCCACATATTGCAACGTACCGAACGCGCGCACCCCGTCCGCCTCCGCCGTCACCGGATAGGTCAGGAACCCCTTGGGCCGGTTGGTGCCATTGCCATTGACGAACGCCGCGCCCTCCGCCGCCGCAAATTCGCTCGCGATTTCCCGCGCCAGCCAGCTTTCGACATCGAACGCCGCATCGTCCAGCATCGCCTGGCTCGCGGCGGGGTTGGCGAACAGCTCGCCCGATGGCGGCGCGATTTCGGCAAAGCTCGGCGTCGCCGTCTCGCCCCGCGCCCCCGTTTCGGATGCCCAGCCGGACGCGACGCCCCCCGTCGTCACCAGCTTGCGATAACCCGCCGTACCGGTCTTCACCACATTGGCGATGGCGCGGATCGGCGACATGGCTTTCAGCACCCGCTCGATCTCCGCATCGATCTCGCGCGGCACCGCATAGCCGCCGACCGACCCCGAAGCCCCCGAAAAGCTCTTCAGCTCCACCCCCGCTTCCTGCCCCCGGCGCAGATAGCGATCGACAAACGCCGCCCGCTGCGGATCCAGATCAACCCCCTTCACCCCATCCAGCGCCGGCCGCTGCGCATCGATCGCCCGCGCGGCCATCACCCCCTTAAGCCCCGCAATATCCGCCTCCAAAGCGGCAATCTTCTCCCCCTGCAGCACAGCCTCAAAAGCCCCCTCCAGCGCATCGCCCTTAACTTCCAACATATGCTTCTCCTCTTTGGTGATTAGACACAAAAAAACCCTCGCCCCTTGAGGGAGAGGGATACGAAGACTTGGCAGCGTGCTGCCTAGTCGAAGTTGGGTGAGGGGTGCTCCGCCCTAGCGGTTAGTCAACTAGGCAAGACTGGCTTAGCGGCGCACTTCGATCTGGCACCCACCATTGAGCGACGAGAAACGAAAGTTCGTACGTCCGATTCGGGTTGCAGACGAAATCACAACAGGCGTCCATCCAAGCTTAGCAATACCCGCCAAAGAGCGTTCTTGCGCTGGCGTATGGCTAGGCTCCGTAGCAGCAATCATCACTGTCGCCGTTCTTTGGAAGTCGGGAAAACTCCTGCAACTTTGCCCACTCTTGTCTCGCCATTGCTGCGCCGAATAGGCATAAAATCTTACTACTTCGCCATTCGAAGCGACTTCCAGGCGAAGAAAGTGAGTAGGAGAGAAGTCATACCGCCACGCTTTGGCGCCGTTCACCGCCTTCTCTGAAACAGGATTTGGTGTGCCGTTCCATGCGACGCCAAGCTGATGAACCAGTGTGAGCGCGTCTTGCTGATTGTCCAGCGTGCGAGCGCCGGCGGCAGAAGCTAGAGCTGTCCACGCTAAGGCGATGCTAGAGATATTCCGCATGACGCTGGATGACTTAGCCATGATTTATCACTAATGGGCTACCCTAATCGCGCAACCGATATTTGCGTAGTGTTGAGGGGAAAGAAGCTGCTCTGCATTTACCCCTCCACCGCCACCACCCGCGCCAAGGGCTGCATAGGCACCGCCACCAAACTCACCTCCACCAGATCCAGCGCCACCAGTTCGCGCGGCCTTTCGCCCCGCGCTTCCCGCACGCGATAGCCAAAGGACAGCCCGTCCAGCGCCCCGGCGCGCAGCATTGCCGCGGCCTCCCGCCCTGCCGCCGTCCGCTGCGACACGCGCGCAATCACGCGCAGCCCGCGCGCATCTTCGGCCAGCGTCTCGACCAGACCCACGGGCCGGTCCACCCGATGCTGCCACAACAGCGGCACCTGCTTGCCCGCCAGCGCCCCAAACGCCCCCGCCCGCACCACATCCCCGCCCCGATCCACCGCATCGAACACCGCCGCATACCCCGCAAACCGAACGCTCCCCTCCAAGGACCCCCCCTCCCTTCCAGGGAGGGGTTGGGGGTGGGTGGCGAGCGCAGCGAGCCCTTCAGCAACCACACTTACGACTTCACCAACCCAAACAACCCCAGCTTCACCGCCATCCCAATCAGCACCAGCGCCAATATCCCGCGCACCGTCCAGCCAACCACCGCCTTCCACGCCGATGTCTTCGCGTCGCGCCACGCGCGCAACAACTCGCGCAGTTCGGCGACATCCTTCTCCGCCCCGCGATCCGCCAGCCCGAGCCGCTCCAGCGCCCGCCCCGCGCCCAGATCGCTCGCTTCCTCCACCAGCGCCCGGATCATCACCAGGTCGCCGCCATCTCCCTCGGCCTGCGCGACCAGCCGCGCCAGCATGTCCGTGTCTTCCATGAAATCTCTCCCATCCGTCCTGCTCCCGCATCCGCAGGAAAAATCATTGCGCGCGGAGCCGCAGAGACGCGGAGAGGCCGAACCCGGACGCACCCCCTCCGCGCCTCCGCGTCTCCGCGCGCACCAGAAATCCGGCGCGCGTGGATCACCCATTTCCTCGCATCCGAAACACCCCCACCACCGTTCGCCCTGAGCTTGTCGAAGGGCCCTTCCTTTTAAGAAAGGGAAGGCTTCGACAAGCTCAGCCCGAACGGGGGATGGCTAGCGCCGGAAGCGCAACATCCTCCCTGCCAATCCCCAGCATCCCCCGCTTCTCCTCAGCCGTCAGGAAATCCGCCGCCGCCACCCGCTCCCACAGCGCCACGCGCTCGTCCGCCAATGCCAGCACCCGGTCCTGATCCACCGCCAGCCCGATCCCCGGCCACCACCCGTTCAGCCCCTGCGCCACCGCGCCCAGGATCATGTCCGCCAAGGGCAGCACCGTCTGCCGCCACAGCGCCTTGTTCGCCTCGCGATAATTGGCATAGGCGTTGTCCCCCGGCAGGCCGATCAGCATCGGCGGCACGCCAAAAGCCAAAGCAATCTCCCGCGCCGCCGCGCTTTTCAGCCCCACAAAGTCCATGTCCGCCGGGGTCAAACTCATCGCCTGCCACTTGAGGCCACCCTCCAGCAGCATCGGCCGCCCCGCATTGCTCGCCCCGGCAAAGGCGCTTTCCAGTTCCCCCTTCAACCGCTCGAACTGATCGGGCGAAAGCGCCGCGCCTTCCTCCCCCGGATCATAGACCAAGGCGCCCGAAGGCCGCGCCGCATTGTCCAGCAGCGCCTTGTTCCACACCGTCGCCGCATTATGGATCGCCACCGCCCCCGCAGCAGCCCCCACGCAGCCCAGCCCATAATGATCGTCCAGCGGATGCGCGGATTTGATATGGATCACCGCCGTCCGCCCGACCGCATCTTCGGACGCCAGCCGCGTCACATGCGCGCCGACGCGATAGAGATACGCCATCGGCCACCCCCGCGCATCCGCCTCCACGCTCACCCGCTCAGGCCGCAGCGCGAACAACTCGGCGGGACCCCCCTCCGCATCGCACGCAATCTGCACATAGCCATTGCCATGCAGCAGCAGGTGCATCGCCAAAGTCTCAATGAGCCGTTGCCCACCCGACCGTTTCTCCACCAAAGCCAGCGCCGCCGCGCGCTGTTCCGGCGTCCCCCCAGACGCGGAAACCGCTGCCCCGCCCGCACTGTCCGTCACCAATCGAAACGCCCGCTGCGCCACCGGATTGCCCATCACCCCACCGCGCACCTGCGCTTCATAAGATGCAGGCCACTCGCCCAATGGCGTGACATTCCCCCCACCCAAAGGCCGCGAAAAGAAAGGCCGCGCAGTCGCCTGCGCAGCCTTGAAGCCGAACCATTTCATAAATCGCTCCTACGCTTTTCCCGTGAAAAACACCCCTCCCCAACCCGTCGGCTTTCCGCTATATTTGCGACGCAACTTCCCGTGGGGGGGACTTATGGCAACGCTTGCACATACTGCATCTGGCGCATCGGTGCGCGCCGAACGCTTCTGGACGATCTCCGCCGGCATCATGATGGCCGTGCTCGTCCTGGGCTTTTCCGTACAACTGGCGATGGGCCGTTCGACTTTCGCCGTACCGCTCTTTGTGCACATTCACGCGCTGGTCTTCTTCGGCTGGGCGGCGCTGTACCTGCTTCAGAACCTGCTGGTCGGCATGGGCAACACGGCGCTGCACAAGCGCCTTGGCTGGCTGTCGGTCGTCTGGATACCCACCATGGTCGTCATGGGCCTGATCGTGACCGTGGCGATCGTGCGGCGCGGCCAGACGCCGTTCTTCTTTCAGCCGCTCTATTTCCTCATCATGGACCCGATGACGCTGTTCACCTTTGCCGGTCTCGCCATCGCTGCCATCCGCCTGCGCCGCAAAACCCAATGGCACCGCCGCCTGATGTTCTGCGGCATGTCCATCCTGCTCGGGCCGGGGATCGGTCGACTGATACCGCTACCCCTGATGATCCCTTATGCAGGCTGGGCGGTGTTTGCGTTCGTTATCCTGTTCCCGATTGCGGGCATCGTCCGCGATCTGCGCCGCGACGGGCGCGTCCATCCGGCCTGGCTCTGGGGTCTGGGCAGCATCGTCGTCATGCAGATCGCGATCGACCTCATGGCGTTCAGCGCGCCCGGCCAGTGGCTCTATGCCGCCGTTACGCAGGGCAGCCCCGGCGCCGCCGTCGCGCCGCTCGCTTTCCCGCCTTTCCCGCCCGTCTCCTAAAAGGAGAAGGTGAGCGCGCCGTTCACCGGCAACTGCGTCCATTCCTCCGTCAGCGTATCGATCCGCGCGCGGATGGCGGCAACATCGTCCGGCGACACCGGGATCGTGCCATGGCCGCGCGCTTCGCACGCATGGCGAAACGTCGCCAGCACGTCGTCCGCGCTCACGCGCCCGCCCCACATTTCCGCCTGAAACGTCTCGACCAGCCGCTCGATCGCTTCCTCGCTATCGCCTGACAGGACCATGCGCGGCCCCGCCGTCTGCCCTTCCGCGACCAGCGTCAGGAAGCCGCGATGCGCCAATATGCTTTCCACGGCATAATGCACCATGTCGTGCGGAATGATCCCCTGCTTGGGGCAAGCGACTGTCTCCACGCTGCCATCGCGCGCGATGTGCAGGTCGTCATACTTGCCGCTACGTTTTGTGAAGGTCAGGCGCATGACCGATTTATATGGCAATCCCTTGCGGCGCAAAAGGCGTCGAGCCGCAGAAATATGTGGCTAAAATCAAGGAATAGCGTCAAGGGTGCAATGCAGCATCCACCGCCGCATCCTATCGACAGCTCCGGGATTTCATGTTTCAGGCATCTTACGACCGTGGCACCAATTGCCTGAATATCGTCGTCAAAGGCTTCTTCCAGCCGGAAGACGTTGCCGCTCTGGCAAAAACCGTCGGCAATGCCGCGCAAACGGCCAAATCCGCGCGCGACGACTTCAACGTGCTGGTCGAATCCCTCGAATTTCCCGTTCAGGCAAATGATGTCGCGGACTTGCTGACCGGTGTCATGCGCGGCGGGATGGCTCTCACCACCGGCCGCGCGGCCGTTGTCGTCGGCAGTCAGCTCAACAAGGCACAGGCCGAACGCACATTGGTGCATGACCGCGTGCGCGTGTTCATGGATATGGACGACGCGCGGGCGTGGTTGACGAAGTTAATTTAGTGCCAATTATTCTCTACGTTTCCGTTGATAGGTAATGCGCCACGTATCAAACATGGGACTTCCCTCGATGGATCGCATTGTGTTGGTGGTCAAAGCGCGCATGAAGATGATTTGCGTGTCACCATCAAACCATGTCATCGGCGATTTTTGCTTTGGTTCACCCAGTTCCAACAGTAGCTTGCGCTGGACTGCTCGGTAACATGCTCCTGTCGTATCCGCTGCACCGACAAGCCGTACCCGTTTGATAATGCCATTAGAACCCAAATCAATATCTGCGATACCGGGGCAATCGTCAGTATAAAATATAGGCGCGATTTTTGCCCACCCGATGGAATATATCGCCTTGGCGGTCGGCGGATACATCGCCTGCAGCTCAGTATCCGCCATACCTATTGGCAACTCTTCCCAAAGCGACCTTGCTTGGGCGGGACAAACCACACCCATTGCCGCAGCGACTGCAGCCAAAGTCGTGAGCCAGTAACTCGCCATATATGAATACTGCACGACTATTGGAGCCGACGCAACTCGTCCCCGCGGCGGTCGGAACTCACCGGCTATCAAGTAGCGCGTTCACTACCTGTTCCGGCGCAACACTCGGTCGCAGGTCGAATTCGTCCCTTCGCTCTTGCCGATCACCCGGCCCGCTACAGCACCCGCCGCACCGGCCAGCAGGCTCTCGCCCAGATTGCCGCCAGCCAGCGCGCCTACACCGGCACCACCGGCGGCACCGATCACCGTGCCCTTGTCGCGGCCCTTTTTCCCCTGGATCAGGCAATAGCGCACATCGTCGCGATCCCGCGGCGCCGCCCGCGCGATCCGCGCCCGGTCCTTGCTGTTCAGCGATTGCGCCATCACCGGCCCCGCGATCAGCGAAGCGCCTACGGCTGCTGCGATCATCATGGTCGTTTTCATGTCCATACTCCGATGTAAAATAGGTTCTCAAACAGAACGAATACCCCCGCCGCCGGTTCCCGGAAAGGCGCTTCGTCCTCTTCCCAACGCCGGTTATCCCTATGTCCGTCATCCTGAACTCGTTTCAGGATCCATCGCGCCCCACAAACTGCACCAAGTGCCCCATACACCCCATAGGACCACAAATGGATGCTGAAACCAGTTCAGCATGACGACGGTGTGAAAGTCCCTCACACCCCCCTTACCCGCACCACGCCCCCGCGCCCCTTGCCCAGCATCAGCGCCGTCAGCGCCCACACGCACGCATCGGCCCGGTCCGGCGAGCGCCCCGGCCCTGCATAGCCGCCCCCGATCAGCATCCCGCACAATTGGTCCTCCAGCGCTGGGAAAGCCCCGCGATGCGCCACCCTGCCCGCTTCATACAAAGCCGCCACCGGCTCCGCCCGCGCAGATTTCCCCCGCGACGCATGGACCAGCCGCACCGGCAGGCTATCGTCCACCGCGCGCAGCACGCTTTCGATCATCGCCCCGCCATTATTCGCTTCGGCAATCACCCGGTCCGCGCCATGCGCAAAGGCTGCGCCCGCCACTGCCCGCGCCCAGCCTTCCGGCCCGCGCCCCTCGACGCTCGCGTCCGCCACCACATAGGCGCGCCCGTCCACGCCCACGCCCGCCACCACGATCCCGCACGCATCGCCATCCCCGGAGCCAGCCGGCGGATCGACGCCCACCACCACGCGGGACAGCGCCGCGCCTCCCCCCGCCGCCACCGCCGGCACATGCCGCACCCGGCACCGCTCGATCAGGTCGCGCGTCCACAAAGCGCCTTCCACATCCTCCATCATCGCGCCGTCCAGCTCCTGCCGCCCCAGCCGCGTGCCGCCGAACTGCGCCGTCACGGCCTCGATAAAGCCGGGGGCCAGATGCCCGCGATTGTCCTCCGTCCGCCCGGTCGTACACACCACGCCGCCCGCGTCCCCGCGCGCCAGCAACCCGCGCAGCAACGCCACCGGGCGCGGCGTCGTCGTCGCCAGCACCCGCGGCCAGTCGCCCAGCCGCAACGCCAGCTCCAGATTGTCCCACGCCGCCTGTCCCATCGGCCATTTGGCGATTTCGTCGGCCCAGGCATGGCTGAACTGCGGCCCGCGCAAAGCCTCCGGGTCGGACGCACCGATCGTAAACGCCTGCGCGCCCGAAGCCCATTCCAGCCGCCGCAGCGCCGGATACCATAGCGGCGGCATCCCCCGCAGCCGCGCCACCGCCAGCAAGCCGCTCTCGCCTTCCACCATCACGCTGCGCGCTTCGGCGGGGCTGGCTCCGACCAGAGCGATCCGCGCGCCGCCATCGCGCATCGCGATGCCCTGCACCCATTCCGCCCCCGCCCGCGTCTTGCCAAAGCCGCGCCCCGCCATCATCAACCACACGCGCCAGTCACCCTCGGGCGGCTTCTGCCCGTCATGGCCCATTGCCTCCCAGCTATTTTCCAAAGCCGCAGCCGTGGCGTCGTCCATGCGCCGGAACAGATCGTCCCGCGCGGCCGATGGCAATTGCGCCAACTCCGTCAACACACTCACCATTCCTAATCGCCTCCCCCCCACCACCGTTCGGGCTGAGCTTGTCGAAGCCTCTTTCTTCTTAGGAAGAATGGCCCTTCGACAAGCTCAGGGTGAACGGTGCTAATGGTTACGCACCACCTTCACCCGCCGCATCCAGCTTCGCCCGCACCCGCTCCACTTCCGCCCGGACCCGATCCACCGCCGTCTGCGCATCGGGCCGTGCAGCCACCTCCGCAGCCTTGCGCGCAGCCTCCGCCCGTTCCTCCTCGACTGCCTCCTGCACCCGCACCTGCATCGCCGTCATCCGATGCGCCGCGATCGCGCGCAAAGCCTGCGCCGGGGCATAGGTGCGGATCGTCTTGCGCTGCGTCACCGGCGCGTCGGCGCCATTGCCGGTGCGCGTCACTTCCTCCCGCTCCGTCCCGAACTTCGCCTGACGCAGCAATTCCAGCTCCAGGTCCATGACCGCGCGGTTGATCGCCTGCATCCATTCCCGGCAGAAGGACGGATCGCGCGCCCGCAGGTCATAGGCGCCGCTGACATGCATCCCCACGCGCTGCGCGGATTCCTTGACGTCGCACGTCTCCTCCAGCGCGCGGCAGAACGCAAAGCGCTTCTCCGCCGTCCACCCATCGCTCCGCGTCTTGCGCGGCTTGGCCGCCGGGGCGTCATGCGCCTTCTGTGCCGCATCGCCCCGCTTTTCCCCCGAACTCCCCACCATAGCGCTCCTCCTCCCGCCCGCGCACGACACAAAAAAGGCCAGCCCTTCCGGACCAGCCTCTGCATCGCGCCGCCGCAGCGACTCAGTTTTCCCAATATCTACTCATGTGCCATATGAGCGTCACGCTGTCAAGATATTTGTGCCTATTTGGTTATGTGAAGGTGGTTACTAGTTTGATGGATGCTTCCGCGAGTTTTATTGAGTCTTTTGAGACACTTAGGAAAATTTGACTAAGTGCATGATTCTGATATACTTTTTTCATGGATATTACATACAATCTTAATGGGGGCTTCAAGCCCACCATGAAGCGTTTCGCGGATCTCGATGGCCCGGATTTTTTCCCAACGCCTGCTTGGGCTACCTATGCCCTGATCGACAATGAGAAGTTTGAAGGAGAGATTTGGGAGCCTGCATGCGGCAATGGCGCTATGTCAGAAGTGCTCGCTAAAACGGGCAATCCTGTCGTCAGCACAGACCTATACGATCGTGGCTACGGCGAAGGAGGAATTGATTTCCTTCATACCAATCGGCGTTCTGCCAATATCGTTACAAACCCCCCGTACAATGCTGCTGAAGGATTTGTTAAATCAGGTTTACGTGCTGCTGAACAGAAATTTGCGTTGTTATTGCGACTTGCTTTTCTCGAAGGTGCCAACCGACAGAGGACGATTTTTACCGACACACCACCTTCGCGCATTTGGACATTTAGTGAGCGCATCACGTTTTATCCCGCCGGCGCAATCCAGAAGGGGAGCGGAACAACAGCGTATGCATGGTTTGTTTGGGATAAGGAAACGACCGGCACTGAGCTTAAATGGCTTAAGCCAGGATATAAATCCCGCTACTCGTCTGGCACCTGATTTAAAAATTGCTGACCCAATTCAGTAATACTGAATGACTCGCTGCCGTCATGATATTCCGCATAACCTTTGGTAAACATGCTCGTGCTTGTTGTGCGGTGTGAAATTAAGTTTCTAACCTTTTGACTAAAATAGGTATCATTCCGATCAATTAGAATTTCAGCGTCCTGACCGTCTGGTTCAAACTCTTCTGCTAAGGCTTTAATTAGGTTAGTGGTTGTAATTTCGCCACCTTTTGCAGAAGCAGCCCGAAGAGCTGGAATAATTAGGTCACGTTCTCTTATGCGTCCGGCCATTTTTCGACTCCGCTCGACTTGTGAATAACCAGATTAGATTATCCGCGTGATTACGCTAGGAGAATTTTCTTCAACGTTAACTCGCGCCTTCAACTCCACGCCCCAAAATCCAACAAATCCAACACACACCCCATTCCACGTATCGACTTATTTCCCCCACGCCCGCCGCCGCCATTAACCCATATCAACCCTTTCCCGTTGAACTTCCCGCGTCTTTGCGGGTTGGGTCGGCATGGTTACAGCGTATTTCGACAACGACCATCCGCTCGCGGATCGGTTCAGAACCCATATCCGCTCTGCGTCTTTCCCCTGTGTCGGGGCCAAGTCCGCCCTTGCCAGCGGCCAGATGGACTTCGTCATTGCCCGCGACATCGCGTCGGCATGGGATGACCTCCGCGTCTTGCCTGCCCTTGGCGAGACGGTCAGCCGCTATCGCAGCGACCGGGCCTTGTTCCGCACCCTCGTCGTCCTGTTCGAAGGGCCGGACGATCTGGACGAGCCGACCTTCGAAGGCTTGCTGTGGGAGCGTATCCAGTCGCTGACCGACAAGGATAGCTGGCTGGGCTATGCCCCCGATCCCACGATCAGCACCGATCCGGACGATCCCCATTTCTCGCTCAGCTTTGCCGGTGAAGCCTTCTTCGTCGTCGGTATCCATCCCGGTGCCAGCCGCCCGGCGCGGCGCTTCCCCATCCCCGGCCTCATCTTCAACCTGCACGATCAGTTCACCGTTCTGCGGGAACAGGGCCGCTATGAGAAGATCCGCAGCGCCATCCTGTCGCGGGACGAAGCGCTGGCGGGGGACATCAACCCCATGCTTGCCCGCCATGGCGAAGCCAGCGAAGCCCGCCAATATAGCGGTCGGGCGGTCTCGAACGACTGGGCCTGCCCCTTCCAGCGAAAGGAAACATCGACCTTTGCCTGACAGCCTCAACTCCGACATCCTGACCATCGCGCCGCGCACCGGCACGGCCTTCGTCGTAAAGGCCGGACAGACGCTGACTGTCATAGACCCCACCGGCGGCCAGGTCGCCGATCTGCTGGCCTATAGTCAGGAGGATATTGGCGAAGTGCTCTCGTCGGGCCGCACGCTGGATTATGCCAGCCGCCTCTACCTCACCACCGGCGATCCGCTCTATTCCAACCGCAGCCGGGTGATGCTGGATATCGTTGCGGACACGGTGGGGCGGCACGACTTCCTGCTCACGCCTTGCTCGAAGGATACCTTCCGCATCATCTATGGCGACACCGATCCGCATCGCGGCTGCTTCGGCAATCTGGCGGAGGCGCTGGTGCCTTATGGCATCGTGCCGGACGCGATCCCGACCGCGTTCAACTGCTTCATGAACGTGCCCGTCGACGGCGCAACCGGCACCTTCACTGTAGAACCGCCGCTCAGCAAGGCGGGGGACCACATAACATTCCTCGCAAGGATGGATCTGATCGTCGGCCTCACCGCCTGCTCCGCGCTCCAATCGAACGGCGGCAGCTTCAAACCGATTAGCTATTGCATTGAAGGATAATAGCCGCTTGGGTGCTGTCAGTACGCACTGACCGCACCCTCGGTCGAAACCGCAACTGCACAGGCCGCCCTCAGTTCAGCGGCTTGTCCCATCGGGTCACCATTTCGGGCGATGCCAGGAAACTGGACGGCCGCGGCGACACTGGCGGCGGGTCGCATACCCCTTCCTCCAGATAGCGCATGGCCAGCATCAGGCCGCTACGGCTGAAGGGTTTGGGAATGACACCATAGGCACCGCAGAAGTCGACGGGGATCTTCCCCGGATTGGCGGTGACGAACACCACCGCCGTACTCGCCCATTTCTCATGGATATAGGTGCATACGTCCAGCCCGTTGGAGTCCTCGGCCAACTGGATATCGACGAAAGCGACATGCGGCGCTTTGGCCAGCGTCATCGCCCGCACCTCGCGCAGCGACGCCGCTTCACCGACGACGCGATGACCGGCATCCACGATCATGGCTTCGATATCCATCGCAAGAAGGGCTTCATCCTCCACGATCAGGACATTTAACGGGGCGACGCACTGCGACATCGATGAAAATCCTAGGTTACGTAGCGTTTGTGGGGAAAATGACGGAAACATGCGTACCGCTGGCGTCGCTATGCCACTGCGTGTCCGCCTTGATCTGCCGCGAAAGACGCCGGACGAGCGACTGCCCTATGGACGTACTGTGCGACACGTTGACATCGAAGCCCGGCCCATCGTCCCGCAATGAAATCGTGATCTGGCCATCGGCTTCCTTGACGGCCAGCGACAACGTCCCCGGACGGCCATCGGCAAAGGCATGCTTTACGGAATTGGTGATAAGCTCGTTCAGGATCAGGCCGGTCGCCGATGCTTTGCTGGACGGGATAATCACCGATTCGACATCGCTCTCCAGCACGATATTGCTGCGCCCCGACGTCCCCAGAACGTCCGCCGCCAGGTTGGAAGCGAACTGACCGATATCGAACTTCGAAATATCTTCCGACTGATACAATCGCCGATGGACAATCGCCAATGCGTCGATCCGCTCCAGCATGTTCTCCAACGTGCGCTGCAACTGCGGATCCCCCAGCGAGCGGGACTGCAACCGCAACAGCGATCCGATCATCGTCAGGTTGTTCTTCACCCGGTGATCGACTTCCTGCAGCAATATGGTCTTTTCTTCCAGCGCCGACTGCAGGTCCGCCGTCCGTGCCCTGACTTGTTCTTCCACGGCTGCCTTCTGCTCGGCGATCTGCTTCTGCGCGTCGATCCGGTCCGACACGTCGAGTTGCGAGGCGAAGAAGAACTGCAGGCTCCCGTCCTCGCCGCGCACCGGGCTAATGTAGAGCGCGTTCCAGAAGGTCGACCCGTCCTTCTTGTAATTCAACAGGTCGATGCTGATCGCTTCTTCGGCATGCAGGGCGTCGCGTATGTTCTCCAGCGCCTCGGGGTCGGTATCCGGCCCTTGCAGGAAACGGCAATTCCGACCCACAATCTCTTCGACATCATATCCGCACAGCTTCTGGAACGCTTCGTTCACGAACACGATGGGGTTGTCGTCCTGCCGCGGGTCGGTGATGACCATCGGCATGCGTGTGCCCCGGATCGCCGCCGCGAAGGGATCGCCGCGGCCCTGTTCATGCATGACCCGTTCCGTAAGATGCCAATCGTCTCGTTGCTTCATTCCATGCTCCGCTCAGCGAGGGAGCAGGAGCGCTCCGGCTTGAACTTGTTGGAGACAAAGCGCGTCAGTTACCTGTCTGGTTCCTCCCAAAATGACAAAGCCATAAGACGACAGGATAAAATCTACCGTCCTTACGCCGCGGCGGCCTCATCCATACCTGCCGCCGCCTCGGCACTTTCCGGTGCCAGACGGATCAGATAATCGAATGCCGACAGGCCCGCTTTCGATCCTTCGCCCATGGCGATGATGATCTGCTTGAACGGCGTCGTCGTCGCATCGCCCGCCGCGAATATGCCCGGTATGGACGTCGCGCCGCGATGGTCGACTTCGATCTCGCCCCGCGACGACAGCGCCACGGTATCGCCAAGGAACTCGGTGTTCGGCACCAGCCCGATCTGCACGAATATGCCCTGCAGGTCGACGACATGCGCGGCGTCGCTGTTGCGATCCTTATAGGTCAGTCCGATGACCTTGTTGCCGTCGCCCAGCACTTCGGTCGTCAGCGCCGATGTGATGACCTTGACGTTGGGCAGGCTGAACAGCTTGCGCTGCAGCACTGCGTCCGCCCGCAACTGGCTGTCGAATTCGATCAGCGTGACATGGGCAACGATACCCGCCAGGTCGATGGCCGCTTCGACGCCGCTATTGCCGCCGCCGATGACTGCCACGTCCTTGCCCTTGAACAGGGGGCCGTCGCAATGCGGGCAATAGGCAACGCCCTTGTTGCGATATTCGTCTTCACCCGGCACGTTCATGTGCCGCCAGCGCGCACCGGTGGACAGGATCACCGACCGCGCCTTCAGCGACGCGCCGTTGGCCAGCACCACTTCATGGAACCCGCCTTCGCTTGTTGCGGGGATCAGCTTTTCGACCCGCTGCAGGTTCATGATGTCGACATCATATTCCTTCACATGCTGCTCAAGCTGCGCGACCAGTTTCGGGCCTTCGGTGTGCGAGACAGATATGAAGTTCTCGATCCCCATCGTGTCGAGCACCTGCCCGCCAAAGCGTTCCGCGACGATACCCGTCCGAATGCCCTTGCGTGCGGTATAGATGGCCGACGCAGCGCCAGCGGGTCCGCCACCGACGATCAGCACTTCAAATGCTTCCTTCGCCTTCAGCTTCTCGGCAGCCCGCGCAACAGCGCCGCTGTCCAGTTTGGCTACGATCTGCTCCAGCTCCATACGGCCCTGACCGAAGGGCTCACCGTTCAGGAAGATGGTCGGCACGGCCATGACCTTGCGGGCATCCACTTCCGACTGGAACAGCGCGCCGTCGATGGCCGTATGGCTGATCCGCGGGTTGAGCACCGCCATCAGGTTCAGCGCCTGCACCACATCCGGGCAGTTCTGGCACGACAGCGAGAAATAGGTTTCGAAGGCATAATCCCCTTCGAGGTTCTTGACCTGCTCGATCACATCCTGCGCAGCCTTCGACGGGTGACCGCCGACCTGCAGCAATGCGAGAACAAGGGACGTGAATTCATGCCCCATGGGCAGACCGGCAAAGCGGACACCGATGTCCGTACCCGCACGGCGGATCATGAAACTGGGGGTGCGCTTGTCGTCATCCTTGCGGATCAACGTCGCCTTGTCGGTCAGGCTGACGATATCTTCCAGCAGTCCGAGCATCTCGCGCGATTTGGCGCCATCGTCCAGCGACGCCACCAGCTCGATCGGCTGCGTGATGTTCACGAGATAGCTTTTCAACTGGGCTTTAACATTGGCGTCCAACATGGCGTAGGCTCCGATATATTAGAGGCGCGGGGGTGCAATCCGGAGAAGCACATATGTGCCTCTCCGGAGAGCGTTGCGACCCTTAGGGTATTAGTGTGAGTTTAGATCTTGCCGACGAGGTCGAAGGACGGCGCCAATGTGGTTTCGCCTTCTTCCCACTTTGCCGGGCAAACTTCGCCGGGATGGCTCTGCCAATATTGCGCAGCCTTGATCTTGCGCAGCAGTTCCGTGGCGTTGCGACCCACGCCTTCAGGCGTGATTTCGACGAGCTGGATCTTGCCTTCCGGATCGATCACGAACGTCGCCCGGTCTGCAAGGCCAACGCCTTCGCGCAGCACGCCGAAGTTGTTGCTGATGTCGTGGTTCTGGTCGCCCAGCATGTAATAGTTGATCTTGCCGATGGCGGGCGACGTGTCGTGCCAGGCCTTGTGGCTGAAATGCGTGTCGGTCGATACCGAGTACACTTCAACGCCCATGCCCTGCAGCGTGGGGTAGATGTCGGCCAGATCTTCCAATTCGGTCGGGCAAACGAAAGTGAAGTCAGCGGGGTAGAAGAAGAATACGGCCCACTTGCCCTTCACATCGCCATCGGTGACGTCGACGAACGCCCCTTCTTTATACGCCGTAGCCGTAAAAGGCTTCAGTTCGCTGCCAATGATCGCCATGATATCTCCAGTTCCTTAGAGGTCTTCGATTGAGGATGCAGACATAGTGCGCCGCGATCGATTTAGGAAATTGGATTTCTTGCTTCGAATGATCGAGAAAAACGATCAGTTCCTACCAACGTGAGACTCGATACACCCCCGCGCCAGCGCATATGCTTCCTCGACCGTGAAAGTGGCAGGGTCGAGACATAATTCAAGCCACAAGCCGTCCACCAGTGCGGCAATTCCGATTGCTGCCAGCCGGATGCCCGCCGCATCCTTTTCGGGTCTCACCGCGGCAAGATGTTCGGATAGATCGTTGCGGTACTGGGTATACATTTCGGCATGCGCCTGCGCCATGTCGGATCGACCGTGCACCAGGCTCCAGAAGGCAACCCATGTCACGAGCAATTTGGGATCAAGCACCGGCGGCGCGAAACTTGCGAGCACGAAGGCCTCAAGCCTTGCGCGTGGATCGGAGCCGGCAGCCTCCACCGCCCGGTCGGTCGCAAGGCTGACACGTTTGCCAAGGTCGCGATAGGTTGCAAGGATAAGAGAATCGATACCGTCGAAATAATGGGTAAGAAGACCCGAAGATACGCCAGCCAGCTTGGAGATGGCTCGTACGGATGTTCCGGTTACGCCGCGCTCTGCCAGACATTGGGCAGTCGCATCGATTAGACTTTGCCGTCGCACATCGGCCGATTCGCGCACGAAACTCGCTCTTCTCAAGATCACCCTCTACCCTGTGCGATCCCCCCTAGGGATGCCTTTCATCGACATTAGCTATTGCAACGCCGTAGGCAAGCCTTTGTCATAAACGCGGACGCCGCGCCGAATACCGCACAAAATCCAACGTAAATTCAACATGGTGTGTCGTTGTATAAGGTTCATGCAACCTTGCCCATAAGGCAGTGGTTCAAGGCTCGAAGTTAAAACAGGAAGGAGCACTTCATATGCGTACATTCATGCTTTCATTGGCAGCGGCGTCGATCGCGATCCCCGCCTCCATGGCGCTTCCCACCGACCAGGCAGAAGCGCGGCGCGATCACCGCTACAAGGAATGGCGCGGTCGCGACGGACGCACCTATTGCCGCAAGAGCAATGGCACGACCGGACTCATCGTCGGCGGCGTTGGCGGTGCTTTGGCCGGTCGCGCGATCGACACTCGCGGCGACCGCACCACCGGCACGGTTCTGGGTGCAGCGGCTGGCGCATTGCTGGGCAAGGAAATCGACAGCAAGCGCCGCTGCCGCTAAAATTCCTCGGCATCAGCTTCAACGAGAAAGGGCGGCCCCGCAAGGAGCCGCCCTTTTCGATAGTTGCGGAGACAGGATGTCTACCGCAGCTTACTTCTTTTCGGCAACCGCGCCGCGCGCTTCGGCCACGTTGAACGCGACCTTGGTACCGCCCGACGTGCCGCTCACTTTGTCGCCAGCCACCTTGAGCTGGAACGCCGTTGCACCCGGATAGCGTGTGCCAGAGATGAGCTTGCCGTCCTTGATGGACTTCACCTGATAGACATAGGTGTAGCCTTCATGAACGAAACGCTCCTTGGCAGCGTCTTCGGCAAGGGCAGGCGCAGCCACGGAAAGGACCAGCGCGGAAAGAACAATTTTGGACAGCATTCGCATCGAATTTCTCCTTTGGAATGCCCGACAAACACCTCTTACGCTCTGTTTTGTTATGTTGGGCGCGTTATTGCTGCATCGCAATATGCTCGCAATCGCAAAGGGCGCAGAAGCAATTGCGCTTCATGCAATCGCTGTATGCGCCTTATTCGCCTGCCATCTTCAAGATATGTCTGAATTCTTGCGCCGAGACCGGGGATACCGAGAGGCGTGACTGGCGGATCATCGCCATGCCCGCCAGTGCAGGGTCCGCCTTGATCGCTTTGAGAGTAACGCCCTGCGGCAATTTGCGCACCGGTGCGACATGCACGGCGATCCACTTGCCGGTGTCGTCGGTACTGTCGGGCGCGGCTTCCTCGACGATTTCCATGATGCCGACCGCTTCCAGCCCGATATTGCTGTGATAGAACAGCGCCTGGTCACCTTTACGCATCGCCTTCATATGCGCCTGCGCCTGATGATTGCGCACACCATCCCACTCCGCCTTCTTCTTGGCGACGAGATCGTCCCAGGAAAACACATCGGGTTCGGATTTCATCAGCCAATACTGCATCGGGTTTCCGCTTCTGGGTTGAACGAGGGTTCGCTCCCCTTGCGACAGCAAGGCCGCTGGAATCAAGCCGGGATCGGATGACAGCCGCACTCTCTTTGGCTAAACCGATAGGATATAAGGAGTCCTATCGTGTTGCAGTCCGTACTTGATGCCATTCCCGTTCTTTCGCTGAAAGACGGCGCCTCCGCCGATTTCGCGAGGGACTTCGGCGCTTCTTTTCAGCGCTTCGGCTTTGCGATGGTGCGCGATCACGGGATGGACGCGGCGCTGGTGGCGGACGCATGGGCCAACGCAAAGGCGTTCTTCGCATTGCCTGAAGCGACCAAGCGCGCGTATCTCGTACCCGGTGGCGGCGGGCAGCGGGGCTATACAGCCTATGGCACCGAGATCGCCAAAGGTGCGAGCGAGAACGATCTGAAAGAGTTCTGGCACGTGGGCCGCGATCTTCCCGAAGGCAGCCCGCTGGCGGGCACGATGCCGCCCAATATCTGGCCGAGCGAAATAGACGGCTTTCGTAGCACCTATACCCGTTTGTTTGCCGAGTTCGATCGCGTCGGATTGCAGTTGCTGTCGGCCATTGCACTCTATCTGGGTCTGGAAAAGGACTGGTTTGCCGATCCCGTGCGCGACGGCAATTCGATTATCCGCCTGCTTCATTATCCACCCGTGTCGCCCGACGCCCCCGGCGTGCGCGCAGGGGCGCATGAGGACATCAACCTGATCACGATGCTGCTGGGTGCGGAGGAAGGCGGGCTGCAATTACTGGACCGCGATGGCAACTGGCTGCCAGTGACGCCCCCTGAAGGCGCGCTCGTCATCAATGTGGGTGACATGCTGCAGCGGCTGACCAATCACGTTCTACCGTCGACCAGTCACCGGGTCGTCAACCCACCACCCGAGCGTCGCGGCGTTTCGCGTTACTCCATGCCCTTCTTCCTGCATCTGCGGCCCGACTTCATGATCGAAGCCTTGCCGCAATGCGTGACGGCGGAAAATCCGGTACGCGAAGCGCCGATTTCAGCGCATGATTATCTGCATGAACGGCTTGTCGAAATCGGGCTGGTGAAACGGTAAAACGCGGCGGACGCCGACCCAGGCCGTGTGAAAACGCTGGAACGGTGTTTTTGAGAAGGGAGTTCATTTCACAAAACCGCATTGCCGCGAGTTGGGCGCAGCCTTGCCTTTAGGTCGCGATGGCTTTGAGGATTGCCTTACTACCCATGATGTTGAGCACCCTGGTCAAGTTGTAAGCGAGGACATGGAGCGCCATCTCGGTTGAGACGCGCGGTTTCGTCTTTGTGAGGAAGTGCGTGTAGCCCATTCGGGCCTTCAGGGTGGCAAAGGGATGTTCGACGGTCTGGCGTCGTATGCGCATAGCGTTAGGATTTGCATCCAGTCGATGCTGCATCGCTTCGATCACCTCTTCATGCTCCCATCGGGAGACACGGCGCTGTTTGCTCGGCGTGCATTGCGCCTTCATCGAGCAGTTTGCACAGACACTTGCCCAATAGCGTTTTAGCGTCAGTCCCCCTTCTTCGCGAGTGTACCGGTAGCTGAGAGTTTCGCCCGCTGGACAGCGATAAGCGTCCTGCTCGGGGAGATAGATGAAGTCTTGTTTTCCAAACCGCCCAGCCATTTTGGCTTCAGAGGTCATCGGCCTTGGCATTGTGACCGTCACACCGGCTTGTTCACTTGCCAGTATTTCCACGCCAGAGAAGTAGCCACGATCGACGACAACCTCGAGCCGGTCCTTTTCCAGCACCGCTTTCGTTTTCGTCGACATTCGGGTGAGTTGAGCGCGATCATTGCCGATATTCGTCACATCATGCGTGACGATGATGTGGTTTTCGGTATCGACGGCTATCTGGACATTGTAGCCGACCATCCCAGTTCCCCGGCCGCTGGTGGCCATTGAGCGGGCATCTGGATCGGTCAAGGATATCTGCTGATCTGATGCAGCCAGCATCTGCTCCTCCAGTCCGTCGAGACGTTTCATCTCCCCCTCGAGCTTGGCGATCCTCTCTTTCAGGCGCGTCGTTTTTGCAGCCAGCACGTCCGTTGGTTCATGCCGATCAGCCGTGTCGAGCTGGGCAAGATAACGTGTGACGCTCTCTTCGATCTGTTCCCGGCGCCGCGCCAGCTTGGCCTTGGTGAAGTTGCGATCGCGATTATTGACGGCTTTGAACTTGCTGCCGTCGATTGCGACGCTTCCACTCGTGAGCAGGCTCATCTCCCGGCAAAGCAAGACGAAACGGCTGCAGACTTGGCGGATCGCTACGCCATTGTCGCGACGGAAATCCGCAATCGTCTTGTGATCAGGGACAAGCCGACCCACCAGCCACATGAGTTCGACATTGCGATCGGCCTCGCGCTCAAGACGACGGCTCGACTGCACCCGGTTCAAATATCCGTAAATGTAGAGCTTGAGCAAAACCGACGGATGATAAGAGGGCCGGCCCGTGGCAGCAGGCTCCACGCCCTCAAATCCCAGTCCCAACAGATCGAGCGCATCGACAAATGCATCAATCACTCGAACCGGATTATCTTCCCCGATCCAGTCATCTACGCAGGGCGGAAATAGCGTGGTTTGTTTGCGATCAGCACCAGAAATGAAGCGACCCATATGATCCCCCAAAACGTTGGACCACCATACCACATCTGACGCGTTTTCACACAGTCTGGACC